>CAZOFQ010000009.1:0-29437 GCA_964579105.1 uncultured Lachnospiraceae bacterium
GCACCAAGGCACCGCCCTACGGGTTTGTGCGTCGCGGATACGGCGGCACCAAGGCGCCGCCCTACGGGTTTGTGCGTCGCGGATTGCGGACCGCCCGGGACTGCATATTGCCGCAGGCAATATTGCGTGCTCGCGTAGCGAGGACAACGGTCCCTACGGCTTGTGCGTTGTCCGTTTGTGAGTCGGGGGAGTGTTGGTTGATTTTGGCGAAAAAGTGCGCAAAAATGTAAACAATCCGTGTCCTTTTGGACAAAATTCACAAACAGCGTGAAAAAATTGCCAAGGGGCTAAAGGGAAGAAAAACGTTCATATTTTGCTCACAAAAACGTTGATTTTTAGCGCGAGTGTCACCAAAAAACACACCGAAAGCGGGGCGGTGTGTGGAAATGCCGAAAAAAGTGCACAAAAATGATGCTTTTGCTGTATTACTTTTCCATTTCCTCTTGACAAATTGCAAACGATATATTAAAATAAATTCAAGTATGATTCTACCCGCGCAATGCGGGCGGGAGCAAACTGTCATTTTTCCGAAGAGAAGGAGAAAGAACATGAAAAGAACACTTGCATTTCTGATTGCGGTTCTGATGGTTGCGGTCATGATCCCCGCAACCGTACTGACTGCGGCAGGGCAAGCCATAGGCGACCTGTGGGAACAGCTGTCCTCACTCGGCTATGACGAGTCCACGCCTCAAGCCGAGCCTGAGGGCGGCTCGGGCACACCCGTGCGCGGTGCCGACGACAAGGTCGAGGTGCTTGACGCAAACGGCGCGCCCGTGGGCTACTACGAAACGCTCGCCGAGGCTGATGCGGTGCTGCTTGACGGCTACACCGTGAAGCTGCTGAAAAGCATCACGGGCGACTACGCCTGGGGCTCTGCGCGCCTTACCGTTACTGACGACGGTACGACGGTCACGCACACCAAGGCGGACCCCATCAGCTTTACCGTTGAGGGTGCTGAGGGCGTAACGGTCACGGGCTCGTGGCGCTTTGATTACGCAAACGACCGCGACACGGTGACGGTGAAGAACGTGACCATCCAAAGCGCGGACGCCGCAAAGCCCGCCATCGTGGTGGATATGTACGGCGATGGTAGTAACAGCACCGGCAATACGATGCTCAGTCTGACACTGGAGAACTGTACGGTCACTGCTGCAGGCGATGCCATCAGCGTGAACGGAGCACACGTGTCGGTGATGATCGTCGGTGACGATACCGCCGTTAGTGGCGGTACTGCTGACGGCGCAACCGAGGGTGCAGCCGTTGTGATGAACACCGTGGCAGGCACGAACGGCAAGCTGTACATCGGCGGCGGTGCGTTCACCTCCGTTGCGGGCGATGCCGCTGTGAAGCTGACGGGCACCGCGGTCGCCTTTATCGGCGGCGGTCGGATCGTCGGTCAAAAGGACGTTGCACTCTCTCTTGGCGACGGCACCGCGGCGCACATCACGGGCGGTGAGATCGGCCTTGTGAGCAATATCGTTGCTACCGAGCCCTTGGCGGCGATCAAGGTCGGTGCAGCTACGCTGCAGGTCGCAGGCGGCACCGTCATGGCTCCGTTTGCGATCCTCAAGACTGCAAATGATTCTGCTGTTGCGGTTGAATCGACCGATAGCGTTTGGGGTATCTACGCGACCTCTGCCGACGCGGCGGTCACCCTTTACAACGCCGACATTGCTTATGCGTGCGAGGGTCATGCATTCGGCGCAGCCGACAGCGGCGTGACTGCTGCCGTTGGCGCGTTTGCCGAGAGTGCTGAGGTGGCGGCTGACGGCTTTGTCGTTACGACCGTTTCGCTGAAGGCGGATCTTACGGGCGCGGACGTGCAGGTCAAGAACGGTGGCGAGGTCGTTGCCGCATTTGACGTGACCGACGCTACTACACTCGGCGCAGCCTCTAAGCTGGTTGCGGACGGCGGTACGCTGCAATGGCTGGGCGAGCTTGGGTTTAAGGCTGCGATCGGCGCCATGTTCGGCGGTATGCCCAACATCAACGTGACGCTGGACGGCGGCGGCTTTACACACGAGCGTGTTGATAGCAACGGTAACTACGTGTATGGCGGCGCAACTGACGCTAACGTCACGCTGACCAATGTAACCTTTAAGCAAACGACAGGCGGTATCGTCGCGTTGACCGACCAGTATTCCTACGGCACGCTGACGCTGGGCGACGGCTTCGTGGGTGACAGTGGTGTCGCTCCCAAGTACCCCGTGCAGGTGCTATACAATAACCGCCTGGTGATCGGCGAGGGCGCTCACCTCAAGTTTGCGGACCCGAGCGCTGCAGGCACGGCGATCTACGTGCAGGGCGGCGAGGTCTACGTGCAGGGCGGCACGGTGGAGATCGGCAACGTTTTGAAAACGACCACCTTCGGTCTGCAGTCGCAGGGACGCTCCAAGACGGTGAGTCTGAGTGACGGCACCTCGGTCACGCTTTCACACCAACCCAAGCAGCCCGTGCTTTCTCTGGAGTCGGGTACGGTCTATACTCCCGCAGGGCTCAGCCAGCTGTTCTATACGGTGAACTCAGGCGTTCTGCCCGAATTCACGGTAAAGAGTGCGGTCAAGTTCCTTGCCGCCAGCAACCCCACCGATACGGAGGGCTTCTCGATCAGCGAGAATCCCATCGAGCTGCTCAATGAAAAGGGTGAGCACGTTTCCTACCATAATAGTATAAGAGATGCAGCGCTGCTGGTGCAGGACGGCTACACCGTTAAGGTGCGCGCCAACCATCTGGAGCTGAAGTCGCTGTATTTGGATATTGACAACAAGGATTGGACGCTGGACGCAACTGCTGACGACGCAGACGGCAGATACGAGGTGTATTTGCCTTTGCTTAAGGACTATACCTCGGGCACCACCATTTTCGGCAGAGGTCTTTGGATCAATGGTAGCAACACTACTGTAACGCTGAAAAACCTGGTGCTTTACACCGCGAACTACGGTATATGCATCTGGGATGGCTCGCGCAGCGCCGTGGTTGCCGAGGACGTTATGGTTTACGCCTGCGGTACCTCCACCACCGATTGCAGCACGTATCTGGCGCTGGGTTCGAGCTATGCCGCTTACCGCGTGCAAAACCGCGGCAACGAGCTGGTCATCCTCGGCGATCGGTCGGGCGCTGCCATCGGCGGCTGCGAAGATACAGATGGGGATGGAAAAATTGATATCGGCAAGATCATCTACAACAGGGGTTATCTTTCCATCTACGGCGGTTATTTTGAAAGCCCCTTGAGCACGATCGTGCAGACCGAGGCAAACGGAAAGACCTACATCGGCGGCGGTACCTTTAAAACTACGGGCGCCGCTACGGGCTACACGGTCTGCAGCTACGGCGAATTTGCCAATGCGGCAAACTCCGAGACTTCCTCTGCCGTCGTGATCACGGGCGGTACGTTTATCAATAACGGTACGAGCGCGTCGGTCGTTCGCGTGACCGCGAACGGTACAAACAACGGCTCTCACACGTGGGTCTTTGGCGGTCGCTTCTACGCCAACGGTACGGGTAGCGCAAACACCGTCTTCTCTAAAGGCAATGCTGCACAGTGGGTGCTGAACCTGCTGGGCGGCGAATACTACGTGGCGGGCCTTACCGAAGGCAACGGTATGTTTGATTCGAGCTTGACAGCCGCTACCACCAAGACGTGGGCAAGCAATATCGACCAACCCAACGGTACGACGAGATCCTATACCTGCGGCGCGTATTACGACGTGGAATACGGCAACTACGAGCTGACCGCGCTTGACGCCGATGATTACGGTGCCTACGAGCCCTCCGTGGAGGCGGGCGACCCCGTTGCGCTCTTGAATGAGGGCGTAAGCTGGACCAAGGAAGCCGTTGTGCTCAAGAGCAGCGTGGATAAGAGCACGCTTGCCTACAAGGTCTACGGCAGCGAGCACGTTGAGGGCAACGTGATCGAGCTTTACGGCGACGACAGCATCACCACCGCACTGATGGCAGTCGGCTTCTACGACGGCGTGATCGAGCTGCAGCAGGATATCACACGCACGCAGGGCGCGCGTCTGCGCAGCCGTTATCTGGGACGCCGCGGTCACATTACCCTGACAAGCGCCGAGGGTCAGCAATTCACCTACGACGTGAATGCGGACAGCGCCAACGCCTACCGCTTCTTCATCTACGGCTACGTGACCTTTGAAAATATCGTGATCTACGACGGTGTCAACAAGCCCGTTGAGGTTAGCAACGTGGGTACAACCACTAACGGCGCAACGGTTTTGGAGCTCGGCGAGGGTGCCGAGGTCGTTTGTACCAGCGGCGGTATTCAAGTCAACAGTTCGACCAAGGTGATCGTGCAAGAGGGCGCTTACGTCTACGCCTCCGCGTATTCTGCGGGCACCTCGCTGATCCGTGCACAGGCGAACTCCAAGGTCGAGATTTACGGTAGCGTGGGCTATGACCCCGCAGGCAATCCGACCAATGCGAAGGCGATCTCCTTCGAGGGAACGGCAGGCGGCGCTACTGTTGATGTATACAGCACAGCCAGACTCGGTACCTCCTCCGAAACCGTCTCCCTGGTGGGCGCCTCGGGCGCGGCAACCGCAACCTCCGTGCTGAACGTGTACGACGGTGCGGAGCTGTACGCCGCATGGTGCTACATCAAGTCGTCGGCGGGCGATCTTACGGTCAACGGCGGCAGCTGGACGCTGCACGCCACCAAGGACACCACGGATAACAGTGCGATGATCTGCCTGGATACTACTGCAAAGATGACGATCAACAGCGGTACCTTTGCCATGACTGCCGTGAATCACGTCATTACTGCAGAGGCAATGTTTTGGGTGAAAAATACAGCAGAGCTGACCATCAACGGCGGTACGTTCTCCACCGAGGGGCTCGTGGGCAGAGGCATGTCGAGTATGTTCCTCATGAGCAATAGCTCCGTCGTGACCGTTAACGGCGGACAGTTCGACATTGGCCATCAGCTTTCCTCTACGATCACCGCAGCCGAGAGAACGGCTATCGAGGGCTCGCACGGCATGCGCGGCTTCTACGTGAATAACAGCTCTACGCTGACCATCAACGGCGGCGTGCTGCAGACCTTTGCGGAATACTATAACTCCACGGACACGACTTCGGGCTTGAGTCCCGCCCAAGCCAGCATCGTTGAGGTGCAACGAGACGCAACCTTTACCATGAACGGCGGTGAGCTGTATCACCGTGCGGGCGGTATTGCCGCGATCTACGACTACGGCAGAAGCGGCACCACCAAGATCTACGGCGGTTACGTAGAGTCTAACGCTCAATATACGGTCTACACCGCGGGCTACAATTCGGCACACGGTGCAAACGAGCACGGTATCTATATCTGGGGCGGTGAGTTTGTGCAGCAAGCGCCGCACGAGTGTGTCAGCTCCGCAGTGGCTGTTGTCGGTTGTGCGTCCAACGGCTGGGTAGAGATCCACGGCGGTACGTTTATCAACAATGCCGACGGTACAGGTGCATCTGACAGGGTTCTTTCCAAGTCCAGCACCGACGGCGAGCTGATCGTTACGGGCGGTATCTTTATGGCGACCGCCGCACAGAAATACTTCGTATATACCGACGTGGGCAGCACGGCAGCAGATGAATCCTTCCCCATGGCATCTATTCTGATCAACGGCGCGACCACGCCTACCATGTACTACAAGGGCCGTACCTACTACGTGCTTGCTTACAAGGGCGGTTATCTCCTCGCTCCCGAGGTAGAGCCCACCGTTGAGGTCCGTCTGTACAAGGACAACGAGGGCACAGCCTCCAATGGTCTGCTCTTTACCTCTACGCTCTCGCCCACGCAGTACGCAGCGCTCCTTGTGGACGTTGAAAGACTTGCAGGCGAGCAGGGCTATGAGCTCGAAGACGTCATACTCTCCTACGGCACGCTGGTCATGCCCATGAGCAACCTGCTTGCAAACGACGAGCTTGGTGTTCCCGCAGGGCAATTCGACGTGGCGCTTTACACGGAGCTGGGCTTGCCCTTCGTGCAGATCCCCGCGACCGCGGCGGGCATTATAAAGAACAGCGAGACCGAGGGCTTGGAATTCCGCGCGGCTCTCGTGAACATCCCCGCAAAGCACTACGAGACCGTTTACGTGGGCATTCCTTACGTAACCATCGAGCTTGTGGGCGATGACGGTACGACCGTGGAAAAGATCGTGACCTACTATCCCACCTTCGACACACAGAAGGGCACGGATTCGCTCTCAAACGTGGCGGCGCGCGCGCTGAACGACAACAGCGCCGTGAAGCAAGCGCCTTACCTCTACAAGAGCCTGACGGTGAAGGGCGCTTACAGCCGTTATTCCGCGGCACAGCAACAGACGCTGCAGGGCTACCTTGCACACGTGCATCACTTTAACCATAAGGGCGTTTGCTCCTCTGACGAGTGCGGTAACTACAATGCCGCTACAGCCTTCGAGGTGGATACCACCAAGACGCTTTACTGCGAGATCGGCGACGTGAAGTACTATACGCTGGTGCTTGAGAACGGCGTTAACTACAACCTCCAGATCGCCAACGGTAAGCTTGCGACTTACAAGCTTTACGACGAGGAGGGCAACGAGTGCGACGTGACCGACGGCAGATTTGCTTGCGAAGCCGACGGCAGCTACTATCTGGTGGTGACCAGCCGCGGCTTTGGCACGACCTCCGTTTCGGTGACGCATCTGCACAATGCAAGCTACCTTGGCTACTGCTCCGCTTGCGACAAGCAGCTCAGCGTGAGCCTTGGCGTCGAGCAGGTCTACGAAACCAACCTTGTCAAGGGTAACACCTACTACTACAGCGTCGTGCTGAGAAGCGGCGTGGATTACACGATCCTTGCCAAGAACGGTGAATACGTCCTCTACAATGCGAACGGCGATGAGCTCGAGGTCGAGGAGGGTATCTTCCGCTGCACCGCAGACGGCACCTACTACATCATTGTCACTGCAAGCTTCTCCACCACGGGCGGTCTCACGATCAACCACTCTCACGCATTCAACCACAAGGGCGAATGTACCTACGAGGGTTGCGATCTGAACATGAGCACCGAGCTGCCTAAGTTCTACACTAAGACCACCTCCGTTACGGCTGAATCGGGTACGACCTGGTACTTCCGCAAGACGCTGGAGGAGGGTAAGGTCTACAGCTTCCGCTACAATACCTCCTTCGTAGGTAGATGGGCAATGTATAACGAGGCGGGCGAGAACGTGACCGCGAACAACTTCACTTGCCCCGAAACGGGTACGTACTACATCGTTGTGACGGCACAGAGCAAGTGCGCCGCACAGTTCTGGATGGAGGTTGAGCACGAGCACACCTTCCTCGCTGAGGGTGTCGGCCAGTGGCACAAGCGCATCTGTACGATCTGCAGCAGCGACTACAGCACGACCTTGAGGGTTGAGACCAACTATGACGTGAGCTTTGAGGCGGGTCAGACCTACTTCTACAAGTTCACAGCTCTTATCAATTCTCAATACAAGATCACCGTTCCCGACAACGTAGAGATCCGCGTTTGCAGCGGCGGCGGTGAGCTGCCGAGCTACTCTCCCGACAGAAACTGCTGGTATAACCCCGATACGTGCATCTACTTCGGCTCCGATACGGGACGCACGGTATACCTGGTGATCGACGCAGTGGCTGACACCACGGGTGTGATCAACATCAGCCACAGCCACTCCTATAACTACAAGGGTGAGTGTACCTCCGCTTCCTGCGGCAGCAAGCTGACGCAGACATTGAGCGCAAACGTTCCCAAGACCGTGACCTATACGGCAGGCGAGACGTATTACTACCAGTCCTACATGACTGCAGGCACGCACTATGACTTGAAGCTGAACAACGTTGACGTATCCTGGGTACTTCTCAACAACGACGGCACAAGCGTTGATGCCGAGCTTCTGAACGGCAGCAACTTCTACTGTGCAACCTCGCAGACCTACTATCTGCTGATCACCGCTATGCAGGATTCTGCAACGGGTGCTACCATCGCGATGCAGAGCCATACTCCCGATACCAACCATCTGGGCGAATGCACCGCCACGGGCTGTGATTGGGTGAGCGAGAACATTTTGACCGGTCCCACCATTACGTCTGAGCAGGTCATACCGCTTGATGAAATGGCAGGCACCTGGTATGCATCCATCGGTCTGGAGGCAGGCAACACCTATACCTTCACGTTTGCAAAGGGCTCTGCCGATAGCATCACCTACAAGTTCTATGATTCTACGGGCGCTGAGGTCCAGTTGGTCGACGACACCTTCGTGTGCGAGACTGACGGCACGTATTACTGCACGTTTACGGTTACAGGTGACGCTACGGGCGCTACCATGACCATCGACGCAACGGCAACCGCTTAACAAGCGGTCGCCGCGTCGGTGACTCACAGATCTTCAAGGCTCCCCCGCGAGAATTCGCGGGGGAGTTTTTCTTAAAATCGTGGGGAATATGCGCTTGTTGTTGCATTTTGCGGTAAAGTGTGGTACAATAATATCAATCAAGCCTCAAAGGAGAGATCTTATGAAGGACGTATTGCGTGCGGCGCTTGCCGTGCCCGCCCTGAAGGTGGCGGACGTTGCGTTTAATCAAAAGGAAATTTTACACAGTGCCGAGGATGCGGCGATTGCAGGGGCGAAGCTTCTGGTGTTGCCCGAGCTGGCACTTACGGGATATTCGTGCGGCGATCTGTTTTTGTCGGAGCTGCTTCGCGAGCGTGTGGCAGAGGCGTTGCCTGCACTTGCCGCGGCGATTCCTCAGGGGCTGCTTGTGGCGTTGGGCGCGCCGCTTTGGGTGGAAGGACGCTTGTATAACTGCGCCGTGATGCTTGGCGAGGGGCGTATTTTAGGTGCTGTGCCGAAGTCCTTTTTGGTGGATTACGGCGAAGGTGCAGAGCGCCGCTGGTTTTCGTCGGGGATGGATCTTGAGACTACACTTGCTACGCTTGGATGCTTCACCTTTCCCGTTGGCACAGATCTTTTGTTCCGCGCAGCGGATGGAACGGTGATCGGTGCGGAGATCTGCGAGGATCTGAACGCACCCGTGACGCCCGGGACCCTTGCAGCACTTTCGGGCGCTGAGGTGCTGCTCAATCTTTCCGCCTCGGGGGCGGCTGTCGGCAAACGCGAGAATTGCCGCCGCGCCGTGCGGGAGCGCTCCGCACGCACGCATTGCGCGTATCTCTACGTCAGCGCCGGTGCTGAGGAGTCTGTGGCGGATACGGTGTTCAGCGGACAGGGATTGATGGCGCTTGACGGCGAGCTTGTAATAGAAAATCAAAATGCGGTGGACAGCCGATATTTGCTTGCGGCAGACCTGGATCTGGGTCGCGTGCGCTTTGATCGTTTGCATAACCGCACCTTTGGTGAATGTGCCAATCGTTTTGCTTGTGACGCGCAAAGCGTAGATCTTGGCTTTGCGCTTTGCGATTCCGACGGGGCGCTGCTGGAGGTGGAGCGCTTGCCCTTTATCCCCTCCAAAAAAGAGCAACGCGAAAGCCGTTGCGCGGAGATCTTTGAAATACAAAGCACGGCGCTTTCGCGCCGTCTCGCCCTTACGGGGGGCAAAGCGGTGTTGGGAATCTCGGGTGGGTTGGATTCCACGCTTGCGCTGCTGGTTGCGATCCGCGCCATGGAAAAGCTGCAGCTGCCCGCCGCCAATATCACCGCCGTGACCATGCCTTGCTTCGGGACCTCGGAGGAGACCCTTGCCAATGCGCTGGAGCTGATGGAAACGCTCGGAGTGACCGTGCGCCGGGTCTCCATCAAGAATGCGGTATTGCAGCATTTTGAGGATATCGGACATGCCGCTGACGACTATTCTGTCACCTACGAGAACGCGCAGGCGCGCGAGCGTACGCAGGTGCTGATGGACATTGCCAATCAAGTGGGCGGTATCGTGATCGGCACGGGCGACCTTTCGGAAATGGCACTGGGCTGGTGTACCTATAACGGCGATCACATGAGTATGTACGGCGTGAACTGCGACGTGCCCAAAACCTTGGTTCGATTTGTAATCGAGACACTTGCAGGGAACGGATCTTTCCCAAAAAGCGCTGCTGTGTTGGGGCGAATTCTGGATACCCCCATCAGCCCTGAGCTGCTCCCGCCCGATGCAGTGGGCAAGATCGCGCAAAAAACAGAGGACATTGTGGGACCGTATGCACTGCATGACTTCTTCTTGTACTGGGCGGTGCGCTATCAATACCGCCCCTTGAAGATCTATGAGCTTGCCTGCATCGCCTTTGACGGGCTCTTTGACGGTGCTGTGATCAAGAAGTGGCTTGCCGTATTCTGGAAGCGGTTCTTTACGCAGCAATTCAAGAGAAATTGCGTTCCCGACGGCGTCAAGGTGGGGTGCGTGGCACTTTCTCCTCGCGGCGACTGGCGCATGCCCTCGGACGCTTCGGCGGCAGAATGGATGCGCGAGATCGAGGAAATCGAGGTGCAAAGCAAGGACAGCCTTTGATAGAAAAGAAAACAAAAAAAAGCCTTTTGCCATGCGGCAAAGGCTTTTTTGTGTTTTTTCAAAGACGAATCGAGAAAAAATCAAAAGATGGCGCGAAGGAATTGGAAAATAAATGATCGAAAATGGAAATCAAGGCGTTTTTGAGCCATTGCTTTGTGCCGCGGCTGATAGTGTTTTGTGTGTCTTTGCGCCAATGATCGTGCCCGATCTTCCTGCAAGTGCATCTGCCGCCTTCTCCAGCGAGGCGATCACGGCGCGTCGACCCTCCCCGCTTTTAGCGAAGGCAATGGCGGCTTGCACCTTGGGCAGCATACTGCCTGCGGCAAAATGCCCCTCGGCACAATAGCGCTCCGCTTCCTCAATGCTCATGTGCGAGAGTTCTCTTTGCCGTTCGGTGCCAAAGTCAAGGCAAACACGATCCACGGCGGTGAGGATGAACAGTGCGTCTGCACCGATCTCCTCCGCGAGCTTTTCCGCGGCAAGATCCTTGTCGATCACGGCTTCTACTCCGAGATAGTCCCCTTCACCCTGCTTGAGCACGGGGATACCGCCGCCGCCGCAGGCGATGACCACAAACTCATTGTCCAGAAGGTTGCGGATGGAGCGAAGCTCTACGATGTGCTGCGGCTTGGGGCTCGCCACAACACGGCGGTAGCCGCGACCTGCATTTTCCTTGAAGCAAGCCGTGGGATCCTCACTTTTGATCCTTTGCATTTCCTTTTCCTCGTAAAAGGCACCGATCGGCTTGGAGGGATGCAAAAAGGCGCTGTCCTCGCGTGAGACCTCCACGCGCGTTACCACCGTCGCCACCTCCCACGGCATGCCGCGGCGGCGCAGCTCTCGCGTAAGCCCTGCTTGTAAGTGATAGCCAATATAACCCTGGCTCATGGCGGTGCACTCACCGAGAGGCATGGCGGCAATGTGCGGATCGTTTGCCGCGCCCTCGCTGAAGGCGAGGTGCAGCATGCCCACCTGTGGACCGTTGCCATGCGTCACGATGATCTCCCAGCCCCCACTGATGAGGTCGATCAGTGCCGCGGAGGATTCCTCAATGCGGCGCTTTTGCTCCTCGGGGGTGTTTCCCAGCGCATTTCCTCCAAGGGCAACCACGATACGAGGCTCCTTCATACACTCACCCGCGGCACCTGCTGTGTGATGCAGTGGATATTGCCGCCTCCAAGCAGGATCTCGCGTGCATAGATGCCCACCACACGCCTTGTGGGGAATGCCTCCTCCAGCGTTTTTCTTGCGCGCTCGTCGTTGGCATCACCGAACATGGGGAAGATCACTCCGCCGTTCACCGCGTAAAAGTTGGCGTAAGAGGCGGCAAGGCGGTCGCCCTCCTTGCGCGGAAGCGTGCCCTCTACAGCATCCACGCCCTCGCTTTCCTCACGCGTGATGGTAACGGGTGAGGGAAGCACCAGCTTGCGGACCTTGATCCTGCGTCCGCGTGCGTCGGTCTCATTTTCCAAGATCTTCAGGTTTTCTGCGCTGATCTCGTATTGCGGATCGCTTTCATCCTCGCACCACGCGAGCAATGCTTCACCGGGGGCGGAAAAGCTGAAGATGTTATCCACGTGCCCGTTTGTCTCGTCCAGATAGATACCGCGTTTTAGCCAAATGATCTTTTCCGCGCCGAGATAGTCACACAAATTTTGCTCGATCTCGGATTTTCTAAGATCGGGGTTGCGTCCCTCGCTTAACAGACACTCCTCGGTCACCACGACTGTACCCTCACCGTCCACGTGGATCGAGCCGCCCTCCAGCACGAAGCCCGTTGTGCGGTAACGGCAAACGCGCTCCAGCTCACAGATCTTTTCCGCCACGGCATCGTCCTTATCCCAGGGGAAATACAGCCCGTCCACAAGACCGCCCCAAGCGTTGAATTCCCAGTCCACGCCGCGTAGCTCGCGCCCGTTTGTGACAAAGGTGGGGCCGCAATCGCGCACCCAGGCGTCGTTGTTGGACATTTCCACCACCTGCACACAAGCGGGCAGCATGGCACGCGCGTTGGCGTATTGATCGCTGCTTACGCACACCGTTACGGGCTCAAAATCCGCAATTGCGGCGGCAACCTCTGCAAAGACCCTTTGCGCGGGCTTGCCGCCGAGCCGCCAGTTGTCGGGACGCTGCGGCCAGATGATATACGTCCCCTTGTGCTTTTCAAATTCTCCCGGCATGCGGTAGCCGTCCGCGCGGGGAGTGCTTTTCAAACGATTCATAGCTTCTCCTTATTCCTGTGTTTTTGGCTTCGTTCGATCTTCGCGCCGCGGGAAGCCGCCTGCGGCACCTGCCGCGATCACCTCACCGATGAGCACTGCCGCCAGTGTGCCGAGCAAAAGCGGAATCTTTTCACTCATTTCCGCGCGGCTGAAGGGAATGATGGCAAAGATCACCGAAAGGATGAGCAGTGCCATGGGCACGTAGGTCATCAGCGCCAGCCTCATGCGTCCGCCGCCCACGCGGAAGGGTCGCTCTGTGTCGGGCTCGATGCGCCGCAGCTTTAGGAAAGCGGGGAAGAGCATGATATAAGACAGCAAAAGCGTGACCATATTGAGGGCAAAGAAGCTCCAGAACACGTCGGCGGAAGGAATGAAGGGTGCGATCAATACCACGGCGGAGGCAATGATGCCGTTGGTAAAATTCGCACCGACGGGCATGCCGCGCTTGTCCTTCTTGGCAAGCACGCGCGGCAAAAGTCCTTCCTTGGCAGCGTAGCACGCCACGTTATTGACGCCCAGCGACCAGGAAAGCAGATTTGCCGCAAGCGTATACAAAAAGATCACACCGATCAGCGTGAACAGCACGCCGCCGCTTGTGCCGAGCAGCAAGCTGAAGCTATCCAGAATGCCGCCCGACGCCGACAGCTCCTCGGCGGGAACCGCCACACCGATGCCGAAGGCAGAGAGCAAATAGAAAAATGCAATGATGATGCCGCCAAGCACAATGGCGCGCGGGATCTCGCGATCGGGAGCTTTCATTTCCGAGGCAAAGGTGGTCACTACCTCAAAGCCGAGAAAGTTGAATAAGATCACCGAGACGTAGGAAAGCCCACCCGAGGTGAAGGAAGGAAGAAAGGACGCGGGCGTATAGGAATTTGCCGAGCCGCGCGTGATTGCCACGTAGATGCCCAGTGCGCCGATGGAAAGCATCAAAAGCGCCTTGAGAATGGCGGCGATATTGAGGATCCATTTGCTTTCGCTCACCTTGTAGTTGCTGATAAACACCACAAGCCAGATGAAGGCGAGCTGCAAAAGCAGCGCGGGAAGGACCGAGATCTCGCGTCCCGTTACGGTGCTTATGATGTTTGTGAACAGTACGGCGAGCGAGCCCATCCAAAGGGAAAAGTTGATATAATAATACCAAGAGACGCGACTGCCCCAGCGCCGCCCGAAGGCGCGCGTGACCCAGTCGCAGATGCCGCCCTCGCCCTCGTAGGTCGTGCCCAGCTCCGCAGAGATAAGCCCGTAAGGCAAAAAGAAGCAAATAAGCAGGAACAGCCACCAGAAAAATTGGGCGTTGCCGATGGCGGCGGCGGGTGCAGAGGATTCTACCACCAGCACCACGCAGACCGCCGCGAGCACCGCGTCAAACAGACGGAATTTTTTTACCTTTTCACTCATACCGTGCCCCCGTTACAGAATGTGGAACAGCTCGGTGCAGAGTGCTTGCTGTGCCGCCGCAATGCGCACATCGGCGGCGATGCGGTCACGCAGGAGGTAGACCAAAATGCCGCGCATAGCGGAAAGACGGTTGCCTGCCTGCCGGAATGCCACCGAGTAGGGGGCATCCAGCACCTCGTCCAGTACCTCCTCGCCGCGGCTTGCGGGCAGGCAGTGCAGGAACTTGGCGTGCGGTGCTGCCAGCTTCATCATGCGGTCGCTTACTTGATATTTGGGCATGAAGATCCCCAGTCGCTCTTCGCGGGAGAGCTCTGCATTATAAAGGCCGTACCAGACATCGGTATACACGAAATCCGCACCCGTCAGCGCCTCCTCCTCGTTATCGGTTACGGTTACGCTACCGCCCGAGATGCGGCAATTTTCCGCACCGATGCTACGCATTTTTTCCGAGAGCTGATGGCTCTTGGGACCAAACTGCACGAATTCCATTCCAAGCTTTGTGGTCATCATCATCGTAGAGGCACACACCTGCGTGGCATCCCCCACAAACACGATCTTGCATTCCTCCAGGCATTTGCCCTCGGGCAGATGCTCTACCATGGTGATGGCATCGCCCAGCTCCTGCGTGGGGTGGTTGTAATCCGACATGCCGTTGATGACGGGGATCTCGGCGTTGGCGGCGAGGCTTGCGACGGTCTCGTGGGCATCCACGCGCGCCATCACAATGTCCACAAGGCGCGAGAGCACGCGCCCCGTATCTGCCATTGTTTCGTGTCCGCCCAGTTGGATCTGCCCGGGGGCAAGATACTGTGCGTGCCCACCCAGCTGCTCCATGGCGGTCTCAAAGGAAACGCGTGTGCGTGTGGAGCTTTGCTCAAAGATCATGCCCAGTGTTTTGTTTTTGAGCAGCGGGGGATAGTAGCCGACTTCGATGCATTTTTTCAAGGTGAGGGAAAGCTCGATCATGTCAAGCAGCTCCTCTTTGCTGAAATCTTCCGTTGTAATCAGGTCCTTCATAGTAACTCCTTTATTTTTTAACTAAATATTTTCGCATATCAATGGCACAGGCGATCAGAATGATGAGACCCTTGATGATATACTGCATATTGGCATCGATCCCAAGGAAGTTGAGACCCACAAAGATGAGACGCAGCAGGACCACTCCCAGGATCACGCCGCCGATCTTTCCCGTGCCGCCCACGAAGGATACACCGCCGATCACGCAGGCGGCGATAGCGTCCAGCTCGTAGTTGAGCCCCGTGTTGGCGGAGTTGGAGCCGATGCGTGCCGCCTCGATAAAGCCCGTGGTGGCGTACAGCACGCCCGCCAGCACGAATACCGCGACCGTGACCCACTTCACGTTCACGCCCGATACGTTTGCCGCCTCGGCGTTAGAGCCGATGGCGAACATGTTTTTGCCGAATGCGGTTTTATTCCAGATCACCCACATGACAGCGGTGAGCAGGAGCACGTACCACACGTAGTTGGGGATCGGCGTGCCACCTATGCGGAGAATACTTCCTTTGATAAAATTGGTATAGCCCTCGTCAAGTCCCGAGATGGATTGCCCGTTGTTGTTCCCCGTCATCAAAAACAGAAGCAACGCACCGTAGACCACCAGCTGCGTGGAAAGGGTGACGATAAAGGGATGCAGATGAAAGGTGGCGGTAAAATAGCCGTTGAGAAAGCCGACCAGGGCGCCCACGGCAATAACGATCAAGAAAACGACGAATACGGGCAGTGTGGAAAGCGCGGGGAACATTTTCCCTGCGTAGCCCGAGGATTGCAGCAGAGCCGCCGCAACGCAAGCCACAAGCCCCACGACGCGTCCGCCCGAAAGGTCGGTGCCCGCAAGGATGATCGCTCCCGCGACACCCAGCGCGATAGGGAGATTGGCGGCGGAAAGGGAAATGATGTTGATAACGGAAGGAAAGGAGAGAAAACGCGGATTGAAGCATTGAATAAAGATGATGGCGGCAACAAGAAAAATATAAAGCGAGTTGTTGATAAGCAATTCACCGATATACGCACGCCGTTCCTCCTTTTCCATAGCCTTGAATTTTTCGATGACTTTGAATTTCATGTGATGCTCCTTGTGATCAGACGTTTTTGGACGCCAGTGTCATGATTTCCTCTTGCGAGGTCTCGTTTGCGTTGACTTCTCCCGTGATCTCGCCGCCTGACATCACGTAGATGCGGTGACACACGCCCAGCAGCTCCGGTAGCTCGCTTGAGACCATCAAAATGGCTTTGCCTTTTGCCGCCAGCTCGTTCATGAGCTGATAGATCTCGTATTTTGCGCCCACGTCGATCCCTCTTGTCGGCTCGTCAAGCATGAGGATCTCGGGACCTGTGAGCAGCCAACGCGCTAAGATCACCTTTTGCTGATTGCCGCCCGAGAGTGTGCGGATCTGGGTGCGTCGCGACGCGGTGCGTACGGCAAGACGCCCGATCATCTCGTCCGTGACGGTGCGTCGACGGCGGTCCGATAGCAATAATCCCCCGAAACGGTAGCGCTTTAACGCACTTATGGTGGTGTTTTCCGTAATGTCGAGAATGCCGAAGATGCCCGTGGCACGGCGTTCCTCGGTCAGAAGTGCAAAGCCGTTGGCGATCGCCTCGCGCGGGTTGCGGTTGCGGATCTCTTTACCGTTCAAAAGGAGCTGACCGCCACTTCTTGCACAAAGCCCGAAGATGTTTTCCAGCAGCTCCGATCGACCCGCGCCCGCAAGCCCTGCAAGCCCCACGATCTCTCCGCGGCGCAACGTAAGCGACACGTTTTTGAGATGCGTGTGGCGGGAGGAAAGCTCGTGCGCCTCAAAGACCGTTTCCCCCACGGTATCGGCTTTTTCGGGGAATCGCTGTGATAGCTCTCGGCCCACCATTAGGCGAATGATCCTTTCCATGCTCATTTCGGCGGCAGGGGCGGTCGCCACGTGTGCACCGTCGCGCATCACCGTGATCTCATCGGAGATTTGTAGGATCTCCTCCATTTTGTGTGAGATATAGATGATACCGCAGCCGCGTGCGCGCAGTGTGCGGATGATGCGGAACAGATGCCCGACCTCCTCGTCGGTGAGGGACGAGGTCGGTTCGTCCAGCACGATAATGCGTGCATTGTAGGAGACCGCCTTTGCGATCTCCGCCATTTGACGCTGTGCCACGGACATCGTGCTCATGATGCGGCGTGGGTCTATGGAAAGCCCCAGCTCCTCAAAAACCTCCCTTGTTTTCTGCTCCATTTCCTTCTGCGAGGTGAAAATGCCAAGACGGGTGGGGTAGCGTCCCAGCCAGATGTTATCCATCACGCTGCGTCCCAGTGCTTGATTGAGCTCCTGATGCACCATTGCCACGCCATGCTCCAACGCTTCCCTTGGGGAGCGAAACTGTATCTCCCTCCCGCCCAAAAGGATCTGCCCCGCGTCCTTTTGATAAATGCCGAACAGGCATTTCATAAGGGTGGATTTTCCTGCACCGTTTTCGCCCATAAGGGCGTGAACGGTACCGCCTTTCACCACGAGAGAGACGTCGTCCAGGGCGCGCACCCCCGGAAAATCCTTGCGGATATTCCGCATTTCAAGCAATGCTTTATCGGGGCGTTTATGATTTTCAACCAAGATATTTTCCATACGCGATCCGAATCTTTCTTACGGTCTCGTCCACCGTCGTGCTTTCAATGCCGTTCATAAGCTCTGCGTCGGTAACCGCATTGCCTGCAAGCACGGCAAGCGCTTTTGCCATGCCGTCTGCATCCTGCTTCACCGTACCCGTCATTTTGCCGTTCTGTATCAGGCTTTTTGCGGCTTCGGTTGCATCTACACCGAACACGGGAATATAAGGGCTTTCCCCGCCGTTGTTGTAGCCTGCGGCATTGAGTGCGGAGATCGCCCCCTCTGCCATGCTGTCGTTGTTACAGATAACCAATTCTATCATATTGTTGTTCGCGGCGTTATAAGAGGTGAGCGCCGTGGTCATATAATCGTTTGCGGCAGCGGCAGACCATTGCCCGTTCTGGTCTACCAGATAGGCGTTGGGATTGTTCTTATCATAAAACACAAGAGCAGGCTTCCCTGCCTTTTCAAGATAGGCGTTGGCACCCTCTACGCTGTATTGCGTGCGATAGATCGCCTCGTTGTTGCCTTCCTCGCCCTTGAAAAGAATATAGGAGATCCTTCCGTCACCGTTTTTGTCTGTGGCGTCAAAGTTTTCCGTCAGGTATTCACCGATCATCTCGCCCTGCAGGACGCCTGCTTCCGTGGCGCGCGTGCCTACGTAGGCGCATTTGTCGTAAGAGTTGATGACGGTGTCGGTGACCTCGCGGTTAAAGAAAACGAGCGAAACGCCTGCGTCACGCGCAAGCGTTACGATCTCGTTTGCCGCATCGTCCGAGCCTGTGTTGACGATGTTCACCAGAATGATCTTCGCCCCTTTTGTGATGGCGGTACGGATCTGCTCGGTCTGCGTGGTCTGATTCCCTCCCGCGTCATATTCCTGATAGGAGAGCTCTGCTTCGCTAAGCCGCGCGGAAAGCGCCGTGCGAACCGTAGAAATATACGTGTCACTGTACGTGTAATAAAAAACGTGTACGTCTGCTCTTGTCCCGCTGCAGGCGGTGAAAAGAGAGCAGAGCAAAAAAAGTGCCGAAAATGCGGAAAGAATACGTGTTTTCATAAATCTCACCTTTCTGTTTTACAAAGGATTGTGCTTTGGCATTATTATGCTCCGTTTGCAATTCAATTCCACGAAGGGAGCAAGAAAAAACGCAAGGGAATTTTTGGCTGAAAAAGTTTTTTAAAATGCCGCAAAAATATTGACAAGTAAACATCTGCGTGCTATAATAGGGATGATCACAGCAAAGAGGGGTGATGAGGTGGAGGAGCGCTTTGAAATTCTTTCGCGTATGGTTTGGGGCGTGCACGGCGACGTGCAAAAGCTGAAGGTCGAGATCGCGCAACGACTGGGCATTAAGGGTGCGCATGTTTTTTTGATCTATCTTTTAAGAAATTATCCCGATGGGCTGACCGCCGCGGAGCTGTGTGAGATGAATCGCTCCACCGGCGGGCTTGTCTCCCGCGAAACGGCGGAGCTGCTGCAAGGCGGCATTATCACCACCGACAAGGAAAGCGATCGCCGCCGTTACGGGTGCAAATATTTGCTTACGCCCAAGGGCTGGAAAATGGCAAAGGAAATTTCGGCTTTTGCCATGGAGGTGCAGAATTTCGTCAGTGCCGATATCCCGCAGGAGGATATCAGGACATTTTACCGCACCTTCGGGACTCTGCTTGAAAATTTTGACCGTTTTACGGGACAACAGCGTCCTGTATATTCGGTATCTGATAAGAATAAAGGAGAAAAATAATGAGTGTAAAGATTATTGTGGATTCCGCATCGGACATCAAGCTCAGCGTAGCGCAGGAAAAGGATCTCGGCTTTGTTCCCCTTAAGACCATCTTGGCGGGAAAGGAATACCGTGACGGTATTGATATTACCCCCGATACCTTTTACGACTGCTTAAAAGCAAACAAGGAGCTGGCAAGCACCAGCCAGGTAACCGTGGCAGAGTTTTCCGATGCCTTTGCCGAGGCAGTGGCGAAAGGAGACGAGGTGGTGGCGATCACTCTTTCCAGCGGTCTGTCGGGCACGTATCAGAGTGCCAGCATTGCCGCAGCTGATTACGAGGGCAAGGTGTTCGTTGTGGATAGCCTCAGCGCTACTGCGGGCGAGCAGGTGTTGATCGCTCACGCCGTTGCCCTGCGTGAGCAAGGCAAGAGCGCCAAGGAGATCTTTGACGAGCTGAATGTGCTGAAGGACAAGGTGAGACTCTTTGTGCGTGTGGAAACGCTGGAGTATCTCAAGCGTGGCGGACGTATATCCAAAACCGTCGCCTTCGTGGGCGGACTTTTGCACTTCATGCCCGTGCTTACGCTCAATAACGGTAAGCTGGAAAGCTTGGGAAAGGCGCGCGGCGCAAGGCTCAGCCACAAATTACTCAACGACAGCATCGCTGCAGCGGGCGGCATCGATTTCTCTATGCCCGTTGCCATTACTTACGCAGGTGAAGTGAATGACGGTACCGTGCAGGCGTACCTTGCCGACAGCAGGGATGTGATGGACGGTAACGAGGATAAGCTGATGATCGGTCAGCTCGGTTGCGTGATCGGAACGCATGCAGGCCCGGGCGCGATCGTTGTGGCGTTCGTCCCCAAGGCGTAAGTGCAAGAAGTGCCCGCGCGAGCCGCGCGGGCACTTCTTTTTTTGCGGGCATTTCTTTTTAAGGAAGAAAAGAATTTTATGCCCAAATCCGTAAAAGGGCTTGACAAAGTGTTCTAATAGTGGTATAATGTGTGCATACTTTAGCGAGGTAAAGTGCTAAAGCAATCAAAAGAAACGGAGAATCACCATGAAAAAACTCGTCACTCTCATCCTCGCGCTCCTGATGATCGCAGGCTGCGCCCTCACCTTTGCTTCTTGCAGCAAATATGATATGAAGTTCGGCAAGGACTTCTCGCCCCTTGACTCGCAAATGGACGTGCTGATCCAGCTCAACGCAAAATCCATTGACGTTGGCGTGATGGATAGCGTGATGGCAGGCTACTACATGAGCCAGGACAGCACCTATTCCGACAGTCTGATGATCGTTGAAAATCTGACGCTTGCTACCGAGCAATACGGCATTGCCGCACGCAAGGGCAGCGGCTTTACCAAGATGATCAACCAAGCCCTCATCGATCTTGCCAATGACGGCACGGTGGATACCATCGCCGATAAGTATGGTCTCAAGTCCGAGATCTGCATCGACAAGAACGCTACCGTTGCGGAGCTCACCGACGCTGAGAAGGAGGATTGGGATTACATCAAGGGTCAGGGTAAGTTTATTCTGGGCTACACCCTGTTTGCCCCCATCGCTTATAAGGATAACGACGGTGTGCTGATCGGCTTCGATATCGAGCTTGCCAAGGCAGTTGCCCAGAAGCTGGGTCTCCAGGTTGAGTTTAAGGCGATCAATTGGGCGACCAAGGAAGCGGAGCTTAAGAGCAAGACCATCGACTGCATCTGGAATGGCATGACCATTACCGACGAGCGTAAGGCAGAGATGGAGGTCTCCATCCCCTACATGAACAACAAGCAGGTTGCCGTGATCCGCAAAGCGGACAAGGAGCTTTACAAGACCACCGACGACATGAAGAAGGCTCTGCTTGGCGCTGAGGACGGCTCCGCAGGCATGGATTGCTGCGTAAACGTTGAGGCGGCAGAATAAGGTAAAGCATGAGTTTTTGGCAAATTACAGAGCAGCTCCTGGAGGGCTTTGTTTATACACTTGCAATATTCGGCATCACTCTGGCGACAGCGATCCCCTTGGGATTGCTGATCGCCCTGGGGTCGATGTCCAAATTCAAACCTCTGAACGCTTTGTGCAGAGGTTTTGTTTGGGTTATAAGAGGAACGCCTCTTATGCTGCAGATCATCGTGTTCGCCTATGGTCCCGGGCTTTGGCTGAACATTCCCATTCGCACGCTTTCTCAGCAGCTGCTGATGGTGTGCATCGCGTTTACCATCAACTATGCGTGCTATTTTTCCGAGATTTTCCGCGGCGGCATCCAAAGCATCTCGCAAGGGCAATATGAGGCGGGGCAGGTGCTTGGTATGACCAAGCGTCAGATCTTCTTCCGCGTAGTGCTGCTGCAGGTCACCAAGCGTATCATTCCGCCTATGTCCAACGAGGTTATTACGCTTGTGAAGGATACGGCACTTGCCAGCGTGGTGGTGCATGTGGATCTGTTTACCATTGCCAAGCAGATCGTGAACCGCGAGGTCATTCTCTGGCCCTTGTTCTACGCGGGTGCGTTCTATTTGCTCTTCAACGGCTTGCTCACCGTGCTGTTTAGCAAGCTGGAAAAGAAACTGGATTATTTCAAGGTGTAATTATGGCTTTTTTGGAAGTTAAGAATATTACGAAAACGTTTGGGAACACCGAGGTGCTCAAGGGGATCGATTTTTCCGTTGAAAAGGGGCAGGTGATCTCCATTATCGGCTCATCGGGCAGCGGAAAAACCACCCTTTTGCGCTGTATCAATTTTCTGGAGACCCCCGACACGGGTGAAATTACCGTAGGGGGAGAGACCGTGCTTGACGAGCAGGCGCGCATGGGCAAGCTTTCCGAGCAGGAGCTGCGCTGCAGACGCTTGCATTTTGGTATGGTGTTCCAATCCTTTAACCTTTTTCCGCAATATACCGCAAAGGGCAATCTTACGCTGGCGGCACAGCTGCAGGCAAAGGAGCGCCTGAAGGCGCAAAAGCTGCATAAGGACCGCGAAGCGGTCGCTGCCGAAATGAATGTCATTTCCGAAAAGGCGGATGCTGTGCTTGCCCGCATGGGGCTTGCGGAGAAGGCGGATTTTTACCCTTGTGCCCTCTCGGGCGGACAGTGCCAGCGCGTTGCCATCGGGCGAGCGCTCATGCTGGAGCCCGAGATCCTTTGCTTTGACGAGCCGACCTCGGCGCTTGACCCCGAGCTGACAGGTGAGGTGCTGCGCGTGATCAGATCCCTGCGCGATGAGAACCACACCATGATCATCGTGACGCATGAAATGGAGTTTGCCCGCAACATTTCCGACAAGGTCATTTTTATGGCAGACGGCGTGATCGAGGAGGAGGGCACACCCGAGCAGGTGTTTGACCACCCGCAAAGCGAACGCACGCGCGCGTTTCTTGCACACGACAACAACGGAATGGAATAAAGGCATCGCCCCCAAAAGACAAGCTTGCCATAAGGCGGTTGCTTTTGGGGGCGAGCTGTGTTACAATGTCTTTAAATATCGGAAGGAGTAGACGGCTATGAAGGTTTTGAATTTTGGCTCTTTGAATATTGATTACGTATACGGTGTGGAGCATTTCGTTCGTGCTGGAGAAACGCTTTCCTCGGATTCCTTACAGCTGTTTTGCGGCGGAAAGGGGCTCAATCAATCGGTGGCGTTTGCACGCTCGGGTGCTAAGACCTATCATGCGGGCTGTATTGGAAAAGACGGCGGCATGCTGACGGATATGCTGGCGTCCGCGGGAGTGGATACCCGTTTCGTGCAGGTGCGCGAGGATACCGCCTCGGGGCATGCGATCATTCAGGTCACGCGCAAGGGTGAAAACTGTATTTTGCTGCACGGCGGCGCGAATCAATGCATCGAGCAGACGTTTGCGGATGACGTGCTCTCGCATTTTGGCGCAGGCGACCTTTTGATGCTGCAAAACGAGATCAACGATACGGACCATATCATCCGTAAGGCAAAGGCGCGCGGCATGACCATCGTACTCAATCCCTCCCCCTTCAACGAGAAGATCCTTTCACTCGATCTCTCGCTTTTGGATGCCATTATCGTGAATGAAACGGAAGGCGAGCAGATCTCGGGCAAGAGCGATGCGGAGCAGATCGTAACGGAGCTGCTGTCGCGTTATCCTGCGATGAGGGTCGTGCTGACGCTGGGTAAGCGCGGTGCGATGTATGCAGACGCAAAAGTGCGCGCGTTCTGTGACATCATGCCCGTGTCCGTGCAGGATACGACTGCGGCGGGAGACACCTTTACGGGGTATTTCTTCTCCGCACTGATGCAGGGCAAGGCACCCATGCGTGCCTTGCAGATTGCCACTGCCGCTTCCGCCATTGCCGTGTCCCGCAAGGGGGCTGCACCTTCTATCCCCACCGCGAGTGAGGTTGCAGATCTTCTCGCAGAGCGTGGATGGTGAAAATATGAAAAAGACCGCCCGTTGGCGGTCTTTTTATATCGGGAGTGACTCGGGTAAGACGAAGGATAGCGCGGGCAGCTCGCGTGCAGGGCACAAGGAGAGCGCGAGGCGCATTTCTCCAAGAGAAAAACAGGCAGAGACAGCGTTGCTTATGTCGATATTGGAAAGGTTGTAGTCAAGTCCTCGCCCCACCCATTTTGCCGCGGCCTCCTTGGCAGTCCACAAGCGGATCAATTCCTCCTCCTTGTCCTGCGCACGTGCAAGCAACGCTCTCTCGGCGTCCGAGAACCAGCGTGTGCCAAAGCCTTCCCGCAGGGGGCGTATTTCTTCGATATCCACCCCGACGGGGTGAGCTTTTGAGACTGCAACTGCCACACAGTGTGCGGTATGCGAAAGGTTGAAATGCACGGGGTGATCGGGGAAATACGGCTTCCCGTTCTTGCCGATCTCAAAATCCGCCAAGGGGAGCTCCACGCCCAGCTGTGCCGCGGCATAGCGGACAAGGTGATAGCCTGCCGCCTTGGCGTTGCGCGCGGAAGGCTCGCAACAGCGCAGCACCGTATCCCGCCGTTTCGGCGGCAATGCTTCTATCATGCGTGTCGCAGCCTCGGGCGAGAGCGCACGCAGATCCGACAGGAAGAGCCGCATATCAGCTGATGGTATCGGGGGACAGCGAGAACATTCTGTCCACCGTAGCACGGAGTGTGGGGTGCGCACCGAGCTCGGGATCCTCAAGGATCAGCTCGCGAGCGCGGGTAAATGCAGCGGAAAGCAGCCCCGTATCGTCACAAAGTGCCGCAAGACGAAAGCGCACGCCGCCGCTTTGACGGATCGCGGCTTCCGTATTGCCCGAAAGGAAGTCGCCCGGGCCGCGCAGGGCAAGATCTCGCTCCGCTATTTCAAACCCGTCATAGGTCATTTTCATGGTGGTAAGACGCCCCGCTGCGGTGGAATCATCGTCAAGAGGAGTGCCGGAAACCAGCACGCAGTATGCTTTTTCCCGTCCGCGGCCTACGCGTCCGCGCAATTGATGCAGCTGCGAAAGACCAAAGCGTTCGGCGTTTTCCACGATCATCAGGCAGGCGTTCGGTACGTTTACACCCACCTCGATGACGGTGGTGGAAACCAATACCTGCAATTTTCCTGCGGCAAAGGCTTGCATGATCTGCTCCTTGTCGCGGCTCTTCATTTTTCCGTGTACCAGCCCCACGCGGAGCTGTGGCAGAGCCGCTTGCAGCTCCTCTGCATATTGCACCGCCGCCTTGAGTGGCTCGGCTGCAAGCGGCGCGGTCTCACCGATCTCGGATAGCAGCAGCTCGTCCTTTTCCGCGTCCCGTTCCTCTACTGCAGGGCATACGACATAAGCCTGCTTTCCTTCATTGCAGGTTTTTGCGATAAAGCTGTGAAGGCGCTCGCGATAGGAGTCGTCCACCACAAAGGTGTCAACACGTTGGCGTCCTGCGGGCATTTCGTCGATGCGGGAAAGCGAAAGGTCGCCGTAAAGCGCGAGTGCAAGAGAACGGGGGATGGGAGTGGCGCTCATCACCAGCATGTGTGCATGACTGTTCTTTTCGGAAAGGAGCGCGCGCTGATTGACGCCGAAGCGGTGCTGCTCGTCGGTGACGATGATCCCGGGGGCGGCGAAGCCGACACCGTCGGAAAGCAGAGCCTGTGTGCCGATCACGATAGGTAGACGGGCGGCGGGATCCTCGGAAAGAAGCTCCTCCTTGATCCTTCTCTTTTTGGCTGCCGTGGTGGCACCGATCAGTAGCTCCGTGCGGATGCCAAGCCGTGCAAACAGCGGGGAAAGCTCCTCATAATGCTGACGCGCCAGAATTTCCGTAGGAGCCATCAGCGCAGCCTGTCTGCCGTTTTGCACGGCAAAAAGCATAGCGGCGGCAGCGCATATCGTTTTTCCGCAGCCCACGTCTCCCACTACAATGCGACTCATGGGCGTTGTGCTTGCCATATCTGCGGCAATTTCACGAACAGTGCGCGCCTGCGCTCCTGTGAGCTGATAGGGTAAAAGCGAAAGCAAGGGTGAGGGGTCGGTTATCGCACATCGCGGTGCAATTCCCGTTGTCTTACCCTTTTCCTTGGTAAGAGCGAGTCCCAATGCAAATACGAAAAACTCATCAAAGATCAGCCGTTTTTTTGCCGCCGCCAGCGAGATATAATTCGTGGGGTTGTGAATATTGCGCAACGCGAAGCCCAGCGTGGCAAGACGCTCGGCGGTACGGATCTTTTCGGGCAGGGGGTCTTCCAGCAAGGCGGTGGCGGAAAGCACGCTTTCCACGTTTTGCAAAAGCAGCTTTTGGGTAAGCCCCTCCGAAAGGCGGTAAACGGGGAGCAGGTCGGGAAGTGGGGTGTCACTCTCGTACGGCTCGAACTCGGGGGAGAGCATTTTGTAGCTTTTGCCGACCCGTTGCACCTTGCCCCAAAAGCGGAAGGCAGAGCCGAGAAGAAAGCGATTTTTCAGATAATCCTGATTGAAAAAGGTGATCTCACAGCTTCCGCTTTCATCAAAGGCGCGGAATTTCAGCAGCGTCATGCGTCCGCGGATGCGCGCACTTTTGGGCTCGGTCCCTACGGTGAGGATCACCGCGGTGCGGCAATCTGCGGGGGCGTCGCATAGCAGATGCACGTCTCCGCGGTTTTCGTAGCTGCGCGGAAAATGATACAGCAGATCTCCCTTGGTGCGAAGCCCCAGCTTTTCGTAGGCGGCAGCCTTGGCAGGACCTATGCCCTTGAGCGAACGGATGCTTTCGTCGCAAGCGTGCATAATATTTCCCCCCTTTTCTCATGACTGCTTTCATTATAACAAGTAATTTGGGTGGTTGTCAAGCAAAAAAAGAGAAAGGAGGAGATAAAAAACGTGCGTGTCTCTTGACAGAAGGTGAAAATTAGGTTATAATGTTATATGTATCATTCTGTATGCGGCACTGCCGCAAACCTGTATCGGAGGAATTTGCAAATGAAAAGAATTTTTGCCTTGATGCTGGCGCTTTTGATGCTGCTCACCGTTTTTGTAGCCTGCTCCAAAGAAGACGGAGAGGATGAGGGAGAAGGCGTTGACCTGACGGTCTCCAGCACGGAGCTGGTCTACCGCCCCGAGGGGGATTACGACGATGCGTTCTACTACGAATACATCAATGGCGACGAGGTCTCCATTATCAATTATTCGGGTTCTCACGTTCCCCACGCTATCACAGTGCCCGCTAATATCACCATCGGTGAAAAGGATTTTCCCGTAACCGATATTGCCAAAGAAGCGTTCAAAGCCAAAACCAATATCACTGCCGTGACGTTGCCCGACAGCGTCGTTTCCATCGGTGAGATGGCATTTTACGGCTGCACGGCTCTCACGACTGTGAAGATGCCTGCAAGCCTGACGGCGATCGGCGTGGCAGCCTTTGCAAAGTGTGAGGCGCTGGATGGTATCGTTATTCCCGAAGCTGTGACCGAGATCGGCGAAATGGCGTTTTACAGCTGCAAGGCGCTTTCCGAAATCGCATTGCCTGAAGCTGTCACCGTGCTGCCCGCACAGATCTTTATGAATTGTGAGAATCTGTGGACGGTCTCCTGGAGCGAGAGTGGTACGAAGATCTCCGAATCTGCCTTTATGGGCTGCACTTATCTCAAGACCATCAACTTCCCCGCAACGCTGAAGGAAATTGGGAATTTTGCTTTCGCTACCTGTGCAAAGCTGAACACCGCAACGATCGGCGAAAAGGTGACCAAGATCGGTCTCAACGCCTTTTACGACGCAGCACTTATGAACGTTACCTTTGCAAGTCAAAGCGGCTGGAGAGCCTATGAGGATCTTGAAAAGCAGGACTTTGAGGATATGTCGGTAGCGTCCGCAACGGAAAATGCCAAAAATCTTTCCGACGAATACTGCAACTTCTATTGGGTCTTGGTAACGGAATAATAAAAAGCCCGCTTCGGCGGGCTTTTTATTTTTTGAGCAGTGAGATAAAGGGCGTTTGCGTGAGCGTTTGCATGCCGCAAAGCACAAGCACGCGGTCGGCATTTTGTGCAAGTGTGCAAGGGTCTGTCGAGGTGTAACGCGGGTCTATGGCGAGGATGCGGTAATGCAGCGCCAGAAAGGGAAGCAGGGCGTTGGCGAAGCTATCCTTGACCACAAGCAGGGTAGGGCGAGTATCGTTTTCTCCCTGCGTGATCTCGGTCACGCCGCAGTTGCCGCCAAGAAATACGTCATACGTATCCTGCGTTTTTGCTTTTTCAAGACTGTAAAAGCCCGAAAATGGTGCGGGAAGACCGTCGCGTATCACACAATACGTCTCGTCCGAAGCAAAGCGGAGCAGGGTAACTTTGTCCGGCGATACAAATGGGATCCCCGCAGCGGCGTAGGAGGTGCCGTAGAAGCTTTTCGATACCGTTTCGGGGGTAAAATCGCTTTTAGGGTAAGGTGTGTATCCCAACTGCTCACCCAAGCGCACATAGGCAAAATAAGCCCCCTCACTTGTCCAGTGGTGGTCGGTGCGGTACCAACAGGCATCCTCCTTGCAATCGGTAAAGGTAACGGTATCCTGCGGCAATTGCTCCCAGTCTGCCCGGTCGCGCACGGTGTCATACAGTGCGGGCAAAACTTCATCGCGCACGTCAATGCGGCGCGGAGCAACTGCCACGGTGACGGAAAGCGGCGCAAGGCTTTTTTGCAAGCGAGCGAGTGCCGACAGGTTTTTTTCAAATACGCTTTGGTTGACGGGAAGGCGGCGCAAAAGACTGCCGTCGCGGCAAAGGATCACGTCACGCACCTCACGCCGTCCAAGCAGCAGCTGCTCCAGTGCGAACAGACGGCGACCGATGTTGCGTAACGGCAATCGCTCGCTTGCGTAGTCGTCCAGCGCGGCGCTTACCGTGCCGTTTTTAATACCGTTTGCCGTAATCTCGGGTAGCTCGGCTAAATAACGCCTCTCAGCCTCTGAATAGCGTGCGGCCGGGAAGAAGGTGAGTCCTATGCACCCAAGCGCCAGTGCGATCAGTGTGAAAAAAAGCAATATTTTGTCCCAAGGATTCGTTTTTCTCATACCGTTCTCCCAAGCAAGTTATTTTTTTATTATTCTTCTCTTTTTTTTAGCGCACACACAAGGTATTTTTTGTGTGAGAGTTTCGGGTGGGAAGATTGAATTATTTTTCGCGGATGCGAAAAATAAGAAAGAAGGGCAGCCCCTTTTCAAAGGGGTGCCCTTCTTTTTTATAAATCTCAAATCAGTTCAAGGCGTCCTTGATGGAGAATTCCATGCGGTTCTTCTTTTGGTCGATGCCCATGTACTTCACCTTGACGACGTCGCCCATCTTCAGCACGTCCTCAACCTTTTCAATGCGGGTCTTGGCGATCTTGGAAATGTGCACCATGCATTCCTTGCCCGGCAGATATTCGACGAAGCAGCCGAATTCCTTGATGCCTGTGACCTTGCCCTCAAACACCGTGCCGACCTCGGGGTCGTATGCGATGGCGGCAATTGCCTTGCGTGCGATGTCTGCGCTCTCGCCGTTGATGGCGGCAATGCGAATGGTACCGTCATCGTCGATGTCGATCTTGGCGCCGGAATCAGCGGTGATCTTCTGGATCACAGCGCCGCCCTTGCCGATGACCTCGCGGATCTTGTCGGGGT
>CAZOFQ010000010.1:0-25702 GCA_964579105.1 uncultured Lachnospiraceae bacterium
TTCCACGTTGTGGTGGATATAGCGCACCTTGATGCCGTTTTCCTCAAAATAACCCGTTAAATCTTCCGCCATACGGGTGGTGAGCGTGGTGACCAGCACGCGCTCGTGTCTTTCTGCGCGCAGGCGTATCTCGCCCATCAGGTCGTCTACCTGCCCCTCGATGGGGCGCACCTCGACCTCGGGATCAAGCAAGCCCGTGGGGCGGATGAGCTGCTCGACGACGGCGGCGGAGTTCGTCTTTTCAAACTCGGCGGGCGTGGCGCTGACCAATATTGCTTGCCCGATCCTTTCCTCAAATTCGTGAAAATACAGCGGGCGGTTATCGTAAGCAGAGGGCAAACGGAAGCCGAAATCCACCAGATTTTTCTTTCTTGCCGTGTCGCCGCCACTCATACCCCGCACCTGCGGGAGCATCACGTGGGACTCGTCAACGATGAGCAAATAGTCCTTTGGAAAATAGTCAAGGAGCGTGTAGGGCGTTGAGCCTGCGGGTCTGCCCGACAGCACGCGCGAATAATTTTCAATGCCCGAGCAATAGCCGACCTCGCGCAGCATTTCAAGGTCGTATTTCGTGCGCTCCTTGATGCGCTGCGCCTCCAAGAGCTTATCCTCTGCCTCAAAATACGCCACGCGCTCCAGCATTTCCCCGCCGATCTCGGCAAGCGCTGCCTCGCGCTTATCGTCGGAAACGGCGTAGTGTGTGGCGGGAAATACGCCGAAATAGCGCAGCTCGCGCAGAACCTCGCCCGTAACGGCGCGAAACTCCACCAAGCGCTCGATCTCGTCACCGAAAAACTCCACGCGCACCGCGGTTTCCCCATACCCTGCGGGGTAGATATCCACCACGTCACCGCGCACGCGGAACTTGTTGCGCACGAAATTCAGGTCGTTTCGCTCATACTGGATAGACACAAGGCGCTCGACCAGCGTGTCGCGGTCCATTTGCATCCCCGGGCGCAAAGAAATGACGAGGCTGCGGTATTCCGTAGGGTCACCCAGCGAATAAATGCAGGAAACGCTTGCCACGATGATGACGTCGCGGCGCTCTAGCAGCGCGGCAGTGGCACTGTGGCGCAGACGGTCGATCTCGTCATTGATCGAGGCATCCTTTTCGATATACATATCCCGCCCCGGGATATACGCCTCGGGCTGATAGTAGTCGTAGTAGGAGACGAAAAACTCGACGGCGGCATCGGGAAAAAACTCGCGCATTTCCGAGCAAAGCTGTGCCGCAAGCGTTTTGTTCGGCTCTAAAATCAGGGTGGGGCGGTTCATGCGCGCGATCACGTTTGCCATGGTAAAGGTCTTGCCCGAGCCCGTGACGCCAAGCAGCGTTTGGTAGCGCATCCCCTCGCGCAAGCCACGCTCGATGGCGTCGATCGCCTGTGGCTGATCGCCCGTGGGCAAAAACGGACTTTTTAGGTGGAAAACGCCTTCTTGCACGATCATCCCTCCTTTTTTTGAAGATATATAATTTAGTATATCACAAAAATATATAAAAGTAAAGGAATGCAAAAAGTTTTCTCCCACGCGGTTTTACGGCGGTTTTTCAAGCAAAAGCCCCCGCGCAAGGTCTTGCGCGGGGCGCGTGTTATTTGATTGAGATTTGCGTCACGTCAGTCCCTACGAGTTTGTGTGTTAACCGTTTGTGCGTCACGGATGGCGTATTTTCTGTAGGGACGGGCGTCCCCGACCGTCCGTAATTTCCAACCAACATCCCGTCCGTTCGCGTATCGCGGATTACGGACCGCCGAGGACCGCATATTGCGTGCTCGCGCAGCGAGGACAACCTACAGGTTTGTACGTTGCTCGTTTGTGCGTCACGGATTGCGGCGGCACCAAGGCACCGCCCTACCGAATTGGTGCGTTGCTCGTTTGTGCGTCACGGATCGCGGCGGCACCAAGGCACCGCCCTACCGAATTGGTGCGTTGGGCGTTTGTGCATCGCGGATGGCGGCGGCACCAAGGCACCGCCCTACCGAATTGGTGTGTTGGGCGTTTGTGCATCGCGGATGGCGGCGGGAGGGCGAGCAAAAGGCACAAAGCAGTAAAAATTTCTTCATTAATGCAAAAAAAGGGTGCATGCACCCCTTTTAAGCAAAAAGAAGAAGGATACCGTTCACTGCGGCACAAAGCAACACACCGAAGAGCGTGGGCAAAAGCACCGCAAGGAGCGTCCAGCGTAGGGCTCCCGTTTCCTTTTGGATGGTCAGAACGGTGGTGGAGCAGGGCCAGTGCATGAGGGAAAACAGGATAAAGCACAAAGCCGTGCCTCCCGTCCAGCCGTTCTGCACAAGCGCCTGCCCGATTTCGGCAAAGCCCCCAAGCTCGGGCAGCGTTCCCGATGCACCGTAGATCATCAGCGTGATGGGCAGCACGATCTCGTTGGCGGGAAATCCGAGTATAAAGCCAAGCAGGATTGCGCCGTCAAGCCCCAGAAAGCGCCCGACGGGCTCAAGCCACGTCGACAGCGTAAGAAGCAGCGTGCTCTCCCCCACCGAAATATGGGCAAGCAGATAAAGAAGTGCGCCCGCTGGGGCTGCCACCGCCACCGCACGACCCAACACGAAAAGCGTGCGGTCAAGCACCGAGCGCACAAGGATCTGCCCGAGCTGCGGCGGACGGTACGGGGGCAGCTCCAGCGTGAACGAGGAGGGCTTTCCCGCAAGCACGGTGGCGGCAAGGAGGCGCGTTGCCAAAAAGGTGACGATGATACCAAGCAAAATGAACAGCGTCAGCAGCAGCGCCGAATACAGCGAGCCGAGCCAGCCCGCCACGCTCCCCGCAAAAAACACGGCGATCACGGCGATCAGCGTGGGAAAGCGCCCGTTACAGGGCACAAAGGAGTTTGTCAGGATAGCAAGCAATCTCTCGCGAGGAGAGTCTATGATGCGACACCCCACAACACCCGCCGCGTTACATCCAAAGCCCATACACATGGTCAGCGCTTGCTTACCGCAGGCATGGCAACGGCAAAAGGGGCGATCAAGGTTATAGGCAATACGCGGCAGGAGCCCCACATCCTCCAAAAGCGTGAAAAGCGGAAAAAAGATCGCCATTGGCGGCAGCATGACGGCTATCACCGCCGTCAGCACGCGGTACACGCCATCCAAAAGAAGCCCTGTAAGCCACGGCGGCGCTTCCACGGCGAGAAAGCCGCGCGCCAGCCATTCGCCAAGCCACGAGAAAAACGAGGAAAGCCACGCCGATGGATAGTTTGCCCCTGTAACGGTGAGATAAAAGATGCCCGCAAGCATGAGCAGCATCAAGGGATACGCCGTCCACCTTCCCGTTATAATGCGGTCAAAGCACCCCGCAAGCTCTCCCCCTCCTTCCCTTGCTCTCCGTACCGCCTCCTCGGCTATCGCCCCCGCCGTATTGTGGAGCGAGGACACGACGGCATCACGGAAGCGATCCCTTGAAAGTCCTTCGTTTTCCAGTACCGTTTGTGCCCTTATTGTGCATTTTCGCAGATCCTCGTCACACAAAAGATCCTCGCCAACATATGCAAATATCTTTTGTAAAAATGCCTCGTCGTGCTCCAACAGCTTCAATGCAACGAATCGCGCGGGTAACGCCTTCAAATCCTTTTTTTGCAATGCGGCGATCACAGCTTCTAGTGCTTTTTCCACCGTTTTCGGATACCGTACCCGCACCTCTGTACAGAACGGTAGTTCTCCCGCCCTTGCCATTGTGGCAAGAAGAGCGTTCAACGTTCTTTTTTTACGCGCCACCGCCCCCACCACGGGCACGCCCAGCCGCGCGGAAAGCACCGAAAGATCCACACCGATACCCTTTCGCTTTGCCTCGTCCATGAGGTTAACGCAAACCACGGTTTGCGGGCAGATCTCCAAAATTTGTAATACGAGATTCAAATTTCGGGCAAGACACGTGGCATCGCACACCACCACGACCGCATCCGCCTCGCCGAAGCAAATAAAGTCACGGGCGACCTCCTCCTCGGCGGAATGCGCCATCAGCGAATACGTTCCGGGGATATCCACCAAAACAAGCCCCTGCTTTTCATATCGGCAATGCCCTTGCGCACTCGACACGGTCTTTCCCGACCAATTTCCCGTATGCTGATGCATTCCCGTGAGCGCATTAAACAGCGTGCTTTTTCCTACATTCGGGTTGCCCGCAAGGGCGACCACCTTGTCATTCGGGGATTTTTTTAGAATCTCTAAGCCGCCATCCACGGCGCCAAGCCCCACGCTGCGATGCGTCAGACCCATTGTATTTCCGCGATCTGCACGTCGCGTGCGTCCGTAGCTCGAATAGCGATCACCGCGCCGCAGATCAGGTATGCCGCAGGGTCTCCCGCCGGGCTTTTCCCGAGACAAGAAACGCGGCTGTTTTCCACAAGCCCTATATCCAGCAAGCGGCGGCGCATTGCGCCCTTTGCCGCAAGCCCCGTAACAAGACAGCTCTCCCCAGGGCGCAGATCCGCCAGCGTGCTTCTTTGTTGCATAGAAAATCCACCTCTTTGACAAAATTCGTCCATGACAGACTTCTATCAACAGAATATTCCGCGCTTCCCCATGCCGTGCACGCAATAAACATAAAAGGAGTGCCTTGCGGCACTCCTTTTATGTTTGGCGCGACGATCAGATCTTTTCCTTGACCTTGGAAGCCTTGCCCATGCGGTCACGCAGGTAGTAAAGCTTCGCGCGGCGGACCTTACCAACGCGGGTGATTTCAACTTTTGCAACATTGGGAGAATGGAGGGGGAAGATCTTCTCAACACCGACACCGTAGGAAACGCGTCTTACGGTAAAGGTCTCGGAGATACCGCCGCCGTGCTTGGCGATAACGGTGCCCTCGAAAAGCTGAATTCTTTCTTTGGTGCCCTCCACGATCTTGTTGTGGATACGAACGGTGTCACCGATGCGGATGACAGGCACCTCTGCCTTCAATTGCTCATTTGTAAAAGCCTGAATCAAGTTCATTTTATGGCCTCCTTCAAAATCCGGATGTTCATGCAGAGCTTCGCAGCGGACCACCCTTATACTTCGTGTTCACACACGCAGATTAGTATACCATATTCCCCCAAAAAAAGCAACCCCTTTTTCAAAAGTTTTTTTCGTATTTTTTCTTTTTTTGCAAAGCTTTCATAAGAATCAGTCCGCGTCGGCACAAAAACACCCCTGTACGATACAGATGCTTCAACACAGGCAGCAAGCTGCAAAGCGCGAGAAAAACACCCGTGCGATATCTTTCGAGCCCAAATGCCGCGGCGCAAGCAAAAAACATAAAAAAGGAAAGAAGCAGCGGAACGCCAAGACGCCGGAAGGAAAGCAAGCGTCTTGTGTGCCACAGACGCAGCGCAAACAATCCCCCGTAGGAAAGCGCAGTTGCCAAGGCCGCACCCAACGCCCCCATGCGCGGGATCAGCAAAAAATTAAGAAAAAGATTCGTCACCGCAGCCGCCAAAGCCGTCACAAAGGAGGCGGCTGTGGAAAGCCGCAGGCGATAAATACTGTCCAGAAAATTGGCACATCCGCCGCACAATACACCAAAGACCAAAAAAGGCACAAATGCGGCAGCCGAGGCGTACTCGGGCGCCAGAAACAGCCTGACAAGCGGTCTTGCCAAAAGCGTTAAGCCAACGCCCGAAAACAGCAAAAACGGTACGATCAAGGCATAGATCCGCCCAAACACACCGCCAAGCTCTTCTTTTTCGGTGCGAAGCGCGGCATACTGCCATGCCTCTAAAAACACTCCGAAAATAAAGCTTAATAATGCGGGCAAGCGTCCTGCGGCTGCATAAAGCCCCGTATCATGCTCTCCGCACAGCCGCAGAATAAAATAGCGGTCGGAAACCGCCATCACCCACCACAGCACCGCCGTGGGGATCAGCGGCAAGGAGTAGCGAAGCATTTTTTTATAAAGAGGGCGGCGCGCGCGCCCGTTGCTCCACCAACGCTCAAGCAAGCAAACCGCAAGGATCAAAAAGGTGGTGGCGTCCGAAAGGATGACCGCAAGCAGATACCCCGCCACACCGCGATGCCACACCGTGAGCAAAAGGATCTGCAGGAGTGCGGTGAGCATCGCGCAAAAAATTTGCTGTAGGGCGTACAAGGCAAAAGCACCGTCTGCGCGCAGCGTATGCGCCAAAAAGGAGCGCAGCACGGATGCCGCTACATAAGCAAACAGTAAGCCGATATAGGGCCGCAGCAAGGAGGAAAGCCCTAAAATGGGGAGAAATAACGCAAAAAGCGAAAAGCCTATCACAAGAAAAACAAGCCCTGCTCCAAACGCACCGCGCTCTCCGCCCGCACGAAAGCGAAATACTGCTTCGGGCGCATGCAGAGAAACCAGCGGCAAAAGCAACACCGCCGTGTTTACGAGAATATCTGCAGTACCGAATTCGGCAGGCGTCAGTGCCGCGGTATACAGCGGCAAAAGCAAAAAGGAGATCGCCTTTGAGGCAACGGAGCCAATACCCAAAATCATCGTATGTGAGAACAGCGTTCCTTCGTTTTTCATACCGTTTTCCCTCTTTTTTATATTCCGAATATAATATGCGCCAAAAAAAGAGCTTGCTTCAAGGTAGATTTAACTAAAGCGAGCAAAACCTTTTCATTTCTCGCTTGCAATCCCTTCCTTTTTATGCTATAATCGTTACGTTGCACCGTTTACGGTGTTTATCGGACATAAAAGGAGAAAGCGCATGCAGGTAAAGGGTGCTATTTTTGATTGCGACGGAACACTGATCGATTCCCTTGGCTTTTGGGAGATCTTTTACAAAAAAGTGGGTGAAATCTATTTTGACGGCAAGCATTTTTTGCCCGATCCTGCCGACGACAGGGCGATGCGGACGCAAACGGTTTCCTTCCTTGCTCACCTGATGCATGAAAAATACGGCGTTGCCAAAAACGCAAAGGAGGTTGCCGATTTTTGCATTTCTATTTTTGAGTGGTACTACGGTGAGGTGGTAGAGCTAAAGCGAGGGGTACACGCACTTCTTGCGCATCTCAAAAGCCAAGGTGTGAAAATGTGCATCGCCTCTGCAGCCGAGACAGCGCTCATCCAACTTGTTCTCGGCAGGCACGGTGTTCTGGACTATTTTGAGGGGATCGTTTCCTGCAGCGAGATCGGCGCGGGAAAGGACAAGCCCGACGTGTTTTTTGCTGCCGAAAAATTTCTCGGCTCTCCCCACGGGCAAACCTGGGTGTTCGAGGATTCCCTGCTTGCCATACAAACCGCCAAGGAAGCAGGCTTTCCCGTCGTGGGAATTTACGACCCTTGCAGTTTCGGGCAGGATCAAGCCCGTGAATTGTGCGACAAATACATCGAGGGCAACGGCTCCTTTGAGGAGCTTATTCCCCAAATTTCCTGATCTCACAACAAAGAGGCTGAGTCATTGAGCGCCGAGCAAAAGCACACAAAAGAAAAGCCGAAAAGGAAAGCCGCCCTCTGTGCCGTAACCGTGCACAGAGGGCGGCTTTTTAGGTGGAAATTCTTGCGAATTTCAATTTTAACGTGTGTTTTTTGGGCGCACTCTCGGCACTCGGCGTATTGTTATACGTCTATCGTGCAGGGAGCACACCTTCTGCAGCTAAATGACGCAGTCCCTTTTTAATCGATCACGCGCCCCTCCTCCACAAAAAACGGAATGACGGGATGCCCCGAAAGCATCACACTTCCGTTCAGCACAACGTTTTTGTCTAACACCGTACAATGAAGCCTTGCATGCCCCGAAATACTGCAATGCTCCAAAACAACGGAATTCTCCACATGACACCCTGCCCCCACGTGAACACCGCGAAACAGCACCGAGTTGACCACCGTTCCTTCTATCACGCATCCGTCCGCGATAAGAGAGCGCTCTACTCTTGCGGCTTTTCCGTATTTTACGGGCGGAGAGTTTTGCACCTTGGTGAAGATGGGGCAGCTCTCGCTCTCCAAAAGCCCCCTTCTCACCTCGGGATCTGCGGCAAGCAGCATATGCAGGCGATAATACTGTGCAAGCGAGCGAATGGGATAGAAGCTTTCGGGAAAGACGTATTCGCCAACGTACCCCTTCTTCATCTCTCTTGCGATCAGCTCCTCATAAAATGCAGTATACCGCTTACTTTGTGCATCCTCTAAAAGCTCTCTCAAATACTGGGTAGAGGCGATCCAAATATGCAGTATTCCCTGTCGATCATCCGATTGCTTACACACCGTCATGCGGCGACCGCTTGCCTTATGTGCGGCAATCAAAGCCGTAAAATCGGGCGTTCCTATGGCATCGCAATCACAGCAAAGCACAAAATCCTCCTCAATGCGCTCTACCACGCCACGAACACTTACCAGTGACTCCATACGCGAATCATAGCTCTCCTTAGGATTGGCATACGCCGCACTGTACGGCGGCAGAATGTGGATACCTCCCTTGTGGCGTGCCATATCCCAATCCTTACCCGAGCCGATATGCTCCATCAGCGAGCGATAATTATGATGTGCCACTACATAAATTTGCGAAAATCCCGCGTTTACCATCGCAGAAAGCGGAAAATCCAGCAAACGGTAGCGTCCGCCGAAGGGCACTGCTCCCATCGTTCGCTTTACGGTAAGATCGGGCAGCTCGCCATCGTGTAAATTGGATAAGATCAGCCCTGCTACGCTCATTCCGCTTCCCTCCCGATCACAGTTAATTCTCCGTTTTCCGCTGCCGTGCCAACGGCAGAATCCCTTGCTATTTTCACGGATTCATCCAAAATGGCATACTCCACGCTTGCGTTCTCTCCTACGGTAACATTGCTCATCACCACGCTGTCACGTACGGTGGCTCCCTTTTCTACGGTCACGCCCTGCGAGAGCACACAGCGTTCCACCGTACCGAATATACGGCATCCTTGAGAGATGATGGAATCCCTTACACATCCCTGCTCCCCTATAAATTGCGGCGATATTGCTTCGCTTCTGGAAAAAATACGTCCCCTACCCCGAAACAAGTCAAACGAAGGATACTCCCCGAGCAGGTCCATATTTGCTTGCCAAAGGCTTTCCAGCGTCCCCACGTCCTTCCAATAGCCGCCAAAGCGGTACACCGCTATCTTTCCGCCGTCCCCCAGCATAGCGGGGATAACGTTTTTGCCGAAATCGTTTTGCGAGCCCTTGTCCGCCGCATCCCTTTTCAGATATTCAAACAAATATTCCGTACGAAACACGTAGATTCCCATTGAGGCAAGATTACTTTTTGGCTCCTTGGGCTTTTCCTCAAATGCGGTCATCATGTCCCCTTCATCCGCCGAAAGGATGCCGAAGCGGCTCGCCTCCGAGAGAGGCACCTCGATCACCGCGACCGTTGCATCAGCACCGCTTTCCTTGTGGCGTTGCAGCAACGATCGGTAATTCATGCGGTAGATATGGTCACCTGACAGCACCAACACGTATTCGGGTGAATAACGCTCAATAAAGCGGCGATTTTGCCAGACCGCGTTTGCCGTGCCGCGATACCAATCGCCGCCGCGCTTTGCTTTGTAGGGCGGCAAGATATGCACACCGCCGAAGTTGCGGTCAAGGTCCCACGCCGCACCGTTACCGATATATTCGTTCAGCACAAGCGGCTGATATTGTGTGAGCACGCCGACGGTGTCGATCCCCGATTCCGCACAGTTGGAAAGCGCAAAATCTATGATGCGGTATTTCCCGCCAAACGGCACGGCAGGCTTGGCAAGAGACAACGTAAGCGGCTGCAATCTGCTTCCTTCGCCGCCCGCAAGCAGCAGGGCGACACATTCCTTTTGTTTTTTCATAGGCTCCCCCTCAAAAGCATGTATATTAATATGGTATTGAAAAGGAGCAAAATTATGCAAAGCAAAAGAAAAAAGACCTGCCCGACGCGCCATAGCCGCGCGTCGGGCAGGTCTTGAAGCTTACAGCTTGACAGCCTTGCCCGTGGCAATGCTCTCATAAACGGCATTCATCGCCTTGATGGTATTTTTGTGCCAATCGATATTGATCTTGGGCGTGCGCTTTTGCGCGATATTCTCCACAAATTCGTCGATCAGGCCCACCCATTCGTCAAAATAGGTATACTGCACCGTGTATTTGTTTTCGGGAGAACCGTTGTGATAGGTGTTGGGACCGAAGCAATCGGTAAACATGCTTCCCTTTTCACCGTGGATCACAAGGTTGACCTCCATGCGCTTGGGGAAGATCTCCCAACCGGGACCCGGCACGGGAATATGGTTTTCCGCACGGGACCAGCTGGGGTCAAGCGAGAAGATCACGCCGTTTTTCATTCTGCCAACGACAGCCAGCATGTCCTCTTCCTCGATCTCGTGGCGCATATTGGGTGCCACCTTGGCAAAGATCACGTCAAACTCGCTGTTCGTGACCTCGCGGATCAGATCGAAGATGTGCGGATGGTCGCAAAGGGCGCCGCCGCGGAACTTCTCGTGACCTTCCTTAATAGGAACGCGCTTGCCGTAGCTCAGCTCGGGCACACCCTGCCACGGGAACGCCCAAACGGGAGAAAGCGTGATGTTGGTGGCATTGAAGGCATCGGTCTTACCAACAGCCTCTGTTTTCACCAGCTCCTTCATACGGCAAACAACGGGGTTGTAGTGCAGCTCCAGCTCGATCTGGAAGGTAATGCCGCTTTCCTTGATGATTTTTTGCATCTCGGCATATTCTTCCATATCAAAGGTGGGCACCTTCATGGAAAGCACGTTGATGCCGCGCGAAGCGCAAAGGCGCACCTGGCGCAGATGCTCGCTGTTCTCGCTGGCAAGCACCACAGCCTCAATCTCGGGATGTGCATCCAGCATCGCCTCGTCAGAGTCGTAGCAAGGAATGCCCTGCACGCTGTTTAAGAAGATCTGCTTGACCGTTTCGTTTGCGGTAGATACGGCGATCCACTCCAGCTTGGGGTTATTTTTGAGAACGTCGTAATATTTTCTGGTATGACCGTGGGTCATGCTCATCATGGCAATTTTCAGTTTTTTCATGATTTAGCCCTCCACCTTGATATTTTCAAGCGTTGCAAGCGATTGCTTGGCGGCGGCAACAACGCTGCTGATGTGTGCAGACTTCTCGGCACTCTCAAGGCATTTTGCTGCGTTCTTTGCCATAGCGAAAGCCTCGCGGATCGTATTGATCTGTGCCTCACTGTACCCGTAAAGCTCGGCATCGGTATCCATAAAGGTCTTTTCCGTTTCGCCGTATACGTAAATAGAGCTTTGCGGCACCTGTGTATCCACGACGCGGTCGCATGCCACGCCGTTATCGGTGATGATCTCGTGCTTATCGATATCCGCCTGCCCCGCCTTCAGCGTGGCACCAAGCTCGATGGTGCAAACGCAGCCGTTTTCAGTCTCTACAATGCAGTTCATGGTGTTTTTGCCCGCAATGGCAAAAATTTCGATCGCCTTGGAGGCAACGGTAAACTCGAGGATTCCGATCTCGCGCTCGAGAAGCTCAAGCAGATCGCTTCCCGCCTGTGCGGTATGACCGATGCGATAGGTGCACATGTTGCCAAGTCTGCCCGTGAGCACCAGGTTGCGCAGCTCGATGAAGCGTCTCTCGCTCTCATAGGGCAGCACGGGATAGCTCGTACCGTCGATCACGACGGTCTTTCCGTCAGCGGCAAGCTCGGTTTTTGCCGCTACGGAGTATTTTTCCAGCAAATAATTCAAACCTTTTTGCATGAGTTTGCTCCTTTTTATTTGATATATTGCATAATTTCTTCTTTTGTGGGAATAGAGGATACGGCATAGCGGCGTGTTACGCCGATGGAGGAGGCAAGATTTGCTCTTTTCGCCGCGCTTTCCAGATCTGCACCCTCGGCAAGCATGGCAGCAAGCACACCGTTGAAGGTGTCTCCCGCACCCGTCGTATCCGTTACCCTTCCGATCTCCACGGCGGGGATGAGCTTATCCGCCTCCTTTAAAAGGCAGCCGCGCTTTCCGACCGTCATTACCACGTTGGTGTTTTGCTCAATGCCCAGCGTCTCGTGCTCATTGGGAGTAAACAGGTCTACGTTTTCCAGTATATAGGCATCGCTTTTTCTCGCAGGGGCGGGGTTCAGCACAACCCTTACCCCGTATTTTTTTGCAAGCTCGATCGCCCTTACATTGACCTCTTCTGCGACCTCGTTATTTAAAAGCAGCACGTCTGCGTGCTTGATGCTTTCCTCGAACAGTGCCACGTCCGCGGCGCAGAGCTGTGCGCCCTGATAAACGGTCACGTGATTGCTGCCGTGCTTATCCGTTACGATCGCGGCAAACGCCGTGGCATCCTCTTTTTTCACAAGAAAGGGAGTGATGCCTTCTCGCACAAGAAAAGCGTTCATGGCGTCGATGCTATCCGCACCGACCGCCGCCATAAAGGAAACCTCTGCCCCGTATCTGGCTGCGGCAACAGCTTGGTTAAAGCCCTTTCCGCCCGGCTCGAAATGCACGGATCTTGCCTCAACGGTCTCTCCGCCCACGTGGAAATTTTCAACGGGCAGGAACACCGAATTTCCCGCAATACCGATGACTGCAACGCGACTCATAAATGCTTCACTCTCCCCAGATACAGGTTTTCCAGCACGACGTTATGCTCTCTGCCGCCGTCCACGTTACCGCTGAGGTAGATCGGCGGGGTCACGCCGTCGGCAAGCGCCATTTTCGCCCCCTCAATCAGGCAGGAATTGAGGATGAAGCAGGCTGCGGCGGTGGAAAGTCCGCCCATTTTTGCTTCACCCACTGCAATGCAGGCATCGCCGTAAGGCACCTTGCAGTCGATGGCGATATCCACGTGCTCGTGCAGTCTTCCCCCGCGCTCAAAGTAAGCGCTCGAGGAAACGCCCACGGAGGGCACGCCTGCCGCCTTGGCGGCATCTCCCATTTCTACAGGCACCTGATTTTTGCCCGAAGCGGAAAAGATAAAGATCATATCCTTGCTTGTGGGCACGTATCTTCTGAAGATCTCGGGAGCGATCCCCGACATTTTCTCCATGCGGCTGGATTTTGCCGCGCCGTTGTGAAGCATAAGGTCGGTATCCAGCATTGCGGATACGTTAGCAAGCCCGCCCGCACGGTAAAAGGTGTCAAGCCCGGGGAGATGAGAATGACCGCAGCCGAACACAAAGATCAAGCCGTCGTTCTTGATCGTTTCGGCAACCTGTGCAGCGGCGGCGGCGATCTTTTCACCCTCCTCGCTCTCGATCTGCTTCAGATTTTCAATGATTTTATTTAAGTATTCCGTCATATCACTTTTTCAGCACGCGCTTGTAGTTCTCACCGATGGCGTCCCAAAGCTTGATGGGATCGGGCGCGGCAACGACGGTGCCGTAACCGCCACGGTAGGTCCAGGTAGCAAGGCGATCCACCCCCATGCTCTCGTACATATCCACGACCTTGTCGATCTGTGCAAAATCCTCGGGCTGTGCGTTATAGCCCATCAGCCAGCGCTCGGACTGCTTGCCGTACTTCTTGGCAATGCGCACGGTGCGCTCGGTGATCTCCTTAAAGAAGGCCTCGGGCAGGGACCAGTTGATGATGGTGGTGGAGAATACGTCAAAGTAGGGGCAGGCGGCAACCATTTCCCAGTTGTCGTAGCCGCGCAGCTCGGTGACGTAATAGGTGTTCTTGGTAGCGTGCACGCAGCAGGTGATCTCCAGCTCGGGGTTGTACTCCTTGAGCGCCTTGGAGCAGTCAGCAAGTGTTTTGAGAGCCTCTCTCCAGCGGAACTGCTTGACGTCGTCGTTCATGAACTTGGGCATTTCGTAGCCGTAGTACTCCTCAAACTTCTTCATGCACTCGGGGCAACGGCAAGCCCAGTCATCACCTGCACCGCCCGTAATGGAAGCGTATGCCTTGGGATAAGCGTAGTGTGGCTCGTCCCAGAAAAAGCCGTCAACCTCGGTCTCGCGCGCAAGCTTGAGGCAGATGTTGGTAAAGTAATCACGGAAGGAATTGGTGTTGAAGCAAGCGGCGTTCAGCACCTCGCCCGTGTAAGCGGATACCTGGCGGTGGTGAATGTTGTTTTGCAGGAACAGGCTGACCTGCTCACCGCCGAAGTATTTGCCGATGCCCCAGGTGTCGGCAATGCAACGAAGACCGACCTTGTGCGCGGTCTTGACGATGTTGTTGATATTGGGAAACCAAAAATCCATATCAAACTCTGTGATGGCAAGGATCACGGTATCACACCCGTGCTCTTTCATTTCGATAAAATCTTTTTCTGCATGCTCCACATAGTTAAGGCCGTAATAGCTGACGGCTGTATGCTTGATGGACATAGCAATCTCCTTTGTTTGTTTTGATAAAGCACAATTGCGCTCTCCACTTACATTGTAAACGCATTCCCCTCTTGCGTACACCCAAAAAACAAAACAAAAGGTTTGAATTTCGCAACAGCGTTTTTTCCATTTTTTAAGATGATAAAAACAAAAATGTCCTTTATCTTTGTATGCGATTTTCACAATACCGTAAAATCGCCCACAGAAAAGGTTGACAAATCAAAAACGAGATGTTATAATTTGATTATGTTTGATTCTAAAAAATTTCATTTCAACATCCTATCGGTGTTAAAGCTTTCCTGGGGAGAAAACATCACGTATGCCCACGCGCGCCCCTATCACGCGCTCTCCCTGCGCTTGGAGGGGGACGCCCGCTTTTCGCACGAAAAAAGCGAGTTTTTTACGCAAAAAAACGAGCTGATCTACGTTCCCAAGGACTACGATTACACCATCCAATCCCAAAAAAAGGAAACCGTGCTTGCCATCCACTTTGATGCCATTGATGCGGATTTTAAGGAGATCGAGACCTTCCGCCCCATCAATGCGGACGTGTTTATCGATCTTTTTGAAAAGATCCATCTCGCATGGCAGCAAAAATCCATTGGTTACGAGCACCGTGTAGATTCTCTTTTTTCAAGGATCCTGGAAAACATCAAGATTCAAAAATTTCGTCAAACACACAGCATGAAGCAGGATTTTTCCAGCCTTTTGGATTATATCCACTCTAACTTTACCGATCCTGCACTCACCGTTGAGCTGTTTGCAAAAAAAATGAATATCAGCGCCACCTATTTGCGCCAGCTGTTTATGGAAAATCTGGGAACCACACCCCTCAAATACCTCAACAATATGCGTGTGGACTACGCCACGGCGCTTTTGCAATCGGGATATTACACTGTAGAGGAGGTTTCGGAAATGTCGGGCTACAACGACCCTAAATATTTTTCCACCAGCTACAAAAAGCACACCGGGCTCTCCCCCATGCAGCAAAAAAACGAAAAATAAAGGGACGGATCCGTCCCTTTATTTTTATTTTTTATGCTTTTGCGTTTTGATCATGCCGTATTTGACGTCCCAAAGCCTTTGCGAAAGATCAACGTAATAGTTATGTGGGTTATCAAAGCGCTTGACCTCCTCCCACATGCTTTCCAGCGATGCCTTGCAATTGGCGCGGATCTGCTCTAACGTAGGAAGCTCACACACCTGCTTGCCATCCTTAAAGATCGGCACGAGAAGCTCCGTGGCGGTGAAATTCTCCACGGTCTTGCGCTTCCAAGTGCTTTCGGGGTCAAAAATCTCCAAGGGCTGCGTGTCATCCAACGTTTCGTCATAAATACAGATCAGGTCAGCCTCTGCCTTGCCCGTATCTCTGCCGCATAAACGATAAACTTTTTTAAAATGGGGCGTCGTGATCTTGCCCACATTTTCGCTGAGCTTGATCTTGGGCAGGATGTTCCCCTGCTCATCCTCTACGGCGCAAAGCTTGTAAACGCCACCGAACACGGGGTCGCTCTTGGCGGTGATCAGGCGCTCGCCCACGCCGAATGCGTCGATCTTGGCATCCTGGTGGAAAAGCCCGCGAATGATGTACTCATCAAGAGAATTAGACGCCACAATACGGCACTCGGGTAGCCCCGCTTCATCCAACATTTTGCGGATCTTGTTCGAGAGATAGGCGATGTCGCCCGAGTCGATTCGCACGGCACCCCCGGTAATACCGCACTCTTTAAACGCTTTAATGGCATTGGGAACACCCGATTCCAGCACGTTATAGGTATCCACCAGAAGCGTTGCGGCATTGGGATAAAGCCTGCAGTAGGTGAGAAACGCCTCATATTCCGTATCAAACATCTGCACCCAGGAGTGCGCCATCGTACCCGATGCGGGCACACCGAACGCCTCGTCCGCAATGGCACAGGCGGTACCCGAAACACCGCCGATATAAGCGGCACGCGCACCGTAGATCGCGGCATCCGCACCCTGTGCTCGGCGAGAGCCGAATTCACTTACCGCACGCCCCCTTGCGGCGCGCGTAATACGTGCCGCCTTGGTGGCGATCAGACACTGGTGGTTAAGAGACATAAGGATAAAGGTCTCGATAAACTGCGCCTCGATGGTAGGAGCACGCACCGTCATCAAGGGCTCCCCGGGAAAAACGACCGTGCCCTCGGGCACCGCCCAAATATCGCCCGTAAAGCGAAAGCCCTTCAAGTATTCCAAAAACTCCTCGCCAAAGCAGCCGCGCCCACGCAGATATGCAATATCCTCTTCGTCAAAATGCAGATTATTGATATACTCTACCACCTGCTCCAGACCCGCGGCGATAGCATATCCGCCATTATCGGGATTTTTGCGAAAAAACACGTCAAAATACGCGATCTTATCCTTCATGCCGCTTTGAAAATAGCCGTTTGCCATGGTCAGCTCATAATAGTCAAACAGCATCGTCATATTACGGGAAATATTTTTCATGGTTTATTCTCCTCTTATTTACTCTCATTTCGGTGCTGTGCCGCGCGGTGATGACGGCGCTTGACCACAAGAAAAACGATCAATCCCGCACTGAACAATACCACTACCGCAGTTGCGATCAACGGCACGGTATAATCGCGCTTGGACACAGGCTCGGCTTCACCCGAGCTGTTGCTTTTGAGGATAGCGGTGACGCGATCGTTTAGCTCGTCATCCGTGAGGCGATCGCTTTCCAGATCAAAATTGTACAAGCACAGCTTGAAATCCTCGCGATCTCCGTCAAGCGGTCTTGCCACAAGGCGGATCGCGCGCAAGGAATATAGCGCAGCGATATTCTGCGACAGGTCAAGATACAGCCTTTGATGCTCCCCTGCCGTGAGGATCGTAGAGGCGATCACGGTTTGCGACGTGCCCACAAAGCGCAGCTGCACCTCATAGCGCGCACCCTCGCTCCCCTGCACCGCCGCCTCAAAGCAAAGCAGAGGGGCAAAGGAAAGATCGACGGCTGAGTTGAAATGATAAGCAAGATCACCGTACGGTGCCGAGCCGTTTAGCTGTGCGACCAACGCACGCTCGTTATTTTGATCCGTCAACACAGAAAGGTCGTTACAGCCCGTACCGTGATACCACCCCAGCGTATCGGTGGAAGATGAAAAATTCCAGAATCGGTAAGAGCCCGTCACGCTGACGTTGCTTGCATACGCATTTGCGGTGAGGGAAAGCGTTTGTGTTTTTCTTGTCTGTAATTCGCTTTGCTTAAAATCGGGAAAGATCTCCTTCAGATCCGAAACACCGAGCGCGGCTATCGCGGTGCCGCATACGTCCGAAAACCGATCCGTGTCAATATAACGTGCAAGATAGGAGAGCTCGGACATGCCGCTTTCCAGCCCTTGTGACTCCAAAAGCGAAAAATCCGCAAAAAAGGCATCCACCATACTGTTTCTGAAAAGCGTAATATACTGTAGCAAATACGCCGCCTTCAGATCTTGTCCGCGCAACGAGGCTTGCGGCGTCCATGCGTAAAAAATACTTGTCTCAAGATAAGCATCGGTCTTGTTGTACTGCACAAGAAGGTCAAAAAAGTCATCTAAGCGATCCGTACCGTACTCCGTACCAATGCTTTCCGCAATGAGTTGCGGCGTTTGCTCGGACTCCAGCATTACGGAAAATTGCTGCGGCTCAAGGATCTGTGAGCGCAGAGCTGCAAGCAAGGAGGGCAGGAAGCGTTGCATATAGTAATTTCCACTTGCCTGCTCTGCGCTGAAGCTCTGCGACCAGATGCGATCGGAAAGCGGCACAATAATTTTAGCATTCGGCAAATTCTGCCTTGTCGTCGCGGCGATCAGGTTTAGCGATCCCGCATAAAGCGCGGCATACTCCGAAAGATCGGCGGCAGAGGAATAATTGTGCGTATCGGCACGGTCGGCGGATCTGCCTATCACAACGCCGCTGATCCTGCCTATCGTCTGATCGGCATAGCGCCCCGTGAGAAAATCGGTAATGGCATACAGATCGTGCTGTGCTTCGCTACCTCGAATCACGGGCAATTTATTGAGAACGCCAACGTCGGATTCACTAAAATCCGCAAAGGAAGCATCGTTACAATCCGCGCCTATCAAAAAGCGCAGATAAACGTGCGTGCCGATTCCCGTAAGATTTCTTACCAGACGGTCGATCTCATTCACATATTCCTGGTCGAAATAATAGTAGGAATGCTCACCAACGTAAAGCAAGCCGCTGCTTTGCGCGGTTTGCAGTCGATCGAGATAGACGTCCACCAATTCCACCCCCGGCGTACAATCCAGAACGGTGGAAAAGGAATCGGTATGAAAGCCCTTGAACGCCGTTTCCTCGATGATCGCCTCCGACGTCACGCTGGGATAGGAGGGCGTGCAAAGCGGCGTGCTGGCTCCTTGACTGTTGACCGCCGCAACAACGTACCTGGCAAACAGATCGTCACTGCTTTCCACGGGCACGGAGAAGGAAAAATCCAAGGACATTCCCGTGCGCGCAACGGGCGTTTTTCTGGAAAGATAGAGATCCTCGCCCGCTTCCAGCGCAAACAGCGCCAGGCTTTGCCCCACAAAGTGCGCCGTTGCAGCATAGCTCAGCTCTCCCACGATTTCCACAACGCCTTCACTTGCGTTATAATGGCAACGGGTGACGGTAGCCCACGGCGCGCCGTTATCGTCGGTATAGGTCTGCGGAATATAAGCGGAAACGTTGAAGCACGCCAGCAGCGTGACGCTGCCCGAGCCACTTCCCTCCGTAACAAAGGAAATCTCGAGAGCTGTAACGCTTTGCGCGATATGCGGAAGAGGAAGCGTCACATCCTGCTGATCGGCAATGCCCTTTTCCAGAGGATATTCCGCAGCCTCGGTATGCTTTGTGGCGCTTTCACCGTAGGTGTAAGAAACCCTTACCGCAGTTGCATTGCTGTTATTGACAAGAGAAAGGTAGAGCGCGTTGCTGCTTTCCTGAAGGATATTCAGATCTCTTGCTTTAAAAACACTCCCCTTGCTCAAGGGCAGAGAAAACGACTGATTTGAAGCGGTATAAACACTGCCGTCCTCGCCGACCAGAGAGCCGAAAACGAATTTAGACTCCGAAGCGGCAAAAACAGGCAAGACGACAAAGGCAGAGAGCGCGAATACCAATGCCAGCACAAACGAAAAAGACCTGACAGCCTTTGTTTTCACGGCAACTCCCCCCTTTTTTTAATGTATATATAAATTATTATACCATATTTATGTCACTTTGAAAAGACCTTTTTCCCAAAAAAGCGCGAAAGGCGCATCCGAAGATGCGCCTTTCGTGAAAGCCAAGCTACCGTTCCTCGCGGAAATAAGACTGACCGAGTGAGGCAGGTGGCTGATTTTCTCTTTTTTTGCGGATGCTGATAAAGATCAGCACCAAAATCGTGACCATGTAAGGGATCACGGCGAACAGCTTCTTTTGGCTGAGCGACAGGCCCTGTACGTAAAGCGGCAGGTTGTAAAGCGCTCCGAAAAGGAAAGCGCCGAAAATGCCGAGATTGGGGCGCCAAAGCACGAAAATAACCAACGCTACGGCAAGCCATCCGCGGTCGCCGAAAGCGTCGTTCGACCATACGCCCGAGATGTAGTCCATGATGTAGAACAGACCGCCAATGCCTGCGATCATGCTACCGATGCACGTGGAGATATACTTATACCGCGTGACGTTGATGCCCACAGCGTCTGCCGTAGCGGGATTCTCGCCTACGGCACGCAGGTGCAGACCGATCCGTGTTTTGCTCAGTACAAACGCAACCGCAACAGCAAGCACGATGGCAAGATAGGTGAGGAAGCCGTAGGAAAGAAAGACCTTTCCGAACCAACCGAGGCTTTGTGCAAACGGCAGTGTGGATTTGAATACGTCGCTGGTTGCCTTTACGCTGATGAAGGTCTCGCCATTGGCACTGCCCGCCAGCTTGATAAGCGAGCCGCCGAAGAAGTTACCAATACCGATGCCGAACGTGGTAAGAGCAAGACCCGTCACGTTCTGATTGGCGCGCAGCGTAACCGTAAGGAAGCAGTACAAAAGCCCCATCAGGCAAGAGCCGAGCAAGCAGCAGAGCAATGGGATCATCACGGCAAGAAAGGGGTTGACCGCCGCGCCGCCAAGTGATTTTTCATAGAAAAATGCACCGATAACGCCGCTGATACTGCCCACGTACATGATACCCGGAATACCCATATTAAGGTTGCCCGATTTTTCCGTTAAGATCTCTCCCGTACAGCCGTAGAGAAGCGGTATACCCTGCTGAATGGCGCCGGGAATAAAGTTGACCAACCAATTCATCACGCTACCTCCTTTTCCTTCTTACGGAAATGCAGCTTATAGTTGATGAAAAACTCACAGCCGATGACGAAAAACAGCACCATGCCCACCAAAATATCGGCATATGCGGTGGAAATGCCGCAATCGTTTGCTACCTGCCCCGCGCCCACCTCAAGGAAGCAAATGAGCAAGGCGGTAAAGAACATGAAAATGGGGTTGAATTTGGCAAGCCACGTCACCATGATGGCGGTAAAGCCGCGACCGCCCACGGAATGCGAGGAGATCGAGTGGTCGTATCCGCCAACGATCAAAAAGCCGCAAAAGCCGCAGATGGCACCGGAAATGAGCATGGTGCGAAGAATGACCTTTTTCACGTTAATACCCGCATAACGGGCAGTATTTTCGCTCTCGCCCACGACAGAGATCTCATATCCCTGCTTGCTGTATTGTAGGTAAATATAAAGCCCAACCGTAAGGAATGCGATGAGCAGCACGGGCAAAAGATAGTTGTTGCCCAAGCGCGGGAGCCAACCTGATTGCGTGGCTGCATTGACAACGCCCATGGTGCCCGTTCCCTTGGGGAAAAGCGCCTGGATGGTGAAATCCACAAGGCAGATCGCCACGTAATTCATCATCAGCGTGAAAAGCGTTTCGTTTGTTCCCCAATGCGCCTTGAAAAAGGCGGGGATCAAAGCCCAAAGCGCACCCGCGACAAGCCCTGCCAGCAGCATGATGAGAATCAGCAATGCATTGGGGAGCTTGTCACCCAAAAAGATCATGCAAAGCACCACGGCAAGACCGCCCGCAAGCACCTGCCCCTCCGCACCGATATTCCAGAATCGCATGCGGAACGCGGGCGTTAGCGCCAGTGCAATGCACAAAAGGATCGCCGTGTTATAAATGAGCGTCCAGATACGACCGCCGTAAGCAAAGTTGCCCTTGAAAATGGTGGCATAGATCACAAAAGGATTCTCTCCCGTCAAAAGGATCGAGATCACGCCCATGAAAAGCATGGCAAGAAGGATCGCCGCCCCGCGGATCGCCCAGGTCTGCTTCCAGGGCAGCGGTGCACGCTTGGAAATATGGATCAACGGCATGCGAGCCTGCGGCTTTACTTCCGTTGCGACCTTTTTTTCGTTATCCATGTTCGCTTCCCTCCGTTTCTCCGTTCTCTTCCACGGCTTTTTCCACCTTCGTCATCATCAGACCGATCTGCTCCTTTTTGGCGGTCCTGCCGTCAACGATGCCTGAAACCTTACCGCCGCAAATGACCAAGATGCGGTCGCACAGATCCAGCAGCACGTCCAGGTCCTCACCAACAAAGATCACCGCAACACCGCGCTCCTTCTGCTGGTTGAGCAGATTGTAAATCGTATAAGAGGAGTTGATGTCCAAGCCGCGCACGGGATACGCCGCCATCAACACGCTGGGCGAGGCTGCAATTTCGCGCCCCACAAGCACCTTTTGCACGTTACCGCCCGAAAGACGACGCACGGGAGTGTTGGGGCTTGGAGTTACGACCTCCAGATCCTCAATGATGTGCTCCGCGAGGTCGCGCGGCTTTTTGCGGTCCACGAAAAAGGATTTTCCGCGACGGTAGCTGCGCAGCATCATGTTATCCACAATGTCCATGTTTCCTACAAGCCCCATGCCGAGACGGTCCTCGGGGACAAAGGAAAGACGAACGCCGAGCTCGCGGATCTCCAAGGGAGTTTTATCGCGCAGATTTTCCTCCTTGCCTGTTTTGGGATCGTGATAGAGGATCTCACCGCTGTCCAGATGCTGCAGACCCGCGATCGCCTCCAGCAGCTCGCGCTGGCCGCTGCCTGCAATGCCCGCAATGCCGAGGATCTCGCCCGAGCGAGCCGTAAAGGATATATCATCGAGCGTTTTAATGCCGTCCTGATCGACGCAGCAAACGCCCGATACCACGAGCCGATCAACACTGTCCTTCGGCTCGGAGCGTTCAATGTTTAAGGTGATCTTTTTGCCCACCATCATTTCCGTCAATTCATTTTCATCGGTGTTGGCGGTTTCCACCGTGGCAATATGCTCACCCTTGCGCAATACCGCAACACGGTCGGAAATAGACAGCACCTCGTGCAATTTATGTGTAATGATAATGATGGACTTACCGTCCTCGCGCATGCGGCGCAGAACGTCAAACAGCTTTTGAGTCTCTTGCGGCGTCAACACCGCAGTAGGCTCGTCCAAAATCAGAATATCCGCACCGCGGTAAAGAACCTTGATGATCTCCACCGTTTGCTTTTCCGAAACTGCCATTTCATAAATTTTCTTTTTGGGATCAATGTGAAAGCCGTAACGATCGGCAATATCGCTCACACGCTTTTCTACCTCGCTAAGGGAAAATCTTTGGTCGTCCTTCACGCCCAATACGATGTTTTCGGCGGCAGAAAACACGTCCACCAGCTTAAAGTGCTGATGAATCATACCGATCCCATAATGAAACGCGTCGCGCGGAGAGCCGATCATTGCCTCCTCGCCATCCACGAAGATCTTACCCTCGTCGGGATAGTAGATCCCCGCTATCATATTCATCAGGGTGGTTTTTCCGCATCCGTTCTCACCGAGGATCGCCAGGATCTCGCCGTGGTACACGGTAAGATCCACATTTTTATTGGCAACCACGTTTCCAAACGTTTTTGTAATGCCTTGTAATTCAATTGCAACAGGATTGCTCACGGGCATGCCCTCCGATACAGGAATAATGCAAATTGCAAGAGTGGGGTCGGGACAGAATGTACCCGACCCCGATTTTTTTAACAAAAGCCTTTAAAGCGATCAGAATGCAACATCAAGCAACGTAATGCCGTCGATCTGAAGGTCAAAGTAAGGAGCAGAGCGATACTTGGATTCCTCGAAGATGCCGTTGGCATTGACCACCTCGGTATCACCTGCAAAAGCAGCGTCGGTGTCGACGTCAGCCTTGTAGCTCGTGAGCTTTCCGTTACCGTCGACCGTAGCGTTCACATTCTTCGTGTTGTTGCCCTCGGTGACCACGGTCACGGTGAAGTTAGCGGCGTCGAATACGTGAAGCGTGCCTGCCTGAAGCTTTGCCTTTGCATCGGCAATGGCGTCAGCGGTGCCTGCTGCGGCTACCTTGTCGTTGACGTCGGTCAACACAACGGAGCCCGTAGCGATAGAGCCTGTCCAGTCGGTCGCAATATCCTCACCCTTCTTGGCCTGCTCGATCATGTAAGTGAAGTAAGGCTCCCAGTTGATACGGGAGGAAACGATAAAGGTGTTGGGGCAAGCGGAAAGCGTGCTACCGTTGTAGGAAATGTTCGGGACGCCCTTGGTCTCGCAAGCGGTGTGAGCCCCCATGGAGGCTGCGTGGTAGCTGAGCAGTACGCCGCGGAGGGCGATAGGGTCTGCAGCGGCGGTCTTTTCCTTTGCCTCGTCATACCACTCGCCCGTAAAGGTTACTTCCATGGTTACAGAGGGGCAAACGGACTTTGCACCAAGGTAGAAGGAGGTGTAGCCCGAGATAACCTCTGCATAGGTGAAGGCGCCGACGTAGCCCATCTTAGCCTGCTCGGCGGTGATTTCGCCCGCCTCGATCATGGCATTGAGCTTCATGCCTGCGGCAATACCCGCAAGGTATCTGCCCTCGTAAATGGAGGCAAACACATTCTGGTAGTTGGGAAGATTTTCCTCGGTGTGAGCCTTCGTGCCCGTTGCATGGCAGAACTGCACGTCGGGGAATTCCTTGGCAGCCTGAATGATGTAATCCTCATGGCCGAAGCTGTTAGCAAAGATCACGTCGCAGCCCTGGTCAACAAGGTCCTTGGCGGCGATGTAGCAATCGTTGCTCTCGGGAATATTTTTCTTGTAGATGATCTGGTCCTCTTCAAGACCTGCAGCCTCGCAAGCTGCCTTTGCACCCTCAAGGAAATTCTTATCGTAGGTGGAGTTCTCGTCGTGCAGACAGATGAAGCCGACCTTGAAGTCGCTGTCATCGGAGCATGCAGAGAGTGCCGCTACGCAGGAAACACACATGAGAAGTGCGAGTGCGGTGCACAAAACTTTTTTGAACATTTGTCTGTTCCTCCCTAAAAATTTTATTTATGAGGGGGGTCCCCCTTATAAATCGAAAATAATTGCAGGCTGCCTTGCGTGGCAAGGCGCCCTTCCCTTTTTTGAAACGACTTATTCACAAAAGGCAATGCTGCCGTCGTCGCCCATGCTGGCGATACGGGCAAGTGCTTCCAGACGAAGACCGCACGCACGCAATTTTGCACCACCCGACTGATATGCCTTTTCGATCGCGACCGCCGCGCCCACGACCTCTGCTCCCGCCGATTCGCAAAGCTCCAGCAGAGCCGTGATCGCACTGCCGTTGGCAAGGAAATCGTCAATGATAAGTACCTTATCGTTTTTATCCAAATATTGCTTGGCTACAACAACCTCGTGATCGGTTCCGTGTGTATAGGAATGTACGGTAGAGACCCAAAGCTCACCGGAAATGTTGCGCGACTTGGTTTTTTTGGCAAACAGGATGGGGCAATGAAAAAATTGCGCTGTAAGACATGCGATCCCGATACCGCTGGCTTCAATGGTGAGGATCTTGGTTACACCGCAATCGGAAAAAAGACGGTAAAACTCTTTGCCCAATTCGCACAAAAAGTCAACGTCCATCTGGTGGTTGAGAAAATTATCCACCTTGAGAATATCTCCGGGAAGCACTTTACCCGCGGTGCGGATTTTATCTTCGAGTAATTTCATCCTGTCATATCCTCCCGTGAGTAAAAATCACATAGACATTATACACCCAAATATGACAAAAATCAATATGTAAACAAAAAAAGAACGGAAAAATATTTATTTTTTTATTTTTCAAGCATCCCTTGCGTCGATCCTCGCCATCACACCCACAAAAAGCGAAGGGACTGAGTCATTTGATGCAGAAGCCGTGAGCTCGCCGCCGTCGGCGTACAACCTACGGTAGGCGGCGAGCTCACAATTAAAAAACACACGTTAAAAGCGAAATGATAGCTTAAGCTATCATTTCTACCGAAAAAGCCGCCTTACCATCAAGCTCCCGATGATAAGGCGACTATATTTTTGTCAATTTGTGTGCTTTTGGCCTGCGCGAATGAAGCAGCCCCTTTGTTATACCTGAAAGAGCCGCTGATACTGCTTCCCGACAAGGGCAGCCTCCAGCGTGGCAGGCAGAAGCGTAAAATC
>CAZOFQ010000011.1:0-24370 GCA_964579105.1 uncultured Lachnospiraceae bacterium
GCTTGCAAAAGCAAGACTTTCCGAAAAGGATACCGAAGGAAATCTGATCGCACAGAACGTGATCGGTACCGTGCTTTGCGGTACGCTGAAGCTTCTGCATCCCTTCATGCCCTTTATCACCGAGGAGATCTACACCTCCCTGCCTCATACCGAGGAAAGCATCATGATCGCAGACTACCCCGTAGCCGACGATGCGCTCGTGTTTGAGGATGCCGCTGCCGACATGGAGCGCGTCATTGCCGCCATCCGTGCCATCCGCGCACGCCGCAACGAAATGAACGTTGCACCCTCCCGCAAGGCAAAGATCTATATCGCCACGCGCTACGCGCAAAGCTTCTCCCCTGCAACCGAGGCATTTTTCCGACGCCTTGCCAGCGCCTCCGCGCTCAGCGTAGCTGACAGCACGGATGCCTTTGCCATCAATGCCGAGGATGCCGTACAGATCGTGACCGACTCCGCTACCATCCTGCTGCCCATGTCGGATCTCGTGGACACGGAGAAGGAGCGTGCAAGGCTCTCTGCCGAGGTCGCGCGCCTTGAAAACGAGATCCGCCGCGCCGAGGCAAAGCTTGCCAACGAAAGCTTTGTGGCAAAGGCGCCCGCCGCAGTGGTTGCCACCGAGCGCGCAAAGCTCGACAAATACCGCGAAAACCTAAGCGGTGTCAAGTCCGCACTTCAAAAACTACACTGAACACATGCCGCGCAAGCGGCACCCGGAGGTTTTATGAAAAAACGCCTCATGTCCTGCCTTTGTCTGCTTTGTACCGCGGTGCTGCTGCTCACCTCCTGCACCGCGGGACTGCCCGGCTCCGAGCTGTTTTTAACAGTAAAGAGCAGCGTGAAGGAATTTGCAGCAACTATCCGAAATCTGTTGGGCGACAACACACCCATCGTCATCGACGGGCGCAGCGACTATACCGTGATCTACAGCGTGCTCGAATCCGACACCGTTAAAAGCGCCGTAACGGATTTTTGTGCCGCAACGGAGAAAACGACGGGGCTTGCCCTTCCCACCAACACCACCCTGGGCGTTAAGAAAAAAATTCTGATCGGCAACACGGGCGAGGAGGCCTCAAGCACCGTGAAGGAGCGCCTGAACGCCGCCACATTCTATATCGGCTTTCAGGGCGAGGATCTCGTGGTGCAGGCAACCAACGACCTGATGCTGATCTCTGCACTCTCGTATCTGGAAACGGTATATCTGACGGGCAAAAGCGCCAACGCGGGAGACGGATATTTTTATCTCCCCCAAGATCTGGACTACGTTTGCGAAACGCTTTCCTGTAACGCAACGGACTACACCGTGATCCGTGCCGATAACAGCGGCGATCGCTTCATCACCCCCGTCACAAGCTTTCTTGAAGAAATAAAGAACAGCACCGGGATGCGCCTTTCCATCGACAATGACTTTTTGGAGATTGAAAACATCGAAAGCGCCAAGGAGATCCTGATCGGCTCGCCCAAGCGTGCCGAAAGCACCGAGGTGCTGGCGGATCTTGCTTACAACGAATACTACATCGGCGTCTCGGGCAACAAAATTATGATCCTTGCCCACAATGCACGCCTGCTTGCGGCGGCGGTGGAGGAGTTCCTTGCCACCTTTGTCACGGCAAGCGACGCCTTGAAGGATACGACAAGCAAAACGCTCGCGCTCCCCACCTATCTCGTGCGGCGCTACGAGGAGCCCATGCACCTGCTGGCGCAAAACGGAAACACACCTGCCGTTTTGGTATACGACGACGAGCTTAGCGACAGCATCGCTCAAACGGCGATCAAGGAGCTTGCCGCGCGCTTCAAGGCGCTGACCGATTGCGAGCTACCCGTTTTCAGCGACAAGGAACGTCCCACCAATAACGACGGGGCATTCGAGATCCTCGTAGGCTCTACCAACCGCCGCGAATCCCGTCTTGCATTGGCAAAGCTCGGCGTCGGGCAGTGGTCCGTGGGCATTTTTGAAAACACGCTTTGCGTGGCAACATATGGAGAGAATTCCACTCGTCTGGCGCTGAATCGCTTACAGTCCATTCTTACAGATTATGCGATATCCTTCGCCAATGACTCGATCTACGCGAACGAGGAATTGGGAGACTATACCATCCGCAGCGGCGAAAAGCGTGTGCTGGCATACCCCGCAGCGCTCTCGATCTTTGAAACGGGGCTTCCCGACGTTGCCGCCCCCCTCACCCTTACGCCCCTGCGAGAGGGCTCTTATCTCCTTCGCAAAAGCGAGGCAACGCTTCTGCAATACAACGACTACCTCACCTCTTTAGGGCAAGCGAGCTACGCACAGCAAAGCATTGCCGAAAACGATGCGATGTGCACTGCCGTCTACTATAACGATACAGAGATCGTGACGGTACAGTACGTGAAGGAGGAGCAGCTGCTTCGCATTACCGTGGACCCAAGAAGCGTGAGCGCGATCCCTGCGAAAAGCGGCGCTTCCCTTACGGGTCGCACGGACGTCGCGCCCTTTTACGCACAGCTCTCCGACGTTTACCGAAGCGCTAACTTCGGCATGGCGCACGTCGCGCGTCTGTGCGACGGCTCCTTTATCGTGATCAATGGCGGTGCAATGAATGCAACGCAGGCGGAAAACCTATTCGGATTTTTGTCGCAAAACAACCCACTGTCAGGGAATCCCGTGATCGCCTGCTGGATCCTCACGGACGGCGCTCCCTCCAGCGTTGGCACGTTTTTGCAATTCTTCAACACCTTCGGCGGGCGTGTAAGCCTCAACAGCGTACTGTACAGCTTCCCCGATTCCGCCTTCACAGTGAGTGCCGACAACGGCGGTAACAACGTGAACCGTTACCAAAATCTTTTCCGTCAAACGGTCGGATACTCCATCCCCTGCTATAAGGCACGCACGGGCGTGAAATACCGCTTTGCGGGCTGTGAAATTGAAATACTTCTTACCTTAGAGGATCATGCCTCCGTCAAAGCCACCGAAACCTCAAACTACTATAACGCCTCGCTTACCTTCCGCCTATCGCTTTCCGAATTTGGCGGCAACAACAAGCAAAGCGTGATGGTGCTGGGCAATCTCTCCCCAAAAAGCACAGCGCTGCTGCTGGACCGCTATGGGGACTACCTCAAAAGCGATGCCGTACAGGTACCCGCCAGTGGCTTTTGGGGGGGCAGTGCGGCTCTCTATGAGGCGATCGCCGCGCCCGTGGTCTTCTGGGGTTGCCGAGCCGAGCAATTCAACAGCACCTCCTTCTCGTTGGTCACGCGCCAAATGCTGACACAAGACTACGCCAAGGTCTGTTACGCTTCCTCCAAGGGCGACGTGATACTTTCCCTCTCGCAGCTTTCCGAGGGTGTGCAAAACGGCATCGCCTTTTATACGGGACTTTCCGCCGAGGCTGCCTCGGGGCTTTGATACAAAAAAGAACGGTGCTGCGCACCGTTCTTTTTTAACGTATTCTTTTGAGCACCCCTTCCAGGTTGCTGCACAGCCTGTCCAGCACTCGGTAAAACGCTTCGATATCCTTTTCGTCAATTCCCTCGCGCACGACCTCTTGCACATACTGTGCCGTTTCGGTAATGTCCACCGCCGCTTGCTTGCCGAGCTCTGTTAAGCGATATTTTTGCTTGTAGCAGCGTCCTGCAAGCTCTTCGCGGTATATAAAGCCCTTTTCGGTCAGCTCACAAACACAACGGGAGACCTGCGCCTTGTCGATCTCGCCAAGAACAGCAAGCTCGCCCGCCGTGAGCCCGCCGTCACTTTCTAAGATCTGACACAAGCAGCGACAGGTGGTTCCCTTGAGCCCATATTGCGCCATCTTTTTGCTTTTCAGGCACTGCATGGATTTAATGACCTGACCGATACCGTTGGCAAATATTTCAAAGTGATTGTTTCTCATAGCAAGCACGCCCTTCCCTTACTTTTTTGTTATTTTACCACAAAAAGGTTGAGTTGTCAACGATTTTAGACAAAAAAAGAGCCCATATGAGCTCTTTTTATAATAATATGACGTTCCAATACGCGCAAAGGATCAAAAACAGCACGAAAATCACCGCAACACGAACAACGCGCGAGGTCCTGCCTCGCTCGGTAAAGGCAGTAAGGAACGCGAACAGAAATGCCGCAATGGCGAGAATGGCAACGATCAGCGCAACGACCGACATTGCAGAGAAAAAGGAACCGAAGGCGAGTGCTCCCCATTTCACCGAAACGGCGTATTGCAGCAGCACCAAGACACCAAGCAATGCGCCGAGCACCCGGGGCGTAACAAAGCGCCAAGCAGGGGGATATCGGTCATAGTGAGCGCGGGAAATGCACGCATGCAACAGAGAAAGCACGCCACCCGCAAGAAAATAGACCGCCGCAACGAGTAAAAGCGCGAACAGCAGCGTTGCAAGCACGCCCGTTTCCGTGGCGGCTGTGGGAAGATAGGTCGTTCCATCCGCAAAAAGAAGTGCAATGACTTCCCCCTCCGCGGTACAAAGAAGCTGCATGACCGCAAGCTGCTCTTCCTCATCCGCCGTTGCAAAAATACCGGGACCTATCTGCCGAAAGATGCGGTCTCCAAGCTGCACCGTTCCATCCTCTAAGGCAAGAAGCTCTACCGCCTGCTCTTTTATGGCAAGGCGTCCCACAAGGCTGCTGCGTTCAAGCGTGGCGGGAGCATAAAAGCCCTCAAACGCCTCAAGCGAAGAAATGCCGCTGCCGCCCTCCACGCTTTTGCCGACCGTGGACTGCGAGAGCGTCAACGGAAGATCGGTAAGCGTGCTTTGGGCGGTATTGGTCACGACAAGGACAAGGCTTTTGCTATCAAGATCCAGCGTTAACGCAAGTTGAAAATAAAGTGTTTGCGTACGTAAAAAAAGCGTGCTTTCCTTTTGCAACGGAACAAAGCCCAGCGCGGGCGCACCGAAGATGCCGTTGCCCTCCCCCTTTTTCAGCAATGAGGCAGTCTCTTCGTTTTCAAGCAGATAGGAGAACAGGATGCAAAGGTCTGCGGGCGTGGAGAGGGCGCCGTTGGCAGGCGAAATACCCGCATAGCTTCTGCCGTCATGTGCGCCTACGCAAAATACGCCCGTAGCGGTGCTTTGATGCCCCTTGGAGAGCTCCTCCCTGCTTTCTGCACGGGGATCAAGCACCGTTTGCGTCATACCCAGGGGCAGCAGCACCGTTCTGCTCACGTAGTCTGCATACGACTCTCCCACAACGCACTCCACCACGTAAGCGGCAAGCCCGATGCCGAAGGCGGAATAGGCATAATATTGCCCAGCGGGCGCGATCTGACTTGGAATTTGCGCCACAAGCGCCTCCGCCAGCGTATCGAAGCAGTACGCGTTGCTTGTAAAGCGAAGATCGAACGTACGCCCCGCAAAGCCCGCCGTGTGATGCAACAGATGATCGAGCGTGACCGTAGAGGAAAGCTTCAGCTTCTCCGCAAATTCTTTTGGGAGATAATCGGTAACGTCTGCATCAAGCGACACCTTGCCCTGTCGTACAAGCTCCTGCACGGCAAGCCCGACGAACAGCGCGGAAAGATCTCCGATCTCAAACAACGTTTGCGAGGTTACGCGCGTGCGCTCGGCGATATCGGCATAGCCGTAAGCTTCAAGCATCTTGCGCTCGCCGTTCTCGAACAGAACCACCGCAGCGCCCGCGGTATCCTTTCCCAAAGAGGCTTGCACGCCTGAAACCGCTAAGGCAACCGCGGGGTCTTGCGGCTGTGCGTCTTTTGCGGAAAGAGGCAAGGCAAGGGTAAGCAGCAGCACGACTGCGAACAAGACCGCAACGATTCTTTTCATATGCTTCCCTCCTCCCGTTTTTTTACAGTATACCATATTTTCCCTTTCAGCACAAGTATTTTTGCCGCAAAAAGAAGCCCTTATACAAGCAAAGAGACCCGCAACACCGTTGCGGGTCTCTCGATCATTCCTGCCTGCGTCTCTTTTTGACAAAGCAAATCCCTGCACGCAGGAAGATCGCGGTGATTGGGATGATGCCGATATATCCAAGAATGGGATACAAAAGTCCCACAAGATCCTTGAAGCCGAGCAAAGCGATCAAAAACGCAACCACGGATAGAATGACCGAAACGACAAGCAGTACCGTTTTGTTCTTCACGCCCATGCCCATAATATAGTTATTGAGCGCTCCTTGCGAGGAAAATCCCGTGGCGAAGACGCCACCAAGCAGCAGGATCGCATAGGTGTACTCCCAAACGGGACCGCATGCGGCGGCAAGCTCCATCATGGGAAGCTCGTAAGCGGCAGCCCCGGGGTGTATCATTACGGCAATCAAAAGGAAAATGGCAAGCCCGCCAAGCGGCAAAGCCGCGAGCAGGGCGCCGATCCCGATCCCCCTTTGCCCCTTCACGCTGTGCGCAGCGGCGACAAGGATCGGCACAGAGCCAACGAAATTAAAGCAAAAATAATTAAGAGAGGATATCCACCAGTTGCCCGTAAGAGGCGAGGCCGTCGCGTTTGCTATCGGAATGGCATCCTCGGGAAGCGTGAGCGAAAAGGCGGCAACCGCGACCGCGGCAACCGTAAGAATCGGCACCATCCAGCCAAACACCTTCATAAGTCCCTTGATGCCAAACATGGAAACGGTTGTACAGAGCACGCAGAAGAACACAGATCCCACCCAGACGGGAAGCCCAAAGCGCTCACCAAGCGCTCCCGTAGCCGCCGCCATCAGGATGTACAAAATATAATGCATAGAGCATTCAAAGCCTATCACAAGCCACTTCACAATCGGATTCTTCTTGGGGGAGATCAGCCCCTCCATCGTGCCCTCGCCCGTCTCACCTGCAAACCAAAGCACGGTTGCAGCGGCAAGACAGAATAGAAGCACGGCAATTCCCGCACCGAGAATACCGACAGTACCGTAAGAGCCGAAATATTGCCATAGCTCCTGCCCGGACACAAATCCCGCGCCGAGCACACACGCCACGGCAGTGGCGGCAACACGGTAAATCAACGCAAAATTCATAGTCTCTCCTTAAAAATTGCACCCCTTTGAGAAAAAATCCCCAAGAGTGCGCTTCGTGTATTCATCACTATCAGTATAGCAAAAAAAACACTGACTGCATAGTATTTTTTTGCCAATTTCGCGTTGCTTTTGTAGAATATTGCTCATTCCGTCTTAGAAAGAATGGCACGAACGACCGCCTCCTCCGCCTCCGTGACGGAGGCAAAGCCCGTCAAAGCAGCACCCGCGGCACGCGGATGTCCGCCACCGCCGAAAAGGGCGCAAACGGCAGACACGTCAAAATCGACCGAGGCGCGCATGGAGGCGCGGAACACGTTCTCCTCACTCGGCTGCCTGATGGCTACGGCGATCTCTACCCCCTCTACGCGGCGCGCAATATCCACCAGCGTTTCCAGATGCTCGTCGGCAAGGGCAAGCTCGGTCTTGAGCGCATACGGAAAGGTGATGATCGCCACCTTGCCGTCGCGGTAAAAGTGCAGGCGATCCACGGCGGCTCGCTCGGCGGTAAGCAGCTTTGCGGACTTCACCTCTAAAAGCAAGTGATTCAATCGCGCGGCGTCGATCCCCATACCCAGCAATGCCGCGGCGCGCAAATGCGTTTGCGGTGTGGTGTTGGAATAGCGAAAGCCGCCCGTATCCGTGGTAATGGCGGCATAAAGCAGCTCCGCACACCGTTGCGGCATATCCGCCCCCGATGCGACGATCAGGTCATAGATCAGCTCGCCCGTGGCGGCGCAGCCCACCACGTAATGGTCGGCATACAAAGTACCGCGCTCGTGATGGTCGAGCATCAGCGAAATACGTTCCTTATACCGTTCATAAAGCGCACCCAGCTGCGAGGGAGAGGCAGAGTCGACCGTTACCGCGCGGGCGTCGGCAAAGGACGCGGGCAGAGATGCCTCCAAAACACTTTCCTGCAAGCCCTGCGTGAGAAAGCGCAAGCGCGCGGGAATCTCATCCGCGCAAAGGCAATAGGCAGGGCTGCCCATTTTTTGCAGCCAAAGCGAGAGCGCAAATGCCGAGCCGATCGCATCTCCGTCAGGGCGGGCATGGAACAGGATCACGGTAGGGGCGGGCTTGGAAAGGCGCTGCAGCACGTCGTCCGACGTCAACGCCTTAAAATCAGCCTTCTCCATCTTCATTTTCCTCCTCGGGCGCGGAGATGGTGATGCTGTTGAGCAACGTGGCAATATGCGCGCCGTGAGCAATAGATCCATCCTCCACAAACGTAAATTCGGGTGTGGCGCGAAGATTCATGCGCTGAGCCACCATGCGGCGAATAAAGCCTGCCGAGGATTTGAGCCCGAGATAGACCTCTTTTTTATCGCCGCGCAGGGCGGAATAATAGACCTTTGCATACTTCAGATCGGGCGTAACATCTGCGCCCGTAATGCTGACAAACGCCTCGCTTACGCGCGGATCCTTGACCTCACGCACGATCTCTGCCAGCGTTTTTTGCATCTCGTCATTGATTCTTCCTCTGCGATAATTTGCCATATTCTCTATCTCCTTTCATGAGTCCGAAAAGGGAGAGCAAGCGCTCTCCCTTTCTTTATCATGCACAGAATTACTGTGCTGCATCTACAATAGCGGTAAATTTCTTTGCAACCAAGGATGCACCGCCAATAAGTCCGCCGTCTACGTTGGGCTTTGCAAGCAGCTCAGCCGCATTGGCATCGTTCATGGATCCGCCGTACTGAATGGTGGTAGCCTCGGCAACCTCCTTGCCGTAAAGCTCTACGAGCACCTCGCGAATCGCGCCGCAGGTCTCTTCAGCCTGCTCGGGAGTCGCAGTAAGACCCGTGCCGATCGCCCAAACGGGCTCGTAAGCGATGATGATATTCTTCATCTCCTCTGCGGGAATTCCTGCAAGATCCAGCTTGATCTGCATCGCGCAAACCTCGTTGGTGATGCCTGCAAGACGCTGCTCCTTGACCTCACCCATGCAAAGGATAACGCGCATGCCTGCGGCAAGCGCTGCCTTCGTGCGAAGGTTTACGGTCTCGTCGGTCTCGCCGAAGTACTGGCGGCGCTCGGAGTGACCGATGATAACGGTATCCACGCCGATAGCCTTGAGCATCTCGGCAGAGATCTCACCCGTGTAAGCACCCTTGGGAGCAAAATGTACGTTCTCCGCACCGATCACGATGTTAGAGCCCTTTGCGGCCTCAAGTGCTGCGGGAATGGTCACGTAAGGAGCGCAGAAAATAACGTCGCAATTATCCTTGCCTGCCACCATGGGCTTGATCTCATTGATAAACGCGGTTGCTTCGGCAGGCGTGAAATTCATCTTCCAGTTGCCTGCGATCACAGTTCTTCTCTTTGCGGGATTCATACTCTTTTTCCTCTCTTATTTTTGCGAATTATTTATCGAGCAAGCATGCAATGCCGGGGAGCTCCTTGCCCTCAAGGAACTCAAGGGATGCGCCGCCGCCCGTGGAAACGTGCGTCATCTTATCCGCAAAGCCCAGCTTTTCAACGGCAGCCGCGGAGTCACCGCCACCGATGATAGAGATCGCACCCGATTCGGCAACTGCCTTGGCAACGGTCTCGGTGCCTGCGGCAAAGTTCTTCCATTCGGAAACGCCCATCGGACCGTTCCAGATCACGGTGCCTGCACCCTGCAGCGTCTTAGCAAAGAGCTCCTGCGTCTTGGGACCGATATCCAGACCCATCCAACCGTCGGGAATAGAGTCGGAGTAGATGTTCATGCAGGGGGTGTCCTCCTTGTATTCGCGACCGATGACGTTGTCAACGGGCAGCAGGAAGTTCACGCCCTTAGCACGAGCCTTTTCAACAAGACCCTTTGCAAGCTCAAGCTTGTCGCTCTCGCAAAGCGAGGTGCCGATCTCGTTGCCGAATGCCTTGAAGAAGGTGTAAGCCATACCGCCACCGACGATGAGCGTATCCACCTTTTCAATAAGGTTGTTGATCACGCCGATCTTATCGGAAACCTTAGCGCCGCCGAGAATAGCGACAAAGGGGCGCTGGGGATCGGCAAGAGCGCCGCCCATCACGGAGATCTCCTTTTGAATGAGGTAACCGCAAACGGCGGGCAGATAGTCTGCAAGACCTGCGGTGGAGGCATGTGCACGGTGTGCGGTGCCGAACGCATCGTTGACGTAGATCTCTGCCATGGATGCCATCTCCTTGGCAAATTCGGGATCGTTCTTGGTCTCCTCCTCGTGGAAGCGCACGTTTTCAAGCAACAGGACCTCGCCGCACTTGAGCGCAGCTGCCTTTGCCTTTGCATCGGGACCGATCACGTCCTTTGCCATTTGCACCTCGATACCGAGCAGCTCGGACAGGCGGGCGGCAACGGGAGCGAGGGAGAATTTCACATTGTCGTTTTTAGCCGCCTCAAGGAACTTGGCGGTAGCTGCAGCCTGCTCCTCTTCGGGCAGAGCCTCAACCTTTTTCTTTTCTTTTTTATCCAGCTTCAGCTTTTCGTTGAAGATGTTGTGAGGACGTCCAAAGTGAGAGCAAAGGATCACAGCGGCGCCCTGCTCCAGCAGATACTTGATGGTGGGCAGTGCACCGACGATGCGCTTGTCATCGGTGATCTTGCCGTCCTTCATGGGAACGTTGAAATCGCAACGGGCAATGACTTTTTTGCCTGCAACGGCAATGTCTTCGATCGTTTTCTTGTTGTAGGTCATGTTTTGAACCACCTTTCAAATTTTTGGGGATATATCAAACATTCTTATTTTATCATATATTGCAAGGTTTCGCAAGTGTGTTTCGTTAAATTTTTACCAATATTTTGTTTTTTATGTATTTACCATAAGAAAAAGCCCCCACTCGAGGGCTTTTCTTATTTTATTTGTTGCTTTTCGCGATCTGCTCAAGCAGCTCGGTCTGGCGCGCGATGTTGGCATACATCTGCTCCAGTGCAGCCTTCTCGGCGGCTGCCTTTTCCGCGGCAGCATCGGCGGCTGCCTTGTCTGCCATCTTCTTCTTTTCCTCCTCTGCCTTTTTCGCCTCCAGCTCCTTATACTTGACACGATTTACAAAGGCGCGCGCAATGCGGGCGATCACGAAAATGGTAAGGGCGATGATAAAGAAGTCGATGATGGTTTGAATCCATTGACCCCACATGATCGCCACCTCCTCGGTTACGACCTTGCCTGCCTCGTCAAGGACCTCGGGCTTAACGACGGTTTTGATCTGATCCAAGCTGATGCCGTCGGTAAACACGGCGATCAGGGGATTGATGATCATTTTCACAAGACCGTTCACGATGGCATTGAATGCAGTACCGAGCATCACGGCAACGGCAAGATCTACCACGTTGCCCTTGGTGATGAATTTCTTGAAATCGGCAAAAAATCCGTCGCCTTTTTTCTTAAGATCCTTGCGCCATGCCTTAAATTTTGCTTTTCTTTCCGCCTTTTCGCCTTCGGCGATCTTCGCCTCCAGCACTTCCTTGTCTTCCTTTGCCATAATAAGCCTCCTATGTAGATTGAGATGAGTTCATCATATCACCAAACGCAATATTTGTCAAGAGAAAAACCGCAAATGCTTGTCGCATTTGCGGTTTTTCTCTCCCGATCAGAGCGCGTCGGCAATGTCGAGCACAAGCTTTTCGGTTTTCTCCCAGCCAAGGCAGGGATCGGTAATAGACTGCCCAAAAACACCCTCTCCGATCCTCTGGCAGCCGTCCACAAGGTAGCTTTCGATCATGAAGCCCTTGACAAGGCGGCGAATATCGGCACTGTGACGGCAGGAATGCAGCACTTCCTTGCAAATACGGGGCTGCTCTCCGAATTTCTTGCCCGAATTGGCGTGGTTGGTATCCACAATGACGGCAGGATTGGCAAGCCCCGATTTTTCATACAGGGCACAAAGACCGATCAGATCCTCATAATGGTAGTTCGGCAGGCTTTGCCCGTGCTTATTCACATAGCCGCGCAAAATGGCGTGGGAAAGCGCATTGCCCTTCGTCTCCACAGCCCACCCGCGATAAATAAAGGAATGGGAATGCTGTGCGGCGGTGATGGAGTTCATCATGACGGAAAGGTCGCCCCCCGTAGGGTTTTTTAGCCCGACGGGCAGATCCAAGCCGCTTGCAACCAAGCGGTGCTCTTGATTTTCCGAGGAGCGCGCGCCTACCGCCACGTAGGAAAGCAGATCCGAGAGGTAGCGATGATTAGAGGGATACAGCATTTCGTCTGCGGTGGAAAGCCCTGTTTCGGTCAGCGCTCTGGTGTGCAAATGACGGATGGCGAGAATGCCGTGATAAAGATCGGGCAGAGCCGAAGGATCGGGCTGATGAAGCATGCCCTTATAGCCGTCGCCCGTGGTGCGGGGCTTGTTGGTGTAGATACGGGGGATCAGCACCAGACGGTCACTCACACGCTCCTGCAATTTCGCCAAACGGTGAATATATTCCATAACGGGCTCCTCCGCATCGGCAGAGCAAGGCCCGATCACCAATATCATTTTATCCGAAGATCCGCCGAAGATCTTAGCGATCTCCTTGTCGCGGGCGCTCTTTTTAGCAACCGCCTCCTCGGACACGGGATACCTCTCCTTCGTATCCTTCGGGATGGGAAGCTTGCAGATAAAATTCATATTATTCATCATATCGTTCATGGAAATCACGCACTTTCTAAAAAGAATATATCGCTATTATACGCCGCGTTGCGGCATATGTCAATACCTTGTTCCTTATTCTGCGGAAATTACGTAGTCGTACAAGGGTTGACCGCCCTGCTCCACCATCAGCTCCGCATCGGGATACCTTTCGGCAAGGAACGCACGGATGCGCTCAGTCTCCTCCGCCCTTGCATCCTCGCCGCAATAGACGGAAAGAAACGTCGGCTCGCCCTCAATGAACGCAGTAAGACCCTCCACCGCCTCGAAATCGGAGGAAACAGCGATCTTCACCTTACCGTTGACAAGCCCCAGCACCTGCCCATCCTTGATGTGCAGGCCGTCGATCTCGGCATCGCGCACCGCGTGGGTAAGGGAGAGGGTGGTCACGGTCTGCATGGCTTCCTTCATGGCGTCGGCATTCTCCTCGGGCGAAGCGCTCTCGTCAAATACCATCATGGCAGAAAAGCCCTGCGTAAAGTGTGCGGATGGGATCACAATGACCTTCTTGTCGGTGGTGAGCTCCGCCGCACGGTCGGAAACCATAAAAATGTTTTTATTGTTGGGAAGAATGAATACCGTATCGGCGTTGACTGCCGCCACAGCGTTAAGAACGTCCTCGGTGCTGGGATTCATGGTCTGACCGCCGGGCACGATATAGTCCACGCCGAGGTCACGGAACAGCGTCGTTACGCCCTCGCCCACGGCAACGGAAACAAAGCCGTACGGCTTTTGGGGGGCGTCGGACTTAGCGGGCTCTGCCTTTGCCTCGGTCAGGTTAGTATGTTGGAGGCGCATATTCTCCACCTTGATCATAGAAAGCGGACCGTAGGCAAGCGCGCGCTCAATGACCTCGCCGGGATGGTTGGTATGCACGTGCAGCTTCACGAAGGTCTCGGTCTCCACGAACACGAGGCTGTCGCCGATCTCGGCAAGCCAGGGGCGGAAATCGGCTGCAGTGCCCTCGCCCTTGTGAGCGTCGTCCTTATCGGCAATGCACTCGGTGCAGTAACCGAATTTAATATCGGCGGTATCGAATTCCGCAAAGTTTGCGGCGTTATTTTTAGGTGCGGACTCCATTCTCTCGCGGAGCACGGGATGATTGTTCAAAGCCGCCAGCATACCCGAGATCATCGTCACAAAGCCGCTGCCGCCCGCATCCACCACGCCTGCCTCCTTGAGCAAGGGAAGCATCTCGGGAGTTTCGGCAAGCGCCTTGTTTGCCACACCCAGAAGGTAAGCAAAAAGCCCGATGGTATCGCCCTCGAAGCGACGCTCGCGCACCACGCGCACAGCCTCCTCGGCACAGGAGCGCATAACGGTAAGGATCGTGCCCTCGGTGGGGTTCATTACAGCGCTGTACGCCTCCTTCGTGCCAAACTCAAACGCCTTTGCGATATCCTCTGCATCTGCAGCCTCCAAGCCCTTGAGAGACTTGGCAAAGCCGCGGAAGAACAGCGAGAGGATCGCGCCCGAGTTGCCGCGTGCGGAACGGAGAATGTTATCCGAAATACGCATAGCACAGTCGGAGATCGTGCCCTCAAAGGCGGTGAGGTCCTGCACGGTGCTCATGGTAAGGCTCATGTTGATGCCCGTATCGCCGTCGGGAACGGGAAACACGTTGAGCGCATTGATGGTTGCTTGATTATTGTCCAGCGCGTTCGCGGCGGAGACGCACATCCGACTGAAGGTTTTACCGTCGATTCTCATCATTATCTCTCCTTTCCGAGGAAGAACAGTGCCATGGTGCCGGGACCGGAATGCGCACCGATCACGGGGCCGACATGGGAGATCAGAATGGGCTGCTTGACACCCATCGTTTTGACGATCTTGTCGGCAAGATATTTCGCCTCATCCTCGCAGTCGCCGTGGCTGATGAACACCAGCTGCTCGGCAGGGTCGATCGCCAACGCCTGCATGCGGGCACAAAGATCGTCAAGCGAGGCGGTTCTGCCGCGCTTGGTGCCGATCTTGACCAGATGCCCGTCGTTATCCACGTGCATGATGGGCTTGATGCCAAGTGCGGAGCCTGCCACAGCGGTCACGGCGCTGACGCGCCCGCCGCGATGCAGGAAGAACAGATCGTTGACCGTAAACAAGTGCGTCAGATTCAGCTTAATGCTTTCCACGTAGTCACGCACCTCCTCAAGCGAAGCACCCTCCGCCTTTTTTCTTGCGGCAAGCACCACGATCAGACCCTCGCCCAAGGAGGCGCAAAGGGTGTCCACCGTGGTACAGGTGCGCTCGGGATATTTTTCGGAAAGCTCGCGGGCGGCAACAAAGCCTGCGTTATAAGTGCCCGAAAGCCCCGAGGAAAAGCCGAGATACAGCACGTCGTTCCCCTTTGAGAGCTGCGCCTCAAACGCCGCGGTAAACGCCTCGATATTGACGGCGGAGGTTTTTGCGCCCTTTTTGGTGCGCAGCTTTCCGTAAAATTCGCCAATATTGATCCGGTCGTTGGACGCGGGCTCCTCACCGTCCACGGTGACCATCAGCTGGATCACCTGCAGGTCGTACTGCTTGATCACTTCCTGCGGCAGATCGCACGAGGAATCGGTAAAAATAACATATGGATGCATATCGACATAAATCCTTTCGTTTTTTTCGGTTTTGCTAAAATAAACCTTGACAATACAAGTGTTTGGTGCTAAACTGAAATATGTTTAGGTTACACCCGTAACATATTAATTGTACCACCAAACGGCAACCGTGTCAATCTTTTCCTTAAAAAAAGTGACAAAAAGAGGTATTTTGTTTATATGAAAGCAAAAACAAAGAGCGAATCCAACAAGCTGGCAAAGGAATGTATCGTTATCGCGTTGATCGAATTGATGAAAGCACGCGACTATCATTCCATTACCATTACGGATCTGACAAAAAAAGCGGGCGTTTCCCGTATGGCGTACTATCGAAATTATACCTCAAAAGAGGACATTATAAACAAATTCGCGGACGATGTAGGGGCACAGATCCACGAAAAGCTGATCTCCATGCTTCCGAACGCCGACGTATTTGACTATTATTTCGAGCTGTTCGCCCATCTCGGCTCTTACAGCGACCTGATGCTGACCGCCTACGACGCAGGGCTCGGCGAGCTCATCCATTCCCAGATCACAAAGAACATGGCGCTGACCTTCCCGCCCGAGGGGAATTCTCCCGCCGACCAATACCGCCACGTGTATCTTGCGGGGGCGTTTTACAATATCTTTATCAAGTGGCTCCAAAACGGGCAAAAGGAATCCGTTGCCGACATGGCACGGCTTTGCAGTTCCCTTTCCTGCGAGGGCTGCCATCTCTCGTTTCGTAAAGGAGTGAAAAGCAATGAGTAAGCAATTAAAGGTAGGTGTTGTGGGCCTGGGTCTTATCGGCGGCTCCATGGCACGCGCATACAGTGCGGCGGGGCATGCCGTTCTGGCACACGATATTCACGCGCCTTCTCTGGAGCATGCTCTGGCGCAAAATGCCATTTGCGGGCGATTGACCGCGGAAAATGCGGGGGAATGCGACGTGATCTTTCTTGCCGTGTATCCCACGGCGGCAATGGGCTGGCTGCGCGTGACCGCCCCCCATCTTTCCAAAAGCTCGGTGGTGATCGATCTGTGCGGCACGAAGCGCGGTATTTGCCAGACCTGCTTTGGCATGGCGCGCGAATACGGCTTCCGCTTCGTGGGAGGGCATCCCATGGCAGGCACACAATACTCGGGCTTTGACAACAGCAAGGACGGCCTCTTTCGCGGTGCGCCCATGATCGTTGTGCCCGAGGATCCCGAGGATGAGGCTTTGCTTACGCGCGTGCGCGAGCTGCTGCTGCCCGTAGGCTTCGGCTCTATCACCGTTTCCAGCGCGGAGCAGCACGACCGCATCATCGCCTTTACCTCGCAGCTGGCGCACGTGGTCTCCAACGCCTACGTCAAAAGCCCCAACGCGCAGGTGCACAAGGGCTTCTCGGCAGGCTCTTATAAGGACCTCACGCGCGTGGCGTGGCTCAACGAGCAAATGTGGACGGAGCTGTTCATGGAGAACAGCGACTACCTGACCGAGGAGATCAACGGCATCATAACCGCACTCGCAGAGTACCGCGACGCGATGGCGGCGGGAGATGCGGGACGCTTACGCGAGCTTTTGCGCGAGGGACGCCTTGCCAAGGAACGCGTGGACCGCGGAAGCGAGGACAACGCATGAGAACGGTCACGGTAAATGCCTCGCGCACCTACGAGGTGCAGATCGAGCGCGGCTTACTGAAGAGGGCAGGCGCCTGCATGCAGGCGCTTCTTCCTCCCCCGCGCACCGTAATGGTCGTGAGCGACGACACGGTGGATGCACTTTGGGGAGGAACGCTCACAAAGGCTCTTTCGGACGCAGGCTATCACGTAAAGAAATTCGTTTTCCCTCACGGTGAGGCCTCCAAAACCACCGACACCGTGGTGGCACTCTGGAACGCTCTCGCCCGGGCGGGGCTTACCCGCACCGACTGCCTTGCCGCCCTTGGCGGCGGCGTGGTGGGGGACCTCACGGGCTTTGCCGCCGCCACGTATCTGCGCGGCGTATCCTTCGTGCAATTTCCCACAACGCTGCTTGCCATGGTGGATTCCTCGGTGGGCGGCAAGACGGGTGCGGATCTGCCTGCGGGCAAAAACCTGGTGGGCGCATTCCACCAGCCCATCGGCGTATTTTGCGACACCGACACGCTGCAAACGCTCCCCGCGGATATCTACGCCGACGGGTGCGCGGAGGTCATCAAATACGGCTATATCAACGATCCCGTTCTGCTCAAGACACTGGCGTTGGATTTTTCAAAAGACCCCGATGCCGTCATCGCACGTTGCATTGAAGACAAGCGCGACGTGGTACAGGCCGACGAGCGCGATACGGGCATACGGCAATTGCTGAACCTTGGGCATACGGCGGGGCACGCCGTAGAGGCATGCTCGGATTTCGGCATCTCTCACGGCTCTGCCGTTGCCATCGGCATGGTATTGATGACAAAAGCGGCGATCGCCGCGGGGCTGTGCGACAGAGACGTATTGCCGCATATGAAGAGTATGCTGCAGCGCTACCATCTGCCAACGGAATGTCCCTTTACCGCAAAGCAGCTCGCCGCGCGTGCCATGGGCGACAAAAAGCGCGCGGGGGCGAGGATCACGCTGGTCCTGCCTCGCAGGGTCGGCGAGAGCGTGCTGCACCCCATACAAGCAAGTGAATTAGAGTCCTTTTTTGCAAAAGGACTGGAGGAATCTCAATGAATGTAACGCTGCATCATCCCGAATTTGCAACGACGGTCGCGGCGCCGACCTCAAAATCCGCCGCGCACCGCCCCATGATCGCCGCCGCCTTCGCCGGCGCGCCCACGCGCATTGCCCTCTCGGGTGCAGGCGAGGATATTGCGGCAACCGCGCGTTGTCTTAGCGCCATCGGCGTTTCGGTAGAGGAGACGGACGGCGGCGACGCGCTGCTTATCACCCCTGCAAAGGAATTGATCGACAACGCCATAGCGGACTGCGGCGAATCGGGCTCTACGCTGCGCTTTCTCGTGCCCGTTATGGGCGCGCTTGGGCTCACGGTGAAATTTTTACGCCGCGGCAGACTTCCCGAGCGCCCCATGGAACCGCTTGCCACCGTTTTGCGCGAGCACGGCATGACGCTCGCGGATGGCGAGGACGGCTCGCTGACCGTCGGCGGAAGGCTGCAAGCGGGGCAATACGCCATTGCCGCAAACGTCTCCTCACAATTCGTGACGGGGCTTTTGTTCGCGCTGTCCCTGCTGACCGAGCCCTCAACGCTTTTGCTCACGGGCGAGATCGAATCCGCCCCCTACATCGACCTGACGCTGGAAACGCTGGCACAATTTAAGGCCGCCCCCATTTGTACGGCAAACGGGCGTCTGTTTGGCTGCCCCGGTTGCCTCGCGCAGCCCTTCCGTTCCCCCGGGGAGATCGCTCCCGAGGGGGACTTTTCGGGCGCGGCATTCCCTCTTGCCGCAGGTGCGATCGGCAAGCATCCCGTTACGGTCACGGGGATCGATCCCACCTCGGCACAGGGCGACGCCGCGATCCTTGATCTGCTTTACGAGTTCGGCGCCAAAATCGACGTAGAGCCCGAGCTAAAGACCGTAACCGTTGCCCCTGCGCCGCTGCGCGGCATCCGCATCAACGCAAAGCAGATCCCCGATCTTGTCCCTGTGCTTGCCGTGGTGGCTGCCGCCGCAGAGGGTGATACGGAGATCGTAGGTGCCGCGCGTCTGCGCTTGAAGGAAAGTGACCGTCTTGCCACCACCGCCGCGATGCTACGCGCCTTGGGTGGCAGCGTTGAGGAACGCGAGGACGGATTGCTCATTCACGGCGGTGCGCCTCTTTCGGGCGGAACGGTAGAGGGCGCGGGAGATCATCGCATCGTGATGAGTGCCGCCGTGGCGGCACTGCTGTGCGACGGACCCGTTACCATCACCGACGCCGAGGCCGTAAAAAAATCCTATCCCCTTTTCTTCGAGACTGCCTTGCAGTCCTGAAAGGAGTACCATGTCTAACCAATACGGAAACAACTTAAAGATCTCGATCTACGGCGGCTCGCACGACGTGGAGATCGGCGTCAAGATGGACGGCTTTCCACGCGATTTTGCCGTGGACACAGACGTTCTGCAAGCATTTCTTGCAAGACGTGCACCGGGTGGAAACGATCTTTCCACCCCCCGCAAGGAGTCGGACAAGCCGCTGTTTTTAGCAGGTCTTGAAAACGGCACGACCACAGGCGGCACGCTTCACGCCGCCATCCGCAACGAAAACGCACGCTCCTCTGACTACTCCTTTGTTTACGACACCCCGCGCCCGGGGCACGCGGACTTTGCCGCGCTGCAAAAGTACGGCAGGAGCGTGGATCTGCGAGGCGGCGGACGCTTCTCGGGACGCCTCACCGCACCGCTTTGCATCGCGGGCGGCATAGCGCTGCAATATCTTGCCACGAAGGGCATCCTGATCGGCGCACACGTGGCGTCTGTTGCAGACGTGAGCGACGCGCGCTTTGACGTCACCGTCGACGAAGCCCGATTGAAGGCTCTGACCTCCATGCCCTTTCCCTTGTTGGATAGGGAAAAGGAAGCGCAGATGCGCGAGCGCATCCTCACGGCGCGCGCCGAGGGCGACTCGGTGGGCGGCGTGGTGGAATGTGCGGTGGTGGGACTTCCCACAGGGCTTGGCGAGCACATGTTCGACGGTGTAGAGGGGCGTGTTGCCTCGATCCTCTTCTCCATCCCCGCCGTGAAGGGCGTGGAATTCGGAGATGGCTTTGCCGCTGCCACGATGCGCGGTAGTGAAAATAACGACGTGTTCCGCACGGACGGCAAGCGCGTATTTACCGCAACCAACCACTGCGGCGGCATCCTCGGCGGCATGACCAACGGCATGCCCCTGGTTTTCCGTGCAGCCTTTAAGCCCACCCCCTCCATTGCCAAGGAGCAGGATACGGTATCCCTCTCCCGCATGGAAAATACAACGCTGAAGATAGGCGGACGGCACGACCCCTGCGTGGTGCTCCGCGCCGTTCCCGTAGTAGAAGCCGCCGCGGCGCTTGCCGTGCTGGATCTTCTGCTCGACCCTATCCGAAAGGAAGATACATGCCATGAGTAACGAAAAAAGCATCCCCTCGTTGGAGCAATCCCGTACCGCCATCGACCGCATCGACCGCGAGCTGGTGAGGCTGTTCTGCGAGCGCATGAGCGTCAGTGCCGACGTAGCGGAATACAAAAGATCCGTCAACATGCCCGTCACCGATGCGGCGCGCGAGCGCGCGCTTTTGTGCAAGGTCTCGGAGCTGGCAGGGGGCGAGATGGAAGAAAACATCCGCACGCTTTACGCCACCATCCTTGCCATTTCCAGGGCGTATCAGCACGAGAGACTGAACACCTCCTCCAAGCTGGAAAACAAGATCTCCACCGCCGTAAGAGAAACGCCTGCCATTTTTCCCGCCAGAGCCAAGGTAGCCTGCCAGGGCGTGGAGGGTGCATACTCGCTCAAGGCGGCGGAAAAGCTGTTTGCCTGCCCCGACGTTGCCTTTTACAAAACCTTCGGCGACGTATTTGATGCCATCGACAAGGGGGAATGCGCATACGGCGTGCTACCTATCGAAAACAGCACGGCGGGCTCGGTGACACAGATCTATGATCTGATGTCCTGCCACCGCTTTTACATCGTGCGCGCTCTGCGTCTGAAGGTAGACCATTGCCTGCTCGCCAAGCGCGGCACCAAGCGCGAGGATATCCGCGAGGTCGTTTCGCATCAGCAAGCACTCTCGCAATGCGCAGGCTATCTTGCCGAATTGCAGGGCGTCAAGACCACGGCGTTCCCCAATACCGCCAAGGCTGCCGAATTCGTAAAGAATGCGGGCGAGGGCTTTGCCGCCATCGCCAACCGCGATTGTGCGGCGCTGTACGGGCTGGAGATCTTGGATGAGGCGATCCAAGATAACGGCAATAACTATACGCGCTTTATCTGCATTTCCAAAAAGCCCGAGATCTACCCCGGTGCGGACAGGACCTCTATCATTCTGACCGTTCCCCACAAGCCCGGCAGTCTTTCCCGTCTGCTCACACAGATCGACGCCATGCACATCAACCTCACCAAGCTGGAGTCCCGCCCAATCCCGGGGCAGGATTTTGAATTCTTGTTCTATTTCGATCTGGAATCCCCTATCGAATCCCCGGCGCTCTTACGTCTGCTCGGTGAGCTGGAAAGCAGCAGCGAGCAGTTCCGCTATCTCGGCACTTACCGAGAAATGCTGTGAGGTGCGCCATGCAACCCACAAGGCTCTGCCCCAAATGCGGATCCACCGATATCGTCAGGATCGACGGCTATACAGGGGCTTACGGAACAGGCAATAATATCATGACCGGTGCCTCGATCTTTTCCGCCGTCAAGGTCAATCGCTACGTCTGCTGTCATTGCGGCTTCACAGAGGAATGGATCGACCGCGAGGACATTGAGAAAGTAAAAAACAGCAAAAAGGCAAAAAAGCCGACACGGGGAGACTTATGATAACAGGTACGACTATCCGCGCGGGACTGATCGGCGAGCACCTTTCGCACAGCTTTTCCCCGCGCATTCACGCGGCGCTTGCAGACTATCCTTACCGCCTTTTCGAGCTTGCGGAGAGTGAGGTAGCGCCTTTTTTGAAAAAAGGAGATTTTGACGCGCTGAACGTCACGATCCCCTACAAAAAAACGGTAATGCCCTACCTCGACGCCATTTCGGACGAGGCAAAGCGCATCGGCGCCGTCAACACCGTTCTGAAGCGGAACGGGAAACTGCTCGGTCACAACACCGATTATGCGGGTTTTTCCGACCTTGTGCACGCTCTTGGCGTATCGCTTGCGGGCAAAAAGGTGCTCGTGCTCGGCTCGGGAGGTGCTTCTCGCACGGCGGTCTGCGTCGCGGAGGATCTGGGCGCACGCGCCGTGGTGGTGATCTCACGAAACGGAGAAAACAACTATCGGAATCTGTATCTGCATACAGATGCGGAGATCCTCGTCAACGCCACGCCCGTGGGAATGTACCCCAAAAACGGCGTGTCCCCGCTTTCTCTCGACGCACTGCCACGCTTAGAGGCTGTGCTTGACATGATCTACAACCCTGCGCGCACTAAGCTGCTGCAGGACGCAGCGGCACGCGGCATCCCCTGCCGCAACGGACTTTTGATGCTGGTCTCGCAGGCGCGGCGCGCGGCAGAGCTCTTTTTGGACGCTGCCATCGCCGACGGCGAGGTAGAGCGCATCACCGCCGAGATCGCAAGGGAAACGGAGAATATCATCCTCATTGGCATGCCCGGGTGCGGAAAATCCACGCTGGGGCGCCTGCTTGCGCAAAAGCACGGGCGGAAATTCGCGGATTGCGACGCCGAGATCGAGCGCGTAGCGGGCATGCCGATCCCTAAAATTTTCGAGCTTGAGGGCGAGGAAAGCTTCCGAGCCCGTGAGACCGAGGCGGTGGCAGCGCTTTGCCGCGAGAGTGGTATGGTCATTGCCACGGGCGGCGGTGTCATTACGCGTGAGCGCAATCTCCCCCTGCTTTCACAAAACGGGCGCGTGGTGTTTCTGGATGCCAAGCCCGACGATCTGCCCACAAGCGGCAGACCACTCTCACAGCAAAAAACACCCGCCGTGCTTTATGCCGAGCGCTTGCCGCTTTACCGCGCCGCCGCGGACGCGACGGTCGCAATCACGCGGGATATTGAAGCAAATTTGCAAAAGATCGAGGAGGCTTTAAAATGAAGTTACTGGTGATCAACGGTCCAAATCTTAATATGCTGGGCATCCGCGAGCCCGGTATTTACGGCAATCAAAGCTTCGACGCGCTGTGCGAGCTTATCCGCAGCGCCGCAACAGAGGTCGGTGCAGAATGTGAATTGTATCAATCCAATCACGAGGGCTGCATCGTAGACAAGATTCAGGAAGCATTCGGCAAATTTGACGGCATCGTGATCAACCCCGCTGCTTACACACACACAAGCGTGGCAATTGCCGACGCGCTTTCGGCAGTCAAGATTCCCACGGTAGAGGTTCACATCTCCAATGTGATGGAGCGCGAGACGTTCCGGCACCACTCCTTCATAGCACCCATCGCCAAAAAAACCTACATGGGGCTCGGCTTTGAGGGCTACCGAAAAGCCGTGCGCTATCTTGCGCTTGGCGAGGAGTAAATTTAGCCCCAAGCAATCCCTCAGTCGCTTTGCGACAGCTCCCTTTACACAAGGGAGCCTTTTAACATCGCGACCCTCTAAACCTTATCCAGCACAAAATTTTGTTATAGCGATTCAAAAAGGCGGCGTTGCCGCCTTTTTCTTTTGGGAATTCCCCGTGTAAAAACGTTGCAGATTTTTCCGCAAGCTTCCTTCAAAAGCGTTATTTCCAATTCCGTTCTTTGTTTTTCCAATTTTATTTTTCGATATTCCAGTTTCGTTTTTCTTTGTTTTTTGTTTTTTCCACGCTTTTTCTTTCATCACCCGCGTTCCTTCGAAGAAAAAAGAGAAAAGCCGCCATATTTGGCGGCTTTTCTCTGTTAATTTCCGGTCATTTTTTCCTGCTTGACCTTATGGTCGATGATATGGCGGGATGCCAGCTCCTTGTGGACATCCTCCAGTGAGATATCCATTTGCAGCATCAGCACCATCACGTGATAGGCAAGATCGGCGATCTCGTACACGGTCTCCTTCTTGTCATCGGCCTTGCCGGCGATGATGACCTCGGTGCATTCCTCGCCCACCTTTTTGAGGATCTTGTCAATGCCCTTTTCAAAAAGATACGTGGTGTAAGAGCCTTCCTTCTTTTCCTTTTTACGCCCCTCCAGCATCTTCATCAGGATCTCCAACGAAAATTCGCTACGCTCCTCGCTATGGTACAAGGGATTCTCAAAGCAGGACGTTGTTCCCATGTGACAGGCAGGGCCGTCGGGCTCGACCATCACCTGCAAGGCATCCTTGTCGCAATCCGCCGTAATGGAAACGATATGCTGATAGTTTCCACTCGTCTCTCCCTTGAGCCAGAGCCTTTGACGAGAGCGACTCCAGAAGCAGGTAAGTCCCTTTTCCATAGAGATCTGCAGGCTTTCACGGTTCATATAGGCAAGCGTGAGCACGCGCTTGGTAACGGCGTCCACCACGATGGCGGGGATCAGCCCCTTTTCATCAAACTTCAGTTCATCAATATTGATCATTGCAATCACCTTTCTCGGCTCACAGCCGCACGGGAATTTGTTGTTGCCTCAGCGCCGCCTTAAGATCGGGGATGGCAACCTCACGAAAGTGGAAGATAGAGGCGGCAAGTCCCGCATCTACCGT
>CAZOFQ010000012.1:0-22601 GCA_964579105.1 uncultured Lachnospiraceae bacterium
GCGGCAATATGCAGTCCCGGGCGGTCCGCAATCCGCGACGCACAAACCCGTAGGGACCGACGTCCTCGGCGGTCCGCAATCCGCGACGCACACCCCCGTAGGGGATGGCGCCCACGACATCCCGTGATCCGCGATGCAAAAACGGCGGGAGCAAGCCCCCGCCTCACAAAAGCAAAAAGCACCCCGCGCTAATGCACGGGGTGCTTAAAATGCAAGCTTATCAGTGATCGAGCGTACCCGTATCGGCATTGCCGCCGTGGTTGACCTCGTTCGGGTCGGTCTCGCTGTCCGCGGGGGTCTCGCCCGTACCCGAGCCCGAGGGCACAGAGGGCAAAGCGGCGTCGGGATTAGAGACTCCGCCGTCACCGTTAACCTCGGCGGAAGAGGTCATAATATCCTCGCAAAGAGGCAACAAAATCTCTATTTCAGGCTTGATATAAAGTTCTTTCATCGCTATTGCTCTCACTTTCATCTCAAAAAATTTCAACGCCGTTAAAGCGCAACCATACTCTTCACCGCGGCGAAGGAACAAGACTCTTACACTTATTATAAATGAGATTTTACCGCTTGTCAAGAGAAATTTGCATTTTTGGTTGCAATTTCTTCATTTTTTTCAATTTTCTCGCCGTTTTCAGCCGAAAAGCCGTCTGCAAAGGCAGTCGCAAGGCGGTCGCAGCGCTCGTTATAAGGGTGCCCCGCATGCCCCTTGACCCACACAAAGGTGACCTTGTGCTCCTCCAGCAATTCCAGAAGGATCTCCCACAGATCCACGTTCAGCGCAGGGGACTTATCTGCCTTGCGCCAGCCACGCTCGCGCCAGCCACGCGCCCAGCCCTGATTTACCGCCTCGACCACGTAGGAGGAATCGCTCGTCAGCGTGACCTCACAGGGCTCCCTCAGCGCACGAAGTGCCGCGATCACGCCCTGCAGCTCCATGCGGTTGTTCGTGGTGTGCGCCTCGCCGCCCGAAAGCTCCCTTTCATGCGCGCCGTACACGAGTATCGCGCCCCAACCCCCGGGGCCCGGATTGCCGCGGCACGCTCCGTCCGTGTATACGTCTACGTGCTTCATTCCGCGTCGCTTTTCTCGCAGGAAAGATTGCCGCTTTTGAAGCGCTCCACCATGGTGCGGATGCAATTCAAGGTTTCGTCACTGATGTCGTGCTCGATCTTGCACGCATCCTCCCTTGCCGTCTCGCGTGACACGCCCATGGCAACCAGCAGCTCCGTGATGAGGCAATGCCGCTCGTAGATCTTGCGTGCGAGTGCCTCGCCCTTTTCGGTGAGCAAAAGTCCGCCGTTGTCCGCAAGGATCACAAAGCCGCCCGCGCGCAGCTCACGCAGCATAATGCTTACGGTAGGACGGGAAAAGCCGAGCGCCGCACAAAGATCCACTGCGCGGACCTTCTCCTTTTGCTCGGAAAGCAACAGCAGCTGCTCCAAATAGTTTTCGCCCGATTCATGTATCGACACAGTTCTCCCCTCCTCGTTTACGGGATTTTCATTATTATAACATTTTTTCGCCGAAAAGTCAAGGGGGGGAGGCAAAAAGGCGACCGCAGCGGTCGCCTTTTTGCTATGCTTACTCGGCTTGTGCCGTTTCCTCGCTCTTATCCAACCAAATGGGATTGCCCACGCTGATGCGATAGCCGTGCGTCAGATCGTTCACGACCATACGGTAGAAGGCACGCCTTTGCACCTCCAGCGACACCGCCTGCGGCATCTCGCCGTTAAACATAGAGGAATACGCAACGCCCTGATCGGTAATGATCTGCAGCTCGTACGCCGTGTTGGGGCGGAAGGTCCTGCGGAAGATGTCACCCAGCCGCAGCGTCAGTCTCATGCCCTCCTTGTAGACGACCTCCGAGCCCATGGGATGTCCGTCGATCATCATTTTCACGCCCACACCGCCCACGGCATAGTCACCCGCGTACATGCGTTCTACAAAATCGGTATGGAAGCGGCGCTTTGTATAGAAGGTAGAGGGACACCCCGCGCTGACAGCACCGTGCGTGTCGGACCCGCCCGAGGCAAACATATGCTTGCCCGCGGCAAGGATCTCCACCCACAGATCGTAGCTCTTATACGAGGCATGCGTGTGGTACGCGCCCACGATGGTCTCCAGATAGGAGTGCTCGCCCATATAGTAATCCAACGGGTCGGCAGATGCCATCAGGATCTTGGGATGGGCGTGCACCAGCATGCCGCCGATCGAACGAAGATAGTCGTTGAGCTCGCGAATACGCGCCAGCGTAAATTTCGGATAGGTAAACTTGCCCGTGAGCTCATCCCCCTGGAACTTGAACTCGGGGAAGTTGGCAAGCACCATGGCAAGCCCGTATTTATGCGGGAACACCATGTTATAGTGCATGGTCGCCATAGCGGCATTCGGGTCGTTCAGGTCGGTGATGCTCGTGCCGGGCTCCGTGCCCATCACAAAGCGCTCCTCGCTCCATTCGGGCAGGAAGTAGCCGCGCATCTGCTTGTGGTCAACGAGAATGGCAAAGTCCATGCCCAGCTCATCCATTTTCTCCACCCATTCGCCAATGGGCGTTCTACCATCGCTCGTTCCGCCGCTGTTGGAGTGCGTGTGCTGATCGCCGTAATACGCCTTACAGCCCTCATAATAAGCATCCATCACGGAAAAATCGGCAGCCACTTGCGCGATCACGCGGTGCGGGTCCTCGGTCCTTGTCGTCCAGTCCGCGTCGCGGTTTTCAATATACAAGGGTGCCTCCGAGGGCGGAACGTAGGCGGGACCGCGCTCTGCGGCAAAGCCGTGCAGCGTGGTGTTTTCCAGCAGAATATTGCCCCCTGCACCGTGGATTTCTATCGCGGGCGCGCTGTTGCCGCGCGTATCGGTAACGCAACAGCTTTTGAGTGCAAGCGCACAGCGATCGTTCGCAAGATGCACCTGTAGGGGAGACTCGTTTTCGCGGGAGGCATCGATCAGCACGGTGTTTTCCAGCGTAAGACAAACGGCGCGCTCGCCCGCATTGGCGCAGCTGGTGGAGATGCCGTTTTCGGCGCGCAGATTGCGGATGTAGGAATCCTGAATGAGGATCTCGGTCACATTCGAATTGACCGCACAGCACGAGGACGTGCGCGGAATATTGGTAAAGCCGAAGATCTGCGTCGTGCCGTCCACGCAAAGACCGCGGATCGTAGCCTTGCAAGCATTCAAAGAGAACAGAATACCGCCGTAGCCGCAATCGAAAAAGTCCTTGTCAAGGCGAATATTTTCAAAAAGCACCTCGCGCGAATAAGGGCAGTCCTCGCGGATGGCAGAGAAGGAATACAGCGTTTGTCCCGCGGGAGACGTGTGGAGGATATTTCGCAGCGCGATCTTAACGTCACACTCGGGCGTACCGCGAAAATCCGCAAAGCGCCAGCATTTGGTGGTGGTAATACCGTCAATGACCAGCACGGATACCGTGGGAGAAATGATATCGGTGCGGCCGAAATCATAACCGCCGCGCAGACAGGATTCCTCCGCGCGCTCGGCACGTGCAGGGTTGAGTGCGGGGGGCTCTGTGGGGTCATTGCTCGGCAGATTCGGCGAAACGCCTGCGTTTTCGCCAAGCACGTATAGAGAACGGTCAAACTGGGCTCGGTCCTTGCGCCCCTTGCGTCCTACACCGTGGGAGCCCTTGGAAAGCAGAATAACGGGTGCGTCAAACGCCTCGTAGGACAGCCCCTTCAGCACCGTATCGGGGGTATCCGTTGCCGCGGCAATGGCTTCGGTGACGGTAGCGAACAAATTGACGCCCACCTGCACCTCGTAGGTCACGCCCTTATAAGTAAAGGAGTCTGCCACAAGCGCGGGAACGTCATCCGGGATGCATTGTACTGCATAATAACCCTTTGGCAATTGCATCGTTTTGTATCCTCCGTAAAATGCAAAATGGCAACTGATGTTGCTCAATCATTGTAGCACAATTCCTTTGCGATGTCAATAAAAACGAGCATTTCGGGCAATAAAACAGCGGCATCGCGAAGGATGCCGCCATGTCTCATTCCCGCCGTGTGCCGCGCAAAAGGCGCGCCATCACCGCGTTTTCCTCCTTGCCGAAATAATCGTGCAAAGCAAGATATTCCCGATACAAGGTCTCGTAAGCGCTCACGCGCTCGGGGTCGGGGAAATATTGCATATCGCAGGGCGCCGCCATGTGTGCGCTTGCTTCTCTTATATCGGAATAAGCACCTGCGGCAACAGCCGCATACATCGCACTTCCCAATGCACCAGCCTGCGCGGTTTTTGACACGCGGATCGGCTTCCCGAGCACGTCCGCATAGATCTGCATCATGAACGGATCCTTGCGCGCGATGCCACCCGCAGCGAGGATATCTCGCACCGTTAAGCCACTTTTTTCGAAGGTCTCCACGATCAGACGGCTGCCGAAGGCACACGCCTCCAGAAGCGCGCGATAGATCTCCTCGGGTCTTGTGCGAAGAGTAAGCCCCACCAGCATCCCCGAGAGATCCGCGTTGTTGAGAATGCTACGGTTGCCGTTCCACCAATCCAGCGCGATAAGCCCGCTTTCTCCCACGGCAAGCGCACACGCGCGCTCGCGCAATAGGGCGTGGACGGAAATTCCCCGTTGCTTTGCCGTCTGCGTGTATTCGGCAGGCAGCAGATTCTCCACAAACCAAGCAAAGCAGTCGCCAACAGCGGCTTGCCCCGCCTCAAGCGTCACAAGCTCGGGCACAACGCCATCCCGCACGCAGCCGCTGATACCGGGCACCGTAGCCTCCTTGTCCGCATGAAGCAAGTGGCACGCAGAGGTGCCGAGGATCATCACGAAATCTCCGTTGTTTACCGCACCTACGGCAGGCATAGCGGCGTGCGCGTCAATGATCGGGAGCGCGAGCGGCGTTCCTTTCTTCAAGCCCGTAAGCGCTGCTCCGCGGTCGTTCAAGTGCCCCGCGAGCTCTGTTACCCTTCCAACCCGTGCAGGTATCCTTGTGCCGATCAGCCCGTCAAGACGCTTGTCCAGTGCCACGTAAAAATCATTGGACGGATAGCCCGCTTCGATGTTCCAGAAGTTTTTATATCCCGCAAAGGAGGCGGCGCGACTCTCCTTGCCGCAAAGCACCTGTGACAGCCAGTCAGCCGCCTCGCAAAAGCGCGCCGTGGCGTCAAACACGTGCGGTGCCTCCTGCAGGGTCTCCAAAATTTTCGGTATCGCCCATTCCGAGGAGACCTTTCCGCCAAATGCATCGATAAATTTTTCCCCGCGCTCACGTGCCACAGCCGTCACGGCATCTGCCTGCGGCTGTGAGGCGTGGTGCTTCCAAAGCTTGGCGTACGCATGCGGCTCTTCCGCATACTCCGCCTTCATACAAAGCGGCATACCGCTTTCGTCAAGTGCCAGCAGGGTGCAGGCGGTAAAGTCAATTCCCATGCCCACGACCTGCTCGGGCTCTGCACCCGCTTGCTGCAATACGGCGGGGATCACCGAGGCAAGCGCCTCGGTATAATCCGCAGGGTGCTGCAACGCCCAACGCTCGCCCAAGGGCTTGCCGTTCGGCAAATTGCGGTCCATTACGGCGTGTGGGTATACAAATTCCGCGGTAGCGTACTCTTTCCCGTTTTCGGTATCCGCCAACAGTGCGCGCGCCGAAAGCGTGCCGAAATCAACACCGATCACAAATCTTTTTTTCATACGTGCCTCCCCTTTGCGTAGCGTGCACCAAACGTGGCGCAGGCACGGTAATCCTGTCCCTCCCTATCCATGCCGAAGGCGCTCCAAACGGCAGGGCGGAACACGTCCTTTTCCGGTACGTTATGCATGCAAACAGGAATGCGCAGCATCGCGCAAAGCGTCAGAATATCCGCGCCGATGTGCCCGTAGCTGATCGCACCGTGATTGGCGCCCCAGTTATTCATGACGTCGTAGGCGCCCGCAAAGGGAGAGCCCTCCTTACCGTCGCAGCGCGGCACGAACCAGGTACAGGGCCAGGTATAGTCGGTACGCTTCCAGAGCGTATCGGTAACTGCCTCGGGCAATCGCAGCGTCCAACCCTCTACCAGCTGCACCACGGGGCCAAGTCCCTTCACCAAATTCAACCGCATCATGGTGCAGGGGATCTCCGCCTCCGTTACAAAACGCGAGGAGTATCCGCCGCCGCGGAAATAGCCGTTATCCGCCGCGCACCACTCGGTCGCGTCAAGCATAGCCTTCATATCCTTTTCCTGCACCTCATACCAAGGCTTGACCGTGGGCGCGCCCGCGCTGTCCCTGGATCTTATGCTGTAGTCCAGTGCCGCCGCCCCCGAGTTGATCAGGTGGATGAAGCCGCCCGCCTCCTCGGCATGACCGCAAAGCTCGTAGCCCGCCGCACGCTTGACGGCGTCCTTTGACCAGAAGGTGCGTACGTCAGCAAAAAGCTGCGCGCGATTGGTAAGTAATTTCATAAACAGCATGCTCACGCCGTTGAGCGTATCATTCTCGGTTGCCATCACAAAGGGCTCGCGCGCGCCGTTCCAGTCAAAGGAGCTGTTGAGGATCGCCTCGGGGAAGTCGGTATTGGGATACGCATCCGTCCATTGTCTCTGCCCCTGAAAGCCCGCGGCAATGGCATTGTGTCCCGCGCGCTCCTCCTCACAGCCCTCGGGCAGCTTGGAGTTGCCCGCCATCAGATCCTGCAGGATCAACGCGCACTTCACGGTGAATTCCCAATCCTTTGCCTTTTGCTCGGGCGTTTTGCGGATGAACTCGGGGTTCTTATCCAATCCCTCGCGGCAGTTTTTCTTTACCCATTCCAGGGCTTTTTCGTAAGAGTCCTTGTCATAAATACCGTGCTCGATGCGGCGCAGGAGCTCCACCTCGTCCACCGATTCCACGCGCATCCCGAGATAATCCTCAAAGAAATCCGCCTGGATCAGCGAGCCCGCAATGCCCATGCACATAGAGCCGATCTGCAAATAGGAGCGATCCTTCATCGAAACAACGGCAATTGCCGCGCGACCGAAGCGGAGCAATTTTTCACGCACGTCCGCGGGAATCTCATGCTCGTCCGCATTTTGCACGTCATGCCCGTAAACGCCAAAAGCAGGCAATCCCTTTTGCGCGTGTGCGGCAAGCACGGAGGCAAGATATACAGCCCCCGAGCGCTCCGTACCGTTGAAGCCCCAAACCGCCTTGACGGTATCGGGATTCATATCCATGGTTTCCGCACCGTAGCACCAGCAGGGCGTGACGGAAAGCGTAACGCCTACGTTTTCGCGCTTGAACTGCGCCTCACACGCCGCCGCCTCGGCAACGCGCCCAATGCTCTGCTCGGCAATGACCACGCGCACGGGAGTTCCATCCGCGTAGCGCAGATTTTCTCTGAAAAGCTCCGCCGCGCTCTTTGCCATCTGCAGGGTCTGCGCCTCCAACGATTGGCGCACCTGCAGCGCGCCGCGACGGGCATCAATGATCGGACGAATACCGATCGCGGGATATTCGGTTACACGGTTTCTGCTCATTTTTCAACCCTCCGCAACTTGTTTTTTCATCCACGCGTTAAGCTCCGCAAATTGCGTCACGCAATCTCGCTGATACGGCGTGTACAGCCCCTCGTCGGCGCTTCGCGCCGCGGTCTCCATGGAGATATGCTCAAAGCGGTTCAGATAGTCCTTCGCGCAGCAAGGGTACGTCCATCCCTCCGCCATAGCCGCAAGTCCGAGATAGTCCTGCAAAAGCGATGCCCTTGCACTCTCACGGGGAAGTGCATGAAACAGCTGCACGTAGAGCTCGGGATGGAAGTTTGCCATCACGCCGCAATATCCCGATGCCCCCGCACGCAAGGAGGAAAGCAGCGTTTGCGCGTTGGCGTTAAAGATTTCCAGGCGGCTGCCGCGGCAGAGCTCCACTCTGCGCGCGATCAGCTCCGCATCACAGCAGGTATCCTTGATGAAATAAAATCTTCCGCTTTCCTTACACCATTCCAGCATCTTTTGCGAAAGCAGGCGCTTATAGGGCTTGGGGCACTCGTACACGCCCAACGGCAGCTCCGCGGGAAGCGCCTCGATCAAGCGCTCGGTATCCGCGATCCAGCTTTCATCGCTCGTGTTGGCAATATCCATGCGGTTGCTGATCAGGATCAAGGCGTCCACGCCCGTTGCGGCGATGGCATTCAATTCCTCCGCTTGCTTTTGCGGCTCGTCGGAAACGTGTCCCGACGCCACGATCATCATCGGCTTGCGCAAAGGGCTCTTCTTTGCCAATTCCCGCGCGGTCTCCACCACCAAACGGGCAAGCAGCACCCGTTCCTCAAGCGAGAGATAGAAGATCTCGCTGGACTGGCAGACCGCAAAGATCCCGTCACAGCCGCGCTCAAAGTAAAAGCGCACCAGCGCCCGTACCGCCTCCTCGTCGATCCTGCCGTTTTTGTAGGGCGTGATCATCGTGGGATAAACGCCCCTCACCACCGAAAATTCCTTCATGCTTTTTCTCCGTTCCGTGCGCGGATGTCCGCGTCCTCTATACAAAAATACGTAATAGTCTTACGGTTCCACGTATAGGTCACGTGCAAGCACCCGTCGGCATAGCGCAACGCGGGATACGCATACTTCCCTTGCATGGTCGTCAGATGTGTATACAGCGAAAAGGTCAACCCGTTATCCGCCGAAACGTACAGCGAGATCGGCGTGCGTACACCGTTCTCTCCTATGGGGTTGCAGGCTAAGAACAGCCTACCGTCGGGGGCTGTAGCAACGTCGATACCACTGTTGTTGTTGGGCATATCAACGGCGTACGGCGCGCTCCAATGGGTATAATCCTTGGAATCTGTGCGAAAGATCCTCCCCTCGGTAGAGCGCATCAGCGCGTGCACGCCTTGTGCGCTTTCCCAAAGCGTGGGCTGAATGATGCCGTGCCCCTCCTTGCTCTCGTAGTCTCCAAGCCATTCCTCACCAAGGCACACGTCCTCGGAGCGCTCCCATGTTGTACCACCGTCCAAGGAGCGATCAAAGCAGCATTTCCATTCCCCCTGCTCGGTGGAGGCGGGCGCAAGAATGCTTCCGTCGCAAAGATAGATCGCCTTGTTGCGCACGGGGCCTCTTCCGCCGCTTTCGTCCCCCTTTACCAGCTCCGAGGGCGCAGACCACGTTTGGCAATCGTCACGGGAAACACGGTAAAAGGTCTTCCAGTTGGCAATGGTCTTGCCCACCTTGTAAAACAGCACGTAGGCCCCGTCGTTTTTCTCAAACAGCACGGGGTTCCAATGCGGAAGCCCGTCATCCTCGGTAATGGCCACGGGCTCGCTCCATGCACCGTTCGGCTCGCGGAAGGAACCGAAGATCCGCACGTCATCGTTTCCTTCCTTACTACCGTAAAAATAGACGCAGAACACCCGTCCGTCGCGCAACAGCACAAAGTGGCTGGCGTGACAGGAAAGCCCCTCGCGAAAGGGGAGGATAAATTCGTTGGCAAGAATTTTCACGGGAGCACCTCCGTTTTTTCTTCATTATAAACTTTTCTCTTGACAAATGCAATAAAATAAATTAGAATTATTTATAATAAATTAGAGTGAGGTTAACGCCTTGAAAAACGCCCTGCGATCCGTCAAGTATTCCGTCATTTCCCGAGAATATTTCTATTACCCCCGCCTCTCCCATGACGACTGGACGATCTACGTCGTCAAAAAAGGCGCTTTTCGATGCGCCTTTGAGGGGCACGAGGACGTGGTGAAAAAGGGGGACGTGTATCTCGTTCCGCCGCACGTGCCCTTCGTCCGCAGTGTGATTGACCCCATAACGGTACATTTTATTCGGTTTGAGACACCCTCCCCCGAGCTTTTACCCTTTCCCCTCCCTCGCGGAAGGGTCACGCTCGGGAACACACAGCGCGCACAAAGCACGCTGCACATGATGCAGGCGATCGGTCGTCACCCCACCCCGCATACCGAAAGCATGCTCACACATCTTTTGAGCGATCTGCTCTGGCAATTGTGTTTTGAGCAATCCTATCCGCAGGAAAATCCACAGGACGTGCAGGATGCCACTGTACGGGAGATCTTGCGTTTTTTTGAGGAAAATTACACCGAAAGGATCAGCATCAATTCCCTCGCACGGCGCTACGCCCTCTCCCCCTCGGGGCTGATCTTCAAATTCCGCAAGGCAACGGGGCTTTTACCCATGCGCCACCTCATTGAGATCCGCATACGACACGCAAAGGATCTGCTCTCCAACACCTCACTTCCTATCGGAGAGATTGCCGAACGAGTCGGCTTTGATAACTGCTATTACTTCAGCAACGCCTTCAAAAGGGAGACTGCTCTTTCCCCCTCCGCTTACCGCCGCACCTACACCATTTAGGTCTCCTTGCGTAAAGGGACTGCTCCATTCGCGCAGAGAAAAAGCACACAAAATAACATAACTATAGCCGCTTTACCATCGAGATCCTTGATGGTAAGGCGGCTTTTTCGGTAGAAATGATAGCCTAAGCTATCATTTCTACCTTAACGTGTGTTTTTTAGCGGCGGTGAGCTCACGGCTCCCGCATCAAAGGACTCCACCCCTTCGTTTATGCCTGCACACCTTCCTCGGCAGTCTGCTCCTTATCCAACCAGATGGGATTGCTCGCCGCGATACGGTAATGGTGGGAAAGATCCAGCACCTCCACGCGATAAAACGCGCGCTTTTGCACCTTCATCACAAGTGCCTGCGGCTGTGCCCCGTCGAAGGTGGAGCGATATGCCAGACCGCGATCGGTATACACACGCAGCTCGTACGCGGTGTTCTCCTTCCACACGTGGGGGAAGAAATCATCAACGCGGATAGAAAGCTCCATCCCCTCGCGGTAGGCAAGCTGCGAGCCCATAGGCTGTCCGTCGATGCACATCTTGATACCGACCGCACCTGCGGTATAGTTGCCCGCACGCATCTGCTCGAAAAACAGATCGGCGTGACGCTCTTTTGTATAGAAGGTCGCCACGGCGGCGTTGCTGACGTTGCGGTGCGTATCCGAGCCCACAGAGGCAAACACGTGCTTACCCTTCTGCAAAATATCCACCCAAAGCCGGTGGCTGCGGAAAGATGCCTGCGAGCCGTAAGTGCCTACCACAGTCTCGATAAAGGAATGCTCACCGAAGTAGTAGGCGAGCGGATCGTCGGAGCACATGATGGTCTTGGGGTGCGCATGCACCATCATGCCGCCGATAGAATGAACGTACTCACTCAATTCAAGGAAGCGCTCTCGTGTGAATTGAGGATAGGAGAACGTTCCCGTCAGCTCATCCCCCTTGAACTCAAACTCGGGGAAGTTGGCAAGCACCATGGCAAGCCCGTATTTGTGCGGAAACAGCATGTTGTAGTGGAAGCCGCTCTTGTGACGGCAGCCGTGCGGCTCTACGAAAGAGGTGCCGGGCTCCGTGCCTCTCATAAAGCGTTCCTCGTTCCATTCGGGCAGGAAGAAGCCGCGCATCTGGCGATGATCCACGATGGTCACGAAATCCAATCCCAACTCGTCCATCTTGGTGACCCACTCGTTCATGGGGAAATGCCCGTCGCTTCTGCCGCCGCACGCGGTATGCACGTGCTGGTCACCGCGGTAGACGCCACAGCCCTCGTAGCAAGCATCCAAAGCGGAAAGGTCCGCCCCGTCCGTGCCCTTTATGCAGTGAGGGTCCTCGGTATCGGTCATCCAGTCCTCTTCCCTTTGTTCAATATATGCGGGGGCATCAAAGATCGCCATGGGAACGCGCTGCCAAGCGCTGTCAAATCCCTCGAAGGTGCAGTTTTCCACCACTACATTTTCTCCGTTGCCGCGCACGGTGATCGCCGCGACGTTCCCGCGCGTATCGGTAAAGGAGCAATTTTTCACCGTGAGGCGGCAACGCTCGTTTGCCAAATGCGGCTGCAGCGGCGACTCGCCCTCGCGCGAAGCATCCACAAAGGTGGTATCGGTCACGGTCAAGTGAATGGCGTGCTCCGGCGCTTGCTGCAGATTGGTTGCAATGCCATGCTCGCCCCGCATGTTACCGAAATAGGAGTTCTTGATAATGATCTCTGCATGCTCTGCACCGACCGGCGCATTGAGCATCTTATAGGCAAGATCGGTAAAGCCGAACAGCTGCTCGGTATCATTGTAAACAAAGTTGTCAAAGGTCGCCTTATCCGTGCTCATGTACGCAAAAATACCCGCATGACCGTAATCGTCGAAATGATCCACGCGAATGTTCTGGAACAGCACCTCACGGTAAAGCTGATGCCCCGAACGGTAGTTGGAAAAGAAATGGTGCAATTTGCCCCAGGGTCCTGCGTAAATGATGTTTTTAAACGCCACGAAATAGCGCCCCTCGCCACTCAGTCGGCGATCAAAAAAGCGGGTCTGCTGATTGGTAAAGCCGTCCATCACCATCAATTCCGCACCGTTTTCCTGCGGGCGGATATTTCCCGCACCCGAAGCGCCGTAAAGCAGCGTTTCCTCCTCGGCAATCGCGCGTGCGGGATTCAGCGCGGGCTTTTCCCCCTTTTGCTGCGGTGCAAGGTTGGGATTCACCCCTGCCTTTTGCCCCAAGAATATGCGCGATTGTGTGGGGTTCAGGTTTTCAATGCGGTGCTTACCCGCGGAAAACAGCAATACGGGGGCGGAAAAGGACGGATAGTCCAGCCCCTCCAGCACAACGTCGGGCACCTCGCAAGCAGCAGCATCCGCCTCGGTCGCAGTTGCAAACAGATTCACGCCCTCCTTTACGGCGTAACATACCCCCTTATAGACAAAGATATCCTTTGCGGCATTTTCAAAATCCGCCTGTACGGCGTAATACCCTTTCGGCAACGGTATCATAAACAAACCTCCACTCAGTAAATGTTAGAAGATAGACCTTCGTTTTATTCTAACACAAATAAGGCGCAAAGTCAAACAAAATCTGTATTTTTAAAGCGATTTTTAAAGCCATTTTTAAAGCCATTTTTAAAGCTTTTTGCAATAGAAAAAGCCGCGAGCTCGCGGCTTTTTCTATTGTGATCACGCCTGCGCGGCGGCCTCTTGCTTGTCAAGCCAAATGGGATTGCTCACGCAAACACGGTATCCATGCGTCAGATCCAGGATCTCAACACGGTAATACATACGCTTTTGCACCTCAAGAGAAAGCTCCTGCAGCTCCTTGCCGTTAAACATAGAGGCGTACGCCACGCCCTTGTCGGTGAGCACACGCAATTCATATGCCGTGTTTTCCTTCCAGGTATGCTTAAAGAAATCTCCCACGCGAAGCGTCAGCTTCATTCCGTCGCGATAAGCAAGCTCCGAGCCCATGGGGTGTCCGTCGATCATCATCCTCACACCCACGCCGCCCACAGCGTAGTCACCCACGTACATGCGCTCCACAAACTTGCTGTGATGCCGTTCGGTGGTGTAGAAGGTGGAGGGACAGCCCACGCTGACATTGCCGTGCGTATCCGAGCCGCCCGAAGCGTACATATGCTTGCCGAGCTTGAGGATCTGATCCCAAAGGTCGCATGCGCGGAATGCGCCGTGCGCGCCGTATCCGTTCACGATCGTTTCCAGATAGGAATGCTCCCCTGCATAGTAGTCGAGCGGATCGTTGGAGGCTAACAAGAGCTTAGGGTGAGCGTGTACCAGCATACCGCCGATGGAACGAATGTAAGCATTGAGCTCCTTGAAGCGCTCTGTCGTGAATTTCGGGTAGCCGAAGCTGCCCGTCAGCTCATCTCCCTTGAATTTGAATTCGGGGAAATTGGCAAGCACCATCGCAAGTCCGTACTTGTGCGGGAAGATCATGTTATAGTGCAGGCTGTTATTGGGCAGGTGCTCCAAGTCCGAAAAATTGGTGCCCGGCTCCGTGCCGTAAAGGAAGCGCGTTTCATCCCACTCGGGCAGGAAGTAGCCGCGCATCTGGCGGTGGTCCACCACGATGGCAAAATCCAGAGAAAGCTCATCCATCTTGGCAACCCAGTCCTTGAGAGGAAACTTGCCGTCGCTGGTGCCGCCGCATGCAGAATGCACGTGTTGGTCACCGTAATAAGCCTTGCACCCCTCGTAATACGCGTCCATTGCGGAGAAATCCGCCTTTGACGTACCGATCACGCGGTGCGGGTCGTCGGTCTTCGTGGTCCAGGCACGCTGCTGATTTTTAATGTGATCGGGCGCGTTGGAGGGGGGCGGCACAACGCTCTCCCACTCTGCGGCAAAGCCCTCTACCGTGCAGTCGGAAAGAGTCACGCTTCTGCCCTTGTCACGAATTGCAATGGCAGCCCCCGCGTTGCCTCTGGTGTCCCTCACAAGGCAACGCTCCAGCACAAGCGCACACTTGTCGTTGACAAGATGCGGCTGCAAAGGCGCTTCACCCGCGCGGGAAGCGTCGATAAAGGCGGTGTCCGTAGCACGCAGCACAAAGCCGCGCTCCTGCATCCCCGCAGGACAGCTGAAGGCAACACCGTTCTCGCCGCCAAGCCCGCGCACGTAGCATTGCTCAAACAGAACCTGCGTCAGCTCGGAGTTGCCCGCGCAGTTGGTAGAGGCGCGGGAAATGGTGGTAAAGCCAAACAGCTGCGAGGTCCCGTCGATGCACAGATCGCGAAAGGTCACCTTGTTGGAGGCAAAGGACATGAACAAACGTCCGTAGCCCAGCTCGTCAAAGTCCTTTTGCAAGCGCACATGCTCCAGCAGCACGGTGCGGTGCATGGGACTGTCGGCACGCAAGCCGTCAAAGGAATAGATGGTGTGCAAGCAGGGCGAGGTGTGGTACACATTGCGCACGATGATCTCGGTATCGCATTCACCCGTGGTGCGCGAATCGTAAAAACGGGATTTCATCATAGTAAAGCCATCCAGAAGGATCAGAGGAACGGCTTCGCCCGCGATCCGCATCGTGCCGTACCAATACCCACCGTACAGGATGGATTCCTTTTCCATATCGGCACGCTCGGGATTGAATTCGGGGCACTCGAACTTCTGCCTTGCAGGCAGGTTGGGGGAAACGCCCACTCCCTCGCCAAGCAAAACGCGCGCCTGCGAAAAAGCAAGCTTGTCAACACGGTGCTTACCCGTGGAAAACAGTAAAACGGGCGCGGAAAACGCCTCGTAAGGCAACCCCTCCAGCACCACGTCGGGCACCTCGCACGCAGCGGCGTTCGCCTCGACCACCGAGCCGAACAGATTGACGCCTTCTTCTACGGAATAGGTCTCACCGCGATAGGTAAAGCTGTCCTTCGGTGCATTTTCAAAATCACTTTGCACGGCATAATAGCCCTTTGGCAACTGCTTCATTCTGTACTCCTCCTTACTCCACAGTGCTTTTTTTGTCATTGTAGCACAAAGAAAAGACAAAGTCAATAAAGTTAAAAAATTTACTCCAAAAAAACGCATAAGCGCAAAAAAGTTGTAGACAATCACTTTAAATTATGCTATACTGATGTTATTATATATGCCGATGCTTCGGCAAAAAGGAGAATTATTATGAAAAAGGTTGTTACGTTCGGCGAGTTGATGCTGCGCCTTGCCCCCGAGGGCTATTTGCGCTTCGTACAAAGCGACAGCTTTGAGGCCACCTTCGGCGGCGCAGAAGCAAACGTTGCGGTCTCGCTTGCCAATTACGGACTGGATGCCGCCTTCGTGAGCAAGCTTCCCGCCCACGAGATCGGTCAGATGGCAGTCAACTCTCTACGCAAATTCGGCGTGGACACAAGCAAGATCGTTCGCGGGGGCGCGCGCGTGGGTATTTATTATTGTGAAAAGGGTGCCAGCCAGCGCCCCTCCAAGGTCATTTACGACCGCGCCTACTCCTCCATCGCCATGGCGCAACGATCCGATTTTGACTGGAACGCCATTCTCGAAGGCGTAGAGTGGTTCCACTTCACGGGCATCACCCCCGCCCTCTCCGACGAGATGGCACAGATCACCGAGGAAGCCTGCCGTGCGGCAAAGGCAAAGGGCATCAAGATCTCCTGCGACCTCAACTACCGCAAAAAGCTCTGGAGTCGCGAAAAAGCAGGCGAGGTCATGAACAAGCTCTGCCACTACGTAGACTACTGCATCGCCAATGAGGAGGACGCCAAGGACGTGTTCGGCATTGAGGCGGACAACTCTGACATTTACGGCGGCAAGCTGGACCGCGACGGCTACATTTCCGTGGCAAAGAAGCTGACCGACCGCTTCGGCTTTGAGGGCGTTGCCATCACGCTGCGCGAGAGCAAATCCGCCAACGATAACGACTGGTCTGCTATGCTCTATACGGGCGGCGAGGCTTACTTCAGCAAGAAGTACTCCATGCATATCGTCGACCGCGTGGGCGGCGGCGACAGCTTCGGCGGCGGTCTGATCTACTCTCTGGTAAACGGCTACGCTCCTCAGCGCACCATCGAATTTGCCGTAGCGGCAAGCTGTCTCAAGCACGCCGTAGAAGGCGACTATAACATGATGTCCCTTGCCGAGGTGGAAAACCTCGCAGGCGGCGACGCCAGCGGACGCGTGCAAAGATGATCAAGCATAAAAAAACAGCGGCTTGCCGCTGTTTTTTTATGCTTCTCCGCGCACTCGCCGCGCCTCAAAGGACTTTTTGACGCGATAATAGGTCTGCACCGAGCCAAAGCCCGCCTCAAAGATCAACTCGTCCACGGGGCGCTTGTCCCCCATGCTGCGTAGCCTTTCCATATAAGAGAGGCGCAGGCGATTCACGTACTCGCAAATGCCGGTTTTGAGATAACGCGAAAACACGTGAGAAATATGCGCCTCGGTATAGCCGAGCGCTATGGCGATCCTGCGGCGTGTCAACGGCTCCCTGTAATGCTCCTGTATAAACGCAAGGATCTTCCTCACCGTTACCCGTTCATCCTTTACACACTCACTCTCAAGCTTAAGACGCTCTCCCAAAAGGGCGAGCACAACACCCGCGCCCGCCTCGCGCACAGCCTCACTCTCCGAACGGCAAAGATCCACTACCCGCAGCAGCTTCTCACAAAGCGCCGCATCATGCAGGATCGGCTCTGCGATCCGCCTTGCCTGCCGCCTTACCTGCCAGTCGCCCAATATATCAAAGGGAAGGATCAGCACGCAATCGTCGCACTCCTCGCCGCGCAAGTCACAGTCATAGCTGTGAATATCGTAACTGTCTGCCACGGCAATATCCCCTGCCTGCATATGATATTTTTTTCCGTTGACCGACACGTCAAACGCGCCTCTCCCAAGCAAAAATATCTCCAAATTGGCATGAAAATGCGCAGGAAACAGATGGGTGCCGTTGCGATGCACGACCATATCGTTATCATCATCGCGCCATTTTTCATAATAATACGTGCCCAATTCATTCACCTCATCCTCAATAATATCACAAATTGAGAGTAAAATCAACCTATTTGCGATATATTTTGATAGTTTTGTCTGCTATAATAAAGAAAAACCACAAGGGGGAAATTGAAATGAAATACGATATCTGTGCACTCACGCCGGAGGAAAAGCTGCACCTTCTAACGGGCAAGGATAAGTGGAGCACCTACGAGGCAAACGGCAAGCTGCCCTCCGTCTTTATGTCAGACGGTCCACACGGACTTCGCACAATGGGAGAGGACGGTCACACGAAAAAAGCCACCGCCATGCCCAACCTCTCCGCGGTTGCTAACAGCTGGGACGAGGAGCTCGCTTATTTGGACGGCAGCACCATTGCGGATGACTGCATCGAAAGCAACGTAGACATTCTGCTTGCCCCAGGCGTGAATATCAAGCGCACGCCGCTTTGCGGACGCAATTTTGAGTATTTTTCCGAGGACCCCTATCACGCGGGAATTCTCGCAAAAGCGTTTGTAAAGGGAGTACAGGACAAGGGCGTGGGCACCTCGGTCAAGCACTTTTTCGCCAACAACCGAGAGATCGACCGTCTCTGGCAATCCAACGAGCTGGACGAACGCACCGCGTACGAGATCTATCTCCCCGCCTTTGAGCATACCATGGAAGCAAAGCCCTGGACGGTGATGTGCTCCTACAATCCCATCAACGGTGTGTGGGCGGCAGAGAACAAATGGGCGCTGAATGACGTACTGCGCGAAAGGCTTGGATTTGATGGCGTAGTCGTCTCTGACTGGGGCGCAGTCAGAAGCGGCTGGCGGTCGGTAAAGGCAACACTGGACATCCGCATGCCCTACGCCGAAAAAGCCTACGACGATCTCAAAGCGGCGTACGACAAGGGGCTTTTGAGCGAGCAGGAGATCAACGCGCGCGCGGAAAAGATCCTTGCCCTCATAGAAAAAGCACAAGCCGCACAAAAAAAGGTATCCACCACCAAGGAGCAGCGCCACGAAAACGCGGTACGTATCGCAACGGACAGCATCGTATTGCTTAAAAACGAGGACAATATCCTTCCCTTACAGGAGGGTAAGATCCTTGTCAAGAATGCGTTTGAAAAGGCTCCCGCCTTCGGCGGCGGCGGCAGTGCGCTGGCAAAGCCCGAGTACGAGCCCCGCCCCTTGCAGGAGGAGCTTGCCGAGCGCGCCCCTCATGCGAAGTTTTTCGATAGCAAGGCGTACTTTACCGTGGACCGCAATGACCATTACGCCGATCGTCTGACCGACCTTTACAAGGCGGCTTACCATGCGGATAAGGTGGTGCTTTGCGTTGGCACGGGCAAAACGGTGGAAAGCGAGGGCTTTGACCGCGAAAGCATTCGTCTGTCCGCCTTGCAGGAGGACGTTATCCTAAGACTCGCCAAGATCAATAAAAATCTCATCGTGGTGCTCTTTGCGGGCAGCGCCGTAGACGTTTCTCCCTGGGCAGATCGGGTCAAGGGCATCCTGCTTGCGGGCTTCCTTGGCGAGGGCGTGCACGAGGCACTTGCAAACGTGCTCACGGGTACGGTTTCTCCCAGCGGCAAGCTGTGCGAGACCTTCCCCCTTTCCCTTGAGGATACCCCCACGGGCAGCTATACGGGCAACGGTCTTACGGAGCGCTACGACGAAGGCATTTTCGTGGGCTACCGTTGGTACGACCGTTACGGCATGGACGTACAGTACCCATTCGGCTACGGGCTTTCCTACGCCGATTTCGCCTATAGCGATCTTGAAGTAAAGCAACTCGGCGATACGGACTTTGAGGTCTCGCTCACCGTAAGGAACACGGGCAGCATGGCGGCAAAGGAGGTCGTTCAGCTCTACGTGCGGGATCCGTTTGCGATGGTCGCACGCCCCGAAAAGGAGCTTAAGGGCTTCAAAAAGATCGCGCTGGAGGCGGGCGAGAGCAAGCGCGTGACCCTCACGCTAAACAAGCGCTCCTTCGCCTATTATTCCACCGTCTATCACGACTGGCACGTGGAAAACGGCGATTTCGAGATCCTTGTCGGCGCATCCTCGCGTGACATCCGTCTCTCGCAAAGGATTCAGATCACCCTCCCCGAGGAAACGCAGCATTCCCTGTCGCATTAAACGAAAACCGCACTTCACTCAAGCCCATACCAAAAGGGGGCAGAATCATTTAGCTGCAGAAGGTGTGCTCTCGGCACGATAGACGTATAAAAATACGCCGAGTGCCGAGAGCGCACCTAAAAAACACACGTTAACATTGAAATTCGCAAGAATTTCTACCCAAAAAGCCGCCCTCTGTGCCAAAACCGGCACAGAGGGCGGCTTTCTTTTTCGGGTTTCCTTTGATGTGGTTTTGTTCGGCGCTCAATGACGCAGCCCCCACCGCTTTTATAAAAAACGCTTCATGATCTCCACGTTGTGCTGCTCAAATGCCACGATCTCGCGGGCAAGCCTTACCGCCTCCTCCGCCTCCCCCAAGGGTGCATAGGTGTTCAACAGCTTCGTCATTTCCGTGATCCCCATATTAGACCCCTCTATCATCATTTGCGCAATGTGCGAGGTGGTAGAGTCCAGCAGGGTCTGAAACGCCATGCCGATCCTCGCCGACACCCGCGTGAAAAGCCCCTCCTCGCGCGGCGTCACGTCGCGCGCCTCCAATTGCTCCGACGCCCGTGCCGCATATTTTTCATATCCGTCCAGCTGCATCGTCATAAGGCTTCTCACCGCATCATCCTTCACGTGCGGCAAAAGATTGATGATAGCGTCCGCCCCCATTTTTGTGTTTTTATAGATCTCACCAAAAAAGTATTGCTCCTCGCGCTCTTGCTCGCTTGTGTGCCTCTCCTTTACAACTGCCATTGTGCCTCTCCTTTCAAAAAAAGCGTACCGTGGTTTAGTTTGCACACGGTACGCGTTTTTTATGCTTTTTTATTCAATTTGAGACGGCGGATGTCCGTTCCCGCAAACAGCAGGGGCTTGAAGTCGCCAAGAATACGGCTGGCAATACGGTCGGTATAGCGGCTCTTCAGCTCACGCCCCGAAAGGTTGGTATTGATGATGGTGGGGCGGCGCAGATTGATACGGTTGTTGATCACCAGATACAGGCAGGAATTGGTAAACTGATTGGTCACCTCGGTGCCGAGATCGTCCAGGATCAAAAGATCACATTCGGTATAACGCGACACATGGGCGGCAGGCTCATCCGAGAGCCCCGAGCCAAAGCGATTGTATTCGAAATCCGAAAACATCTGCTGCGCGGTGGTGTAGTATACGTCATATCCTCGCTCAATCACACGGCGCGCCACGGCGGTGGAAAGATGCGTTTTCCCAAGCCCCGTTGCACCGCAAAGGATCAGGTTATCGGCTTGCATCGTGAAGCGCTCGGCATACGTCCTCAAAATCTCAAAATTGCGTTGCATGGCCTCGCGTTCAGCGCCCACAGCGTAAAAATCAAGCGAAAACGTGTCAAAGCTCTGCGTCTGCATCAATTTGCCAAGCCCCGAGGATTCATACGCCGCCATGATCAGCTCGCGGCGCATGCACTCGCACATTTTCGTGCCCACAAAGCCGCTGTCCTCGCACAAGGGGCACTCGTAGGGGGGCATCGTGTAATCTGCGGGATACCCAAGCTCCGCGAGCAATGCGGCGCGTCTTGCCTGAAGCTCCTCGTTTTCGCGGCGCACCTCCTCCAGCTTTTCACGGTAGGAGTCGCCCGTTCCAAGCGCAGCCAGCGCGATCTTTGCGCCCGTTGCCGCCAGCTTGCGATCGATCGACGCGATCTCGGCGCTTTTTTGGTGCAGCTCTGCGCGGCGGCGCTCTGCTTCGTCCAGCGCCTTCAAATATTTGGTTTGATACGCCGTACGGATACGGCTGTAATTGTCTTTATTGTAACCCATATGTACTCCTTTTTGCGTATCATCAAGCGTTGCCGTAGGTGCGCCTCAGTGCCGCCTCAAAAAACTCGTCCACGTCAAAGCTTGCACCGTCCCCGTTCTTTTTACGCTTATACTCGGCAAGCGCACGGTCTACGTCCTCTACGGTACGGTAGCCGTCGGCATACCAGCGCTCCAGAATCCTGTTGGCGTAAGGAATAGATGCCTTCCCAATGCTATCCACCGTCACCTCGTAGGCGCGACGCAGCATGTCCTCACCGTATTGCATATTGCAGATCCAGCCCTCCAAAAAAGCCTTCTCCTTGGAGGTCAGAGCACGTGAGGTAATACCGAACAGTGCCCGCACGCGCCCTGTGGCATCTGCCATCACCTCGATGCGATGCAGTCTTTCCTCCAGATCCCTTGCATCATGCACGCCCTCGTCGTGCAGCGTGATTGCCATCTTCTCCACGTAGCGCAAGGATTTTTTCTCCATATTGCGGCAATGCGTGAGCAAAAGCAAAATGTATTCCTCATCCAGCCCCAGATAATCCGCAAGCCCCGCAACGATCGCGATCTCGCTTGTGTTGAAGATCTTACCGAACGCCTGCTGGCAGTCGTCTATGAGCAGTGAAAGATCTCGGCGACGCTCCAAAATTCCCGAAAGCTCCTCAGTGCTGTAGGCGGGAAGCCCCTTGTCGGAAAGCATCTGCGGCGCCTTCTGCGGCGCACTCGCTTCTCGCGCACTCTGGCGGCTCTCACCCTCCTCGGCAAGGATCACACCCGTACCGCGCCAGAAGGCAATGCTCGCCTCTACGTCGGCAACGGTTATCCGCAAGCGCTGTGCTACGGCGTTTTTTGCCGCCGCAAGATCCGTTTGTGAAAGCGGCTCTGCGGAAAGCTCCAGCAGGACGCGCAGATCCTTTTTACTCGCCTTATCCAGATGCGAGAGCAGCGAAGCAGGTAACAGCAGCACCTGCGTGCCATATGCAAATGTTAATTTCATACTTCCTCCTCATCCGCGCATCGCAAGCGATAGCACAGTGTCATCAGTGAATCGCCCAGGTGCACGTTCTCCACCGTAACGCCACGGCAAAGGTTTTCGGGCTCCGCCCCCGTAAAATTCCAAAATGCCTTGATGCCGAGCGCCGACAGCTTTTTCACCACGTCGGGCGTGGCTTCCTTCGGCAGCGTCAGCACCGCCATATCCACCGTGTTACGGCTGCAAAAGCCGTCGATCTCCTTCATATCCAACACCGTTAGCGCGCCAATGCGCGTGCCCACCACGTCGGGGGAAACATCAAAGGCGGCGATCACGTCCACGCCGCGCTTTTCAAACATGGGGTTGTTGACCAGTGCCTTTCCCAGATTGCCCGCACCTACGATGATGGCGCAGAAGCCCTCTCCCACGCCCAGCAGCTCGGAAATTTTGGTATAAAGATATTGCACGTTGTATCCGTACCCCTGCTGACCGAAGCCGCCGAAGCAGTT
>CAZOFQ010000013.1:0-22520 GCA_964579105.1 uncultured Lachnospiraceae bacterium
AGGTTGGATATTCTCTCCTCGGGCTTTGTGATCCTTATCGGCGTGGTCTACATCGTTTCCCGTGCGTGCGGCAAATATTTCGGCGCGCTCTGCAGCGCCAAGATGATGGGCTGCGACGATAAGATTCAAAAGTATCTGGGTATCACGCTGCTGCCGCAGGCAGGCGTGGCGCTTGGGATGTCCGCTATCGTGCTGCAAACCATGGGCGAGGACGGCATTCTGGTGCGCAACATCGTGCTGTTCTCCGTGCTGGTGCTGGAGCTTGTCGGGCCCGTGCTCACCAAATGGGCGCTTTTGCGTGCGGGTGAGATCCGCGAAAAGACCACGGAGGGCTTCAATCGCACCGAGTTTTTGCAGCAGCAGGCACAGCAGCAGGAGCAGGCTGCCGAGCAACAGGCGTGTGTCGAGAGAGAATGCGAGATCACGCAAAAGAAATAATGATTTATTTTCAATTCGGCAACAAAGCTTCACGCAATCATCACAGAAATTTGTTATAATAACCCCACTAAATCTAACGTAAAGGAGATGAAGCTTCATGCTTTCACTGCGTGACATTGTCAAAACCTATACCGCGGGCGATTCCTCGGTTGCCGCATTGCAGGGTGTCAGCATCGACTTCCGCGAAAGCGAATTCGTATCGATTCTCGGCCCCTCCGGTTGTGGCAAAACGACCCTGCTCAATATCATTGGCGGTCTGGACCGCTATACCAGCGGTGACCTTATTATCAACGGTCGCTCCACCAAGGAATACAAGGATGCGGATTGGGATACTTACCGTAACCACTCGGTAGGCTTCGTGTTCCAAAGCTACAATCTCATCATGCACCAGAGCGTGCTTTCCAATGTGGAGCTGGCACTGACCCTATCGGGTGTTTCTCGCGAGGAGCGCCGTGCGCGCGCCATCGAGGCTCTTACACAGGTAGGGCTTGGCGATCAGATCCACAAAAAGCCCAATCAGATGTCGGGCGGTCAGATGCAGCGTGTTGCCATTGCGCGTGCATTGGTGAACGACCCCGATATCCTGCTTGCCGACGAGCCCACGGGTGCATTGGACACGCAAACCAGCGTGCAGATCATGGAGATCCTCAAAAAGGTCTCCGAGAAAAAGCTGATCATCATGGTCACGCACAACCCCGAGCTTGCCGAGCAATACAGCAGCCGTATCATCCGCGTGTTGGACGGTCATGTGATCGACGATACCAACCCTTACGTGCCCCTTGAGGAGCAGACGCAGGCTGAGAGCGAGGAAGCTGCTGCGAAAGAAGCTGCCGAGGCGGTCGTCGCAAAGGATGACGAGCAGACTGTTGCCGAGAAAAGGAAGCCCGTCAAAAAGGGCAAGAGATCCATGTCCTTCCTCACTGCACTCTCGCTTTCCTTCAACAATCTGCTGACCAAGAAAACGCGCACGCTGTTGGTTTCCGTTGCGGGCAGCATCGGCATTATCGGTATTGCGTTGATCCTCGCGCTTTCCAACGGCGTGAACCTTTTCATCGCAAGCATTCAGGAGGAGACGCTGACCTCCTATCCCATTTCCATCACGGGAGATACCTCGGACTACGCCGCCATGCTTTCCGCTATGGTTGGCACGAGCGGCGAGGATAAGGCGGACCGTGAGGAGGGTAAGATCTACGTGGACGACTCCATCAGCAATATGGTGGGTGCCATGACCACGATGAAGAAGAACAACCTTGCGGAATTCAACAAGTATCTGCAAAGCCGCTACGATGAGATCAAGGACGATCTCACGGCGATCCAGTATTCCTATAACATGGATTTGCAGATCTACAATGGCTCTACGCAATACGGCGAAAACGGTGTGCTGCAGGTCAGCCCCTCGGGTATTCTTTCGGATTTCGGCGACGAATACGGCGGTCTCTCCGCTATTACGGACAGCATCAGCATCTTCTCCGAGCTCATGCCCGGTAAGGACGGCGAGCTGATCAACGGCGCGGTTTTGGAGCAATACGATCTGGTGGACGGCAGATGGCCCGAAAACGCCAACGAATTGATCCTTGTGGTGGATAGGAACAGTACCGTAGCAAACATTACCCTTTACATGCTCGGCATGCTCAATCCCGACGAGATGACCGCCATGATGGCATCCATGATGTTGGGTGAAAAATATGAGGCGAACACCGATAACATGTCCTTTACCTATCAGGATTTTTATAACCTTGATCTGAATCTCGGCTACAACTCCGATTTCTATGCAAGGGCAGAGGGCACGTACGAGATCGACGGCAAGGTGCTGCCGTTGTGGAAGGATCTGCGCGAGGAGGACGGCTTCCTGCCCGAGACCGTATACGATAAGGGCTTGCAGCTTAAGATTGTGGGTGTGATCTGCCCCAATGAGGATGCAACCTCCACCTCTATCACGGGTGCGATCGGCTACACCTCGGCACTGACCGAAGCAGTGCTTGCCAAGGTGAATGAAAGCGAGATCGTAAAGCAGCAAAAGGATAACCCCTCGCATGACGTGTTTACGGGGCTGCCCTTCCAGATCGATGACGTTGACGAGCTGACCGACGCCCAGAAAAAGGAAAAGCTGTCCGATTACTTCGGCAAGCTCAATCCCTCCGAAAAGGTGACCGCCTATATGGCGATCCGATCCGACGTTTCCGATGCGAAGATGGCAGGGTATCTGGCCGAGGTCAAAAAGACCATTTCTACGACGGAGGATCAGCGGGAATTTTTGATCAATCTGTACGCCTTTAACAGTAAGAACGGCTCGCTTTCCAAGGGCACGTTTGCCAATAAGGCGGTCGCCACCCTGCTGCATGCCATTGATATGACCTACAGCATCGAGGAATACGAGACCTTGGTTGCTACACAATATGCCGCCGCCTTTGAGTTGGATGGCAAGGAGGTGAAAAAGAACGGTGCGGGAGCTGAGGCGTACGACAAATACGCAGGGCTGATCGACACGCTCTACAGCACTTCCGAAAAGCTGGTGCAGGCGTTTGATAATATGACGGCTATGACCATTCGCTCGGTGTATCCCATGGTGGAAGCCATCAACGTGCAAAAGGAATTGATGGAGCCTACGGCGCCTCATTTTGCCGCGTTCCTTGCCAAAATGAACGCAGATTATGCCGATCTTGCCGCAAAGCGCAGCTATCTGTACGAGGTGCTTTGCAGCACCAACGGCATAGCTCCCGAGGATAATCAGGATCCCACCAACCAAAACTTCCGTCTGGCAACCTCCCTGCGCGCCTACGTGGATGGTCTGTACGATATGGAGATCGAGCCTCGCTTCACGGGCGAGCTGTATAAGGCGTACGCTGCAGGTCTTGCCGACGAGGGCACGCGCAACGAAGCGACTGCTGCGCTGTTTGAGGCGTATCTGAACGGGCTTTCCGATGCCGAATATGCTGCGCTTTATGCCGATCATATGGAAAAATCCGACAGCACCTGCGACGAAAATCTGATCATCATGGGCGCCAACGTGGACGACAAGGCGATCTCCGCCATTAATATCTACCCCGTGGATTTCGAGGCAAAGGAGCGCCTTGCCCAGATCATTACCGATTATAATGCTACGGTTGAGAATGAGGAGGACGAGATCTCCTACACCGACATCATGGCGATCATCATGTCCTCTGTCACCATTATCGTGGATGCCATTTCCTACGTGCTGATCGCCTTCGTGTCGATCTCGCTGGTGGTCTCCTCTATCATGATCGGCATCATCACCTATATCTCGGTGCTGGAGCGCACCAAGGAGATCGGTGTCCTGCGTGCCATCGGTGCATCGAAAAAGGATATTTCCCGTGTCTTCAACGCCGAGACCATGATCATAGGCTTTGCGGCGGGCGCGATCGGCATTCTCACAACGCTGCTGTTCTGTATCCCCATCAACGCCATTTTGCGTGCGGTAACGGATATGAACAACATCAAGGCGGCGCTCCCCGTGGCGGCAGGCTTTATCCTGGTTGCAATCAGCGTGGGACTGACGCTGATTGCGGGGCTTATCCCCTCGCGCATTGCGGCAAAGAAGGATCCTGTCGAGGCACTTCGCAGCGAATAAATTCCGTGTACACCACCCGTTGCCGCGGCAACGGGTGGTGTTTTGACAAGGGCTTGCGCCCGAAAACAAAAAAGCAGCGATCCACCACGGTGGATCGCTGCTTTTTCAGCTGCGCTTTTTGGAAACGCCGAAGATCTTGCGCAACAGCGGCGCAAGAAGCCCCGGGGATTTCATTAATACGATCTTCATGTAATACCCCCTTTTGCGGGCGTGCTTTGCTTGCCCTCGTGAGCAGTGTATGCACCAAGCGCGCGGCGCGCTCATAGCCTTGTAGCGAGGTGATGTTATGTGTTCGATCAACGGATGTGTGGACTTTCTTGATCCGCACGCGGTCAAGGAGGGCGAGGTGCTGGCGGCAGGGCGCGTGCTCGCTCACCGCGGTCCTGATGCTTCGGGGCGTTTTTTTGCGCGCGGCGTGGGACTTTATCACAATCGGCTCTCGGTGATGGATGTGGCACGCGGGCAGCAGCCCATGCAGGCGACGTACAAGGGCGTGACGTATACGATCGTTTACAATGGGGAGATCTACAATTCCCGAGAGCTGCGGCGGGAGCTTGTGCGTGCGGGTGCATCCTTTGTGACGGAATGTGACACGGAAACGGTGCTTTGGAGCTATATCCTATGGGGGGAGGATTGCCCGCAGCATTTAAACGGCATTTTTGCCTTTGCTGTGTACGATCCTGCAGCGCAAAAGGTGTTTCTCGCGCGCGACCGCTTTGGCGTAAAGCCGCTTTTTTACGCCCGTATTGGCACCAAATTCTATTTTGCCTCCGAGGTCAAGGGGGTACTGGCATACGCGGACGTGCCGCACGAGATCACACGCGAGGGGCTTTGGGAGTTGTTTTATCTTACGCCCGTAACGCTCCCCGGAAGCGGCGTATTTGCGCACGTGAAGGAGATCCTACCCGCACATGCGGCGCGTATCACACAGGAGGGCTTTGCGACCTGGAGCTACTGGAGGCTGGAGGCGAAGGAGTGCCGTGATGACGCCGCAACGGCGGCGCATACGGTGCGGGAGCTATTTTGCGACGCGGTTACGCGGCAGCTTTGCAGCGACGTGCCACTCGGTGTGTTGCTCTCGGGAGGCTTGGACTCCTCTGCGATCACAGCGGTGGCGGCAAGGTATTTGCGCGAGAAGGGGGAGATGCTTTCCACCTATTCCTTTGAGTACGAGGGAAATCGCGAGAGCTTCCGTGCCACGCTCTTTCAGCCGCAGGGCGACGATGCCTACGCCGCCGCGCTGGCGGCGGAGCTTGGCACCGAGCACACCGTGCTGACCGCCCCCACCGAGGCGGTTGCAGCGGCTTTGCCCGCCGCAACGCTGGCACGCGATCTCCCGGGGCAGGCGGATATTGATTCCTCCCTGCTGTATTTTTGTCGGGAGATCAAACGGCGGCATACGGTATTACTTTCAGGTGAGTGCTCGGATGAAATTTTCGGGGGCTATCCGTGGTTTTACCGCCCCGAGATGCTCTACCGCGATTTCTTTCCGTGGCTGCATGATCCGCATACCCGTATCGGGCTTTTTGATGACAGTGTGGTGCATGCGGCACAGGGGCTGGAGTATTTGCGAGAGGTCTGCCGCAAAAGCATCGCGGACTGCCCGCGGCTTGACGGCGAGCGTGCCGAGGATGAGACTGCGCGTGTGGCAACCTGGCTTTCCACGCGCTATTTCATGACCAATCTGCTTGCCCGCAAGGACCGTATGAGCATGTATAGCGCGGTGGAGGTACGTGTTCCCTTTGCCGATCACCGTATTTTGGAGTATGTGTTCAACGTCCCGTGGCAGATTAAGTTTGAGAACGGGGTGGAAAAAGCCCTGCTGCGGCGCGCTATGACGGGGTATTTGCCCGACCGCGTGCTATGGCGCAAAAAAAGCCCCTACCCCAAAACGCACAATCCCGCTTACGAGCAAGCGGTGCGGAATATGCTGGAGGAACGGCTTGCCAAAAAAGACGGCTTCCTTGCACAGCACCTTGACCGCAAGCGGCTTGCTGCCCTTTTGGAGGGCGAGAACGACACGTGGTTCGGGCAATTGATGGCGCGTCCGCAGCTGATCGCGTGGCTGTGCCAGCTTTCCGACTTTTTCGAGGCGTATGACGTGAAGCCGGTGTAAAGGGAAAAGCGCACCCACGGGTGCGCTTTTTTCACGCTTCTTTTCCTTTTTTTAAATTAAATTCCATTTGCGAGAGCACGATGGCGGCAAAGATCACTGCCATGCCGATCACCTCGCGCACGGTGAAGGGCGTGAGATGGGGGAGCAGGATCGCGCTGGCGACCACGGCAAAGACGGACTCCAGGCTCATAAGCAGCGAGGCAAGGGTGGGCGGGGTGTATTTTTGCCCCACGATCTGGAGCGTGTAGCCAACCGCTGCCGAAACGGCACCCGAATACAGGATCGCAGGCAGTGCCGCAGTGATCTCCGTCCATGCGGGATCTTCAAAAATAAAGGAGAGCACAACGGTGATGCAGGAGACCGTGATGAATTGCACGCAGGAAAGGCGTATACCGTCCGTATGCGGACTAAAATGGTCTACCGCCACAATGTGGAAGGCGAAAATAACGGAGCAGATCATTATCTGCATGTCACCTAAGGTGAGGGAGGAGCCACTCATACACAAAAGCCACAGACCCAAAAGAGCAAGCAACACGCAGGCGTAAACGTGGGGCTTTGCCCGCTTGCCGAGAAAGATGCCGATCAGCGGCACAAACACGATGTAGAGCGCAGTGATAAAGGCGTCCTTCCCCGGTGAGGAGACGTTATTGGAGATGCCGAGCTGCTGAAAATTGGTGGCGGCGCAGAGGATCGCGCCGCAAATGGGGCCGCCGACGAGAAGATATTTCTTTTCCTTCTTCGACATAGGCGCGTACGTGCCCCTTTTGTGCTTGTAAAGATCGCGTCCGAGCCAGAGCAACGCCAGCACCACCGCTGCGACCAGTGTGCGAGTGCCCTGGAAGGTGAGAGCGCCAACGTGCTGTGCACCCATATCCTGCGCCACGAAGCCGAAGCCCCAAACCATGGCGGCAAGCAGGCAGAGCAAGCTCCCGATATGTGCCTTCTTTCCCATAAAAACCTCGTGATAACAAAATCATGATGATTGTAGCATAAACCGCGCGGAAAGTCAAGGGGATCCGTTATCTCGCGCCTCTTGGCACATCAGCGAGGAAGAAAGGAAACGGCGGGGGCGTTCCTTTATATTTGCTTGTGTACGCTTTTATATTCGTCATAGTAGCGGTAATAGGGGCAGGAGGCGTTGCGCCCCTGCAAAAAGCGGTACATTTCGTCCTCGTCCAGACGCATGGTGCAAACGAAGGCGTCCATATCGTCGTCGTAATCGTAAAATTCGCAGCTCTCGCAGTTGGTGACGGGCTTTTTTGTGTTGAATGGTGCCATGGCGCGCTCCTTTTTCGGTGTTGCCTTCAGTATAGCACAACCGCACGCAATTTGCAAGTGTTAAAATCCAAAGCAGCGTGGAAAAAAGCCCAGCGCAAAATGGATCACAGCACAGCCCCATACACAGCGAATGCGTTGAAAAACCCACCCCGTTATGAGGCTAAGTGCCATAGCAAGCAGCATCATCTGCAAGCCGTACACCACGTGGAACACGGCAAACGTGATGCCGCAGAGCAGATTTGTCAGATGTGGGTGCTTCCCCTCAAGGCAGAGCTCGAAGCTGTAGTACATTACGCTTTTGGAAAGCACCTCCTGCAAGGGGGCGACCAGCACGTACGTAATGCGGGAAATATCACCCCGCACGGCAAGCGAAAAAAGAGGCGTTTTTCCCATAAGCACGGCAACGGTGGTGAGCAGAAGCATAAATCCAAGCGCCGCTGTCCCTCCTGCGGCAAGCGAACGGAACAAAACGCCTCTCGGCACAACGATTCCCATGTCCTCAAAGCGCATCGGCGTGGTGAGCGCCAGCACCGCAAACAAGCAGATCGCCAAAAGCTCGATGAGACGTCCGTAATAATAAACGGGGAGCTCAAAATAAAGCGAGAGTGCCTGCCAGAGCAAAAAATAAACTGCCATGGTGACAAGTAAAAAGGAAAACGTTTTCACTGCCACGCTTTTATCCGTCATGATGACACCCCCTTTTACATACCGCCTTATTTTGTGCGTGTTTTGCAAATTTATGTATGCGCGGCGGATATTCAAGAAAAAACAAAAAGCCCCGCCGAAGGCGGGGCTTTTTGTATGGCGCGGCTTGGGGGACTCGAACCCTCGACCTACTGGTTCGTAGCCAGGCACTCTATCCAACTGAGCTAAAGCCGCGTGACTCCGTTTGGAGTACCCATGTATTTTAGCACAGCCGTTGCCGTTTGTCAAGAGGTTTTTAAAAAATAAAATAAAAAATTTAGCAGCTGGTCACGGGGTGCTTTTTTGATAGACCACATGATAGAGCTCTTTTACCGTGGCGGCGGGCTCGCGCAAAACGTCGGGATAGCTCATTAAGACGAGGGGAACGTCCTCGCCGCCCTCGCGGTAGGCAGGCTGTACGTAAGGGTAGCTGTTTTCGCAGAAGCCGTTACGGCGGTAAAAGGCAAGGCGGCGTGCGGCAAGGTCGGTTTCGGGTGGCTCCGCCTCCAGCAAAAGAGAGGGAAAGGTCTGCTTGAGGAGCGCGAGAACACGCGCACCGCAGCCCTTGTTGCGAAAGGGCTCGTAGGTTACAAAATGCTCGGCAAAGACGGTGTCCTTCAGCGTCCAAAGCGTGACAAAGCCCACGCGCACACCGTTTTCGACCGTATGATAGGCGGCAAAGCGCGGGTCTCCCAGCAGTGCTCTTGCGTCGGCAAGGTCACGTCGCTCTGCGGCGATAAAATTTTTTTCCAGCTCGGCGTACAGCGCTTCAAATTCGCTTGGGTATACCTGCTGCAGCTGCATAGGATCACATCCCTTCACGTGATATTATAGCAAAAAGCGACGGCGCTTTTTCGAAAAGCTTAAAAATTCATGAAAATATCACAAACTGCACGCTGTTGCCACACAAAAACTGTTGATTCCTGTGCAAGATTATGTTATAATATAATAGTATATATCCCTTTTGTCAAACAAACAGGAAAGGATAGCGTTTATGATTAAAATCGAGCATCTGGTCAAAAACTACGGCGCCAACTGTGCCTTGGACGACATCCGCTTTGAGATCACCGAGGGCGAGATCGTCGGACTTCTCGGTCCCAACGGCGCGGGCAAGAGCACAACGATGAACATTCTCACGGGGTATCTTTCCTCCAGTGCGGGGCGCGTTACGGTAGACGGGCTCAACGTGCTGGACGAGCCGCTTGAGGTCAAGCGGCGCGTAGGATACCTGCCCGAGCAACCTCCGCTGTATCTGGATATGACCGTGGAGGAATATCTGATTTTCGTATACAATCTCAAGGGCTGCACCTTCAACCGTACCAAGCACCTTGAGGAGATTTGCGAGGTCGTGAAGATCACGGACGTGTATAAGCGTGTGATCCGCAATCTTTCCAAGGGCTACCGCCAGCGTGTGGGTATTGCTCAGGCTTTGATCGGCAACCCGCCCGTTATTATTTTTGACGAGCCCACGGTGGGGCTTGACCCCAAGCAGATCATCGAGATCCGCAATCTCATTCGCACGCTGGGCAAGGATCATACCGTGATCCTCTCCACCCACATCCTCCAAGAGGTGCAAGCGGTCTGCGACCGTATCATCATCATCAACAAGGGACGTGTGGTGGCGGATGAAAAAACGGAAAACATCAACCGTGCCGTGGATGGCAGTCGCCGTTATCGCGCAATGATCTGCGGTCCTCAGCGAGAGGTGCTCAGCACGCTCAGCGCGCGCGCAGATATTTCCCACGTGGAGCTGATGGACGCGCGCGACGGCGATGCGTACTCCTATATGATCGAAAGCGCAAAGGGTGTGGACATGCGTAAGGGCTTGTTCCGCACGCTTGCTGACCACGGTTGGCCCTTGGTGGGCTTGGAGGGGCTTGGCATGAGCCTTGAGGACGTCTTCATCTCTATTGTAGACGGCTCTCCCAACACCGTCAAAAAGGCTGTAAAGAGCAACCGCCGTCAAGCCAAGGATGGGCGCGAGATGGAAAAGGATCTTGCTCAGGCGATCCTGGATGCCACTGCAGAGCAACAAAAAAGCATTGCCCCTTACGAGGGCGATGAGGACTGACGAAAGGAGTTTATTTTATGTTCGCTATTTTCAAAAAGGAATTGCGCGCGTATTTTATCTCCCCTATCGGGTACGTATACACGGGCATCTTTCTGGCGGCATCGGCGCTGATCTGCTGCTTCACCACGCTGCAGCAGGCAAGCTACAGCACGTCCAGTTACTTCCAATACATGATCTTCACCTTCATCATTCTTATTCCGTTGCTGACCATGCGCCTGTTCTCCGAGGAGCGTAAAACGCGCACCGAGCAGCTGCTGCTGACGGCGCCCGTTTCCATCACGGGTATGGTGCTTGGCAAGTATTTTGCCGCGCTCTCTTTGTTCGTGGCAACCATTCTCGTGTCCTGCATCAACTTTTTCCCGCTGATCTCCTACGCTATCGTGGAGCGCTCTCAGGCGTCTGACCCCAATATGCACGTAGGACCCGTGGGAGCGCAGATCGTGGGATGCTTGATCGGCATCGTTTTGATCGGTGCTGCATTCATTGCGCTGGGGCTGTTTATCTCCTCTCTCACGGAAAGTCAGCTATCCGCCGCTGTGATCACTGTGGCGTCTATTGCCGTGATGCTGCTGGTGGGCATTGCCAACGATTATATCAGCTCTGCGTTTATCCGCACGGTGCTTGACTGGATCTCGGTGCTCAGTCGCTTTGACCGCTTTGCTTACGGGTTGTTTGATTTCTCTGCGCTTTTGTATTATATTTCGTTATCGGGTGTATTTTTGTTCCTTACCGTGCGCGTGTACGAAAAGCGCCGTTGGGGCTAAGAGGAGGTGTCAGGCATGAATATTTTGCATACCAAAAAATTCCGCTACGGCAGCGTCTCTCTTGCACTGACGGTGGTCATCATCGCGGCGGTGATCCTGATCAACGCCATCTTTACCGCGCTTTCCGAAAAGTTTTTGTGGTACGTGGATATGACCTCCGAGCAGATCTATTCGCTGACCGATGACGCCAAGGCGCTGTTGGACACTATGGATAAGTCGCAAAAGGCAGAGGTGATCTTCTGCTCGGAAAAGGACGTGCTGGAGGCGAACGCCACGCAGCGCTTTGTGCTTTACACCGTGCTGGACATTGTGGATTATTGCGAGAATGTTTCGGTGCGTTACGTGGACACCGTGACCAATCCTTCGGCGGTCAACAAGTATAAGGACGCCACGGGCGAGTCCATCACCTCACAGTCCGTGATCGTTGCCAGTGGCTCGGAGGGACGCGTTTACACGCTTTCCTCGCTCTTCACCACGGATTCAAATACGGGAGAGGTGATCGGCTACAACGGCGAGCAACGCCTGGTTTCGGGGCTGCTTGCGGTTACGCAGCTGGAAAAGCCCGTTGCCTGCATTACAACGAACCACGGCGAAAGCCAGAGCCCGAATCTCGAGCCCTTGGCGGAGCTGCTTTACGAGACGGGCTACGAGATCGAAACGATCGACCTCGTGGCGCAGGACATTCCCGATACCTGCCGTCTTTTGGTGGTATTTGATCCCCAGAGCGATTTTAAGGTGAAGGACGATATCAGCGACATTGACGAGATCGACAAAATAGAGGAGTTTCTGGACAACAAAAACTCGATGATGGTCTTTTTTGACAACGAGACCCCCGTGCAGGAGATCCCGAGATTTTTGGAGCTTCTTGACGAATGGGGCATTGCCATTGCTCACCAGTCCTATTACGACGAGTCGAACGTGCTGGAAAGCACCGCAAATCTGCTTGTGAAGGATGAAAAGAATTCCTTCGACTCGCAAAGCCGCCACAATATCGTTGCCTCCTACGTGGAGGGCGGGCTTGGCGCGCAGATCACCGCGAAGCTGACCGAGGATAAGGTGCCCAAGAGCGTGGTGTTCCCTTACGCTACGATCATTAAAAGCACGTATGAGGATATATATGATACCTCTCTTACGGGCGGGTACTATAGGAACGGTGTGGACCGCACCAGCTACGATGTGTTTACCTCCTCCTCCGACGCTGTGGCGATCGCCAACGGTGTAGAGCTTTCGGGAGCTGAGCTGGAGGCACTGGGCGTGCACAATCCCGCCAATTTCCCCTTCTCGCTGATGAAGATCACGCGACAGAACTTCTTTGATTCGGAAACGGGCAATGCCACCTACGCACACGTGCTGGCTTGTGCTTCTACGGGCTTCACGTCCGAGGCGGCATTGGACAGCAGCTACGGCAACCATTCAGTGCTTGCCTATGCATGCAGCATCATGGGGCGCGAGATCGTTGCCGTTTCTCTTGACTGCAAGTATTTCGGCGATACCGAGATCAATAACGTGACCGCAGCGGATGCCAATCAATACACCATCGTGCTGACCGTTGTGCCGGCTACCATCATCTTCATTGCCGGTGTCTATATTATGGTGAGGAGAAAATACGCATGACGAGTCCTGTAAACGTACCAACGCCGCCCAAAAAGCGCCGTTCCTCGCTTAAGCGTCAGCGCATCGCCGTGGCGATCTTGCTGGCAGCCGTCATATTGCTTTCCGCAGTGTTTGCCGTGGTATACTATTTTACCTCTCGCACGGTGTTTTACGATTGGGATGATACAAAATATTATATCCGTGTCGTGGACGGCGTGTATATCATGGAGGATAAGGATGGCAACCTGCTTCCTATGACCGAGGATGAAAACTATATCACCGTGTTGGGCACTATCATACAGGTAGATTCCGAAACGGGGGATTTTAAGGTGGTTGCCGCCGTGTCTACTACGGGTACGGAGGCGCTGCAATTCAGCTATTACAACGGGGAGTTTGACGTTTTGCTCTATCCTCTGTTGGAGCGTGCACAGATCCAGTCTATCGAGGTGTATAACGAAAAGGACAGCTTCGCCTTCGTGAAAAACGACGAAGACACCTTTGAGATCAAGGGCTATCCGGGGATCCCGTATAATTCCAATATGTTTTCCACGCTGGTGACCGTGACGGGCTATACCGCGACCTATCAGCGCTTGGATATTGCCAAGGCATACGAAAAGAATGAAAAAACGGGAGAATATCTTTATCCCGAGTACGACGGATTCCGCACAAACGGGTACGCCGAATACGGACTGACAGAGGATCCGAGCGAGGCGGTCAACTATTTTGTGATCACCACCGTGGACGGAATCGACCACAAGGTCGTGCTTGGTGACGAAACGCCCGCGGGTACGGGCTATTATGCCCGTTACGTGGGGCGTGACGAGGTCTACGTGCTCAAGGAGCTGGAGGAGACCGAGTTCAATACCACGCTCTCGGGTGCGCTGCTTTGTGTGGTCGAGGATTACGTAACGCCCACTGCAACGGCTACGTTTTCTACCAACAATTACTTCGATATCTCCAACTTTATGCTCAACAACGTGGCGCAGATCACGAAAGAAATGCTGGAGGATCCCGATTTTGAGATCAAATCGTTGCTTTCCAACATCATCACATTTTCCTACCAGCCCGTGCAGCTGCGCCAAGGAAAGTTCACTGCCACCACACCCTATACGGGATCGGGAGAATATGCGGGATATGCACTCAACAGCTTCAAGGTTGACGATTGTCTGCAAAACATTATGGATATGCAAGGCATCCGCACGGTGGAGCTGCTGACGCCCGAGGAAAGCGAGCAGGGTGCGGGATATTTTGCAGGCAAATACGGCGTGAAGTATTGCTTGGAGTATACACACAACACCGCGCGAGATTCCGCGGAGAATAACTATGCGGTGCTGGAATCCATGTATCAGCAGATTTGGATCAGTCCCATGACAGACGGAGGCACGTATTACCTCTACAATCCGCTGTATCAGATGATCATAGAGGTGGGCTACTCCTCGCTGGAATTTTTGAACTGGAAGGCATTTGACTGGGTGGAGAGCGAGATCTTTACGGCAAACATCGTCTATCTCGATACCATGGAATGTCTTATACCCGGCGGTACGACCGCAGGCATAACGGGTCTTACAAAGGTTACCTTTGATATAGATAACAGTGCCTCGCTTGTAGATTGGGACGGGGACGTTTCGACAGGCAACCTGCCCTCGAGCGAGATGAAGGTATGGGCAAGCGGCACGTCTCTCACCCCTGCCGAGGTCGATCTCACGCAGTTCAAGATGTTCTATCAGACCCTGGTGTATTCCTCGCTTGGCGGTATGGCGTCCTGCTCGGACGAGCTGGCAGAGGCTTACCGTGATGCGAGCGCAAATGCCGAAAACGGATACAAGACCGAGAGTGGACAATCCCCCGATCTTGTCATCAAAATGGTGTTTAACACAGAGCTTGATGGCAGCGGAGACACCGTGACGCGCGTATTTTGCTTCTACAATTACAATAATAGCCGTCAGGATTTTGTGACACTCAACGGCAAGGGCGACTTTTATATGCTCAAGTCGCGCGTGGAGAAGATCATTGCCGATATAGGTCTTGTGTTTACCCCCGAGACCGTCATTAAACCCATTAAATGATAAAAAAGCACTTGCAGCTCGCTGCAAGTGCTTTTTTATGTCCATGGAATCGGAGCTCCCTCGATATAGTGCCAATAGTTACCGAGTGTGTCGGGGCGAGCGTCGGAATAGTAGTAAAGAATGTCGGCGTTTACCGTGCCCTCCGACATCTCGAGCTGTGCAAAGGCGGCGACGCCCCCTCTGTAATAGATGCGTTCCACGTTGCTGTTTGTAAACGCGGTTGCTTCCATGCGGCAAAGCGTAAGCGGTAATAGCACGCTTGTGGAAACGGTATCGGAAAACGCGGCGTGGCAGATGATCCTTGTGGCGCCGTTTACCACGCCGCAGGAGTCGGTGTTGCCGCAAAAGGAAAGCAACAAAAGGTAATTGTTCTCCGTATTGCCAAGATATTTCGCGTAGGCGTATTCGTCTGTGTAATAGGAAAGAGAGGTACAGCCCGTAAAGGCATCCTCGCCCACCGCCTGTACGGAGGCGGGGATGGAGATGCTTTGCAGTGCGGAGCAATTCAAGAACGCCTCGTTTCCTATGACGAGCAGCGTGTCGGGCAAGGCGATCTCTGTGAGTGCCTCGCAATCGGCAAAGGCTCTTGTAAGCAGCCTTGTGACGCTCTTTCCTGCGTGCGCTTCGGGAACGGTCAGCGTCTTTGCGGCTTTCCCGGCGTCGTTGACACGAACGCCGTAGGTGCCGTCCTCCAACAGCTCAAAATGAAGCAAAGCTTGCTCCTCGCTATCCGTATCGCCTCTGCCTGTTGCGGGGATGCTTTCGATCTCCAGCGTAACGCCGCACACGGCGCAGAGCTTGTAGCGCTTGCCGTCGGTTTCTTGTGTGGCATCCAGCAAAACGGTCCAGTCGCTTGCCGTGTGACCGTTTTCGCAGGCATCTGCTTCCTGATCGCTGTTCTCCTTTTTGCAGGCAGTGAACGGCAAGCACAGCAACAGCAGCAGGGAAAGCAGGCGAACAAGGGATGAAAAAGAGGATCTCATAGCGTACGTTCTCCGATCCTTTTTACGGCGTTTTTGTATTCCTCGCGGTCTGCGATCACGCAAAGTGCCGCAAGCAGTGCATTGGGCGTCATGCCTGCGGGCAAAGAGAAGAGGGCGGCGAGTGCATCGCGCCGTGCGGCGGCATTCGTGCTGCCCGTGAGTCCATCCTCAAAAAGATCGGCTTTGGTGATCGGCTCTTTTGAGGGAATTCCTTCCTTGGCAAAGGGGGCAAGCAGGTCATACAGCAATTGCTGCTCCTGTCCCTCGACGCCCAAAAAGCCCTCGGCGGCGGGAACGGTTTTCCTTTTCTCCTTTCCCTTGATCTGAGGCACGTACAGCGGGATCAGCCGAGAGGGCTCGACCGCGGAGCCGATGTGCGCGCGGATCAGCTTACCCGCCCCGTCGGGATCGGTCAGCACGATCAGCGGAGATCTTTGCGAAAGGGTGCGGAAAAGCGCCAGCTTTTCCTTTTTCTTGAAGATGCCGAAGCCCTCTGTGGTAAGGATCTGCCCTTCCATGACGCACAACAGGCGCAATCGGTCGTATTTCCCTTCCACGATGACGGGATAGGGGATCTTGAGTTTTTCCATGATAACGTCCTTTGTGTTAAAGTATCAGTATGAGAAGCACGGCACATCCCAGTAGGATGCGATAGATGCCGAAGGCGGCAAAGGAGTGCCGACGCACGAAGCCTAGCAATGCGTGAATGGAGAGCAATGACGTGAGAAAGGCGGCCAGCGTGCCCGCAGACAGCATCAAAAGCTCCTCGCACGTAAGCAGATTGCCCTCTATCAAAAACTTTCCGACCTTAAGCCCCGATGCCCCCACCATAGTGGGGATGCCGAGAAAAAAGGAAAATTCTGCCGCCGCGGGGCGGGTAAGTCCCAGCAAAAGACCACCAAGCACCGTAGCTCCCGAGCGCGAGGTCCCGGGGATCAGGGAAAGCACCTGGAAGGCACCCACAAAAAGCGCGGTGCGCGGCGTGAGGCTGTTAATTTGCCCCATGGACGGTGCGGCTTTTCGCCGTTTTTCCACTATAATAAATACCGCACCGTACAAGATCAGCGTTACACAAACGGTGACGGCGTTATACAGATAGGCGTCCAGCAGATCGTCCAGCAAAAGCCCGAGGAGTGCCGAGGGGAGCGCGGCGAGCAGCACCAAGCGCCAAAGTCGCCACGTATCGCGGCGCTCGGCGCGCGATTTCCCTGGCGAAAAGGGATTGAGCGTGCGAAAATACAGCACCGCCACGGCAAGGATCGCCCCGAGCTGGATAACGACCTCGAACAGCTCGAAGAAGTCCTCTCGCACGGGGAAGCGGACAAAATTCTCCAAAAGGATCAAGTGTCCCGTTGAGGAAACGGGCAGCCACTCGGTGATGCCCTCCAGAACGCCGAAAAGTGCGGCGAGTAAAATGTTATACCACAAAGAAAGCCCTCCTTATTGCTTTGGGGCGCCTCCCTCGCGACGGATAAGCTCCGCAAAGGCGAGCGCCGCCTGTTCGGTTTTATTCTCTCCGTGGTGATAATACTTCCGCCCGCGCAGATCGTCGGGCAAATACTGTTGATGTACGTAGTGACGCGTATAGTCGTGTGGGTATTTATACCCCTTGAAAAGCGGGGATTGCAGATGCAGCGGGATCCCGTTGCCCTTGCCCGCCTGCACATCTGTCATAGCGGCGTCCAGCGCAAGATATGCAGAGTTGGACTTGGGGGCGGTGGCAAGCAGGAGTGCCGCGTGAATTAAGGGTATGCGCGCCTCGGGAAAGCCCAGCTCCATGGCGGACTGGCAGCACGCGCGCACGATGGCAGCGGCTTGCGGATAGGCAAGCCCCACGTCGTCGCTGGCGATCACCTGCAAGCGGCGGCAAAGTGAGATCAGCTCGCCTGCGGCGCACAGCTTTGCCACGTAAAACGAGGTGGCATCGGGGTCGGAGCCTCGAATGGACTTTTGCAGGCAGGAGAGCAGATCGTAATGCGTGTCGTCGTTGAAGTTTCCCACAGGCACGTGGAAGCTTTCCACGTTTTCCTTTGTAATTGCACCCGTTCTGGGGGTAATACCCTCGTCACCTGCGGCGAAATAGGCGTTTTCCAAAAGCACGATGCCCCGCCGCACATCGCCGCGCACTTGAGAGGCGATGTAGGAAAGAATGTCCGTGTCGGCGGTGATCTGCGTGCCGTTTTCTGCGTTCAGGTGTGCCAGTGCACGCGAGAGCGCGGGGAGCATTTCCTGCGGCTTTACGGGCTTGAACTCAAACAGCGAGGAACGGGAAATGATGGCGTTGTAGATGTAAAAATGCGGATTTTCCGTGGTGGATGCGATCAGCGTGATGCGCCCGTCCTCCATGTACTCAAGGAGTGACTGCTGCTGCTTGCGGTTGAAGTACTGCAGCTCATCAAGGTAGAGCAGAATGCCGCCCGAGCCAAAGAGATTCGAGGTTTCTGCAAGCACCTCCTTGACCTCGGCGAGCGTTGCGGAGGTGCAGTTGAGGCGGCGGAACTCCATCCCCGAGCGCGCAGCGATCACGGAGGCGGCAGTGGTCTTGCCCGTACCCGGAGGACCGAAGAAGATCATGTTGGTGATGCGTCCGCTTTCCACCATGCGGCGTACCGCACCGCGCTCTCCAAACAGATGGCTCTGCCCCACGATGCCGTCAAAGGAATGGGGGCGCAGAATATCTGCCAATTGTTCGTTTTTCATACCGTTAGCCGTCCTTTTTTGTTTCTGTGTCCCCTGCGCGCAAAATGTCGCCCGCGCTTGCTACAAGCGGCAGCCGTGTATAAAACTCCATGAGTGGATGGGGGACCGACTCAATGGGCATGCCGTTTTCGTCATACAGCTCCGTGACGGCAACGGGGATCCCTGTGCGAGAGGGGGTGAGCAGCTCCGCCGCATCATAAAGCGAGAGCTTGTTGCGTTGGCGCAAGCGACAAAGCACGCCGCGCTCGTTCAGCTCCTCAAGTCCTGCGGGGGCGTTGCCGCGTTCTGTTACCGTGGCAAAATACGCCTTTTCGCGGATATAGCCGTTTTCCGTGCAAAGCTGCGGGTTTTTCTTGGGATCGTCAAAGAAGAAGCCCGTAGCATATTCGCGGTGGGAAACGCTTTCCACCTCGCGGTAGATTGCCTCGTCAAACACGAAGCCGTCGGGGTTTTTGAGATAGGCGTCGATCACCATGCGGTAAGCGTTTGTGACCACGGCGGTGTAGTACGCGCTTTTCATGCGCCCCTCTATTTTGAAGGATTCCACCCCTGCGCGGATGAGGTCCGGCACGTGGCGGAGCATGCACATGTCCTTTGAGGACATGATGAAGGTGCCGTGCTCGTTCTCCAGCACGGGAAGCGCCTCGTTGGGACGCTTTTCCTCTGTTACGGTGTAGTTCCAACGGCAGGGCTGCGCGCATGCGCCGCGGTTGGCGTCACGCCCCGTGAACTCGTTGGAGAGCATACAGCGTCCGCTGTAGGAAACGCACATAGAGCCGTGCACGAACGCCTCGAGTGAGATCTCGGGCGGGAGCGCCTCGCGGATCGCCTTGATCTCGTCAAGTGAAAGCTCGCGTGCCAGCACCAAGCGCTCTGCGCCAAGCGCCGCCCACGCGCGTGCGGCGGCGGGGCTGACGATGCTGGATTGCGTGGAAACGTGTACGGGCATGTCGGGCAGAAGCTCACGCACGGTGGCAAGCACGCCAAGATCGGTTAAAATGATACCGTCAGGGGGGCAATGGCGAAGCGTGCTTAAAAATTCGCGCAGACGCGGATATTCCGCAGCGTGTGGCATGGTATTGACGGTAAGATAGAGCTTTTTGCCCCGTTCGTGCGTGTATTGCACGGCTTCGGCTAGCTCCTCGTCTGTGAAATTATCGGCGGCGGAGCGCATACCAAAGGAGCGCCCCGCAAGATAGACCGCATCCGCGCCAAAGCGCAGGGCGGCTTTCAATTTTTCAAAATTCCCCGCAGGGGAAAGCAATTCGGTCATGGCGCGCTCCTTTGAGATCGGGAATCATCTTATTTATTATAAGATTTTTTTCTCGTTCTGTCAAGGCGGTTTGACTTTGCCTGCCGAATGTGATACAATAAGAACAATAACGGGAAGGAGACGCGAATATGAAGGAAAGGTTGAAGCTGGAATTTGCGCGCGTAAGGCAGGGCTTTTGCGCTTTTTTGCGCCGCCGCGAGCCCGTGGAATATTTCATTGCCTGTATGCTGATCGGACTTTTTGTGCTGATGCTGCGTTGTGCGATCGGCGGCGAGGACGCCTTCATCGGGCTTTTCTTCAAGGGCTGTGACGATCTTTTTATGGATTTCTTCAACCCCGTGCGTGATACCTCGCACGGGGTGGGCGTTTACACCGAGCTTGGCTCGATCTATCCGCCTCTTTCCAACCTGCTGATCTCCGCGTTTTCTTTGGTGATTCCGCGCGAGTATCTGGACACGCCGCGCGAGCTTGCACACACCTGGGTGCAATACCCTGCCGCCATTTTGTGCTTTGTTTTCTTTTTCACCGCCTGCTTTTTGCTGCTGGCGCTTCTCTTGGGACGTGAGAGCTACCCCCCCGTAAAAAGGAATCTGCTGATCTTCTTATTGCCGGTCTCCTTCCCCTTTTTGTTTTTGGTGGAGCGTGGCAACACCATGATCCTATGTCTTATCGCCATGCTGATCTTCGTGCAGAACTACCGCAGTGAAAGCCCCGTGGCGCGCGAGGTGGGGCTTTTGATGCTGGCGATCGCTACGGCGCTCAAGTTTTACCCCGTGCTGCTGGGTGCCGTGCTGCTTGCCGACAAGCGCTGGCGGGATGCCGCGCACGCCGCCGTATACGGTCTTTTGTGCCTGTTTCTCCCCTCTCTTTTCTATCACGGACCGATCAGCGTTTTTTGGGCGATCAAGTACACGCTGGGCTTTTCCCGCGCATCCGGCGCGCTATCCGTGGAGTTTATGGAGCAAACGGGAATCCCGCTGCAGCTCGGCGGCTCCGTGCTGTTTGGGTTTTATATTTTTATTATTCTGCTAGCTGCGCTTTCCGCGCTCGTGGAGAAAAAGCCGTGGAAGGCGTGGATGTTTGCGGGTGCGGTGATGCTGACGATGCCCTCGATCTTTTCCTCCTACAACTGGCTGCTGCTGCTTCCCGCGATGATCGCGTTTTTCCGCACCGAAGCCCTGCGGGGGAAGAATTGGATCTACTTTTTTGCCATGACGCTCCCCTTTTTCACCTACGTGCCGCGTGTAGCGCAGGACGCGCTGCTGGTGGTGTGCTTGCTTGCGATCTATGCCTTGTATCTGCCCGAGATCGTTTGCAATTTCAGAAAGTTTTTCAAGGATAGGAAGAAAACGGCAGAAAGCGCCGTGTGATCAAAGCCCGCTGCATGGCGGGCTTTTTCCTTTTAATTCTATACGCGAAAGAGCAAAATGTTTTTAGAATTATTCTAAAAATTTTTCAAAACCACTTGACAAACACGAAAAAGCATGATAAAATAGAATCGTTCCAAAAGCAGTGAGAACTGCAACCCCACCAAATTTTATGTTAAAGGAGTACACGTTATGAAAAAATGGAGATGCACTGTATGCGGAGAGATCGTTGAATCTGATGTTCGCCCCGACAAATGCCCTGTATGCAAGGTTCCCGGTGAAAAGTTTGTTGAAGTTGTAGAGAGTGCCGATGCCGAGTGGGCAACCGAGCATAAGGTTGGCGAGGGAAAGGCGGTAGAGGTGCCTGAGGAGATCATCATGGGTCTTAAGGCTAACTTTGAGGGCGAGTGCTCCGAGGTTGGTATGTACCTTGCTATGGCTCGCGTGGCGCACCGCGAGGGCTACCCCGAGATCGGTCTGTACTGGGAAAAGGCAGCCTTTGAGGAAGCAGAGCATGCCGCTAAGTTTGCGGAGCTGCTCGGCGAGGTCGTGACCGACTCCACCAAGCAGAATCTGGAAATGCGCGTTGCAGCCGAGAACGGCGCTTGCGAGGGCAAGTTTGAGCTTGCAAAGAAGGCAAAGGCACTCGGGCTTGACGCCATTCACGATACCGTGCATGAAATGGCAAAGGACGAAGCGAGACATGGCAGAGCCTTTGCGGGACTGCTTGCACGCTACTTCAAATAAGCGTTGCTTTGAAAGGAGGACGACATGACAGCAAAACGTGCTGCCATCCTGCAAGTCCTGCGGGACTCCGAAGGGCATCTTACGGCAGAGGAGATCTTTCGCCTCGCGCAGGAAAAATGCCCCGGAATCGTTCTTGCAACGGTTTATAACACGTTGCATTACCTGACCGAAAACGGTCACATCAAGCACATCCGTACCGCTGACGGCCCCGATTTTTACGACAAGACCCCCACCCCGCACGAGCATGCGTTCTGCATTGCCTGCGGGCGGGTGCTGGACGTGGAGCTTGGTGACCTTGCCGCGGAATTTACCGCGAGAACGGGATACGATATCTGCGCTTACGACCTTGTGCTGCACACGACGTGCAGCGCATGCAAGCATAATTCACATTAAAGGAGAAGTACGATGAATCTGAAGGGCACGAAAACCGAACAAAATCTGATGGCTGCCTTCGCGGGCGAGAGCCAGGCGCGCAATAAATATACCTATTTTGCAAGCGTAGCAAAGAAAGAGGGCTACGAGCAGATCAGCGCGATCTTTACCAAGACCGCCGACAACGAAAAGGAGCATGCCAAGATGTGGTTTAAGCTTCTCGGTGAGCTGGGTGACACCGCGCAGAATCTTGCAGCGGCTGCCGCAGGTGAGAACTACGAGTGGACGGATATGTATGCCACCTTTGCCGATGAGGCGGAGGCAGAGGGCTTCCTCGAGATCGCCGCAAAATTCCGCGCCGTTGCCAAAATCGAAAAGGCGCATGAGGAGCGCTACCGAGCACTGCTTGCCAACGTAGAGATGCAAAAGGTGTTTGAAAGAGCGAGGAGACCATGTGGGAGTGCCGCAGCTGCGGTCAT
>CAZOFQ010000014.1:0-21798 GCA_964579105.1 uncultured Lachnospiraceae bacterium
GGTGTATGCGGAAATATCGGTGATCTGTTTTGCCTGGATCCATTTACCTTCCTCGGGAATGGGAGCCGGGCCGTGATCGCAGCCCTTTTTTACTACGCACTGATGTTGAACCTCAAGGCTCTGTGCGTAAGGCATTTCACTTACGTTGCTCATTTGTTTATCTCCTTTAAATTTTTTATGGGGTTGGCTCAGACGATCTCGCCGTATACCTCGCCGAAGGCGGCGGCGGCGTTGCACTCGTCGGTATCAATATGCATGGCAAGCGCAAATTTTTCGGAAACGCGGACAACGGTGTCGCCGAGGATCACGGGACGTGCGGTGTCCAGCTTTACGCTGACGATCTGCTTGTCGGTAACACCGAGAGCCTCGGCGTCGGCAGGGGTCATGTGGATGTGGCGCTTGGCAACGATGGTGCCCTCTGCCATATCGACCTCACCGCAGGGACCGACGAGCTTGAGGCCGGGCGTGCCTGCCACGTCACCGCTTTCGCGTACGGGGACAGCCTTGAGGCCGAGCGAGCGAGCGTCGGTAAAGGAAAGCTCCACCTGATCGGCAGGGCGGAAGGGACCCAGAATGGTCACGGCGAGCTCGCCCTTGGGGCCAACCAGCTTCACACGCTCCTCACAAGCGTACTGACCGGGCTGGGAGAGGTCCTTTTTGTTGTGCAGTTCTGCCTCGGCACCAAACAGGGTGGCGAAGGTCGCGGCAGTCACGTGAATATGACGCGCAGAAGTTTCGACAAGAAATTTTTTTGCCATTTTTCACACCTCTATGTAGATTTTTGGGGGGATCATGCGGGAACACCCGCAATTACAATCATTATAACACAAGTTGTGCGATTTGTAAATGCAAAAAATAAAGAAATCTGTAAATAACCCTTCGCGGATTTGGGAAATACTATAAAAAAAGAGGGAAGGAGAGCAATATGGACGAGGAAAAAGAGAAAAAAGCCACGGGCGAGGGGCTGGAGGACGTTTTCAAAAGCGGCGGCGTGACCGCGGGGAAGGAGGGGGAGAGCATCCACTGCCTTTCCGTCATCGGGCAGATCGAGGGGCATTACCTGCTTGGCGATAATCAAAAGGCGACCAAATACGAGCATCTGATCCCGCTTTTGGTCTCCATCGAGGAAAATCCCGATATTAAGGGGCTGCTGGTGGTGCTGAACACCATGGGCGGCGACGTGGAGGCGGGGCTGGCGCTCGCGGAAATGATCGCCTCCATGAAAAAGCCCACCGTTTCGCTGGTGCTGGGCGGCGGGCACTCCATCGGCGTGCCGCTGGCAGTCGCGGCGAGGCGCTCGTTTATCGTACCCAGCGCCACCATGACCATCCACCCCGTGCGCACCACGGGGCTTGTGGTGGGCGTGCCGCAGACCTTCCGCTACTTTCAGGAGATGCAGGATCGCATCGTGGAGTTTATCTGCCGCCACTCCCGCATAGAGAAGGGGAAATTAGAGGAGCTGATGATGGACCCCGATATGCTGGCGACCGACGTGGGCTCTATCGTGGACGGCAAGGAAGCCGTGGCGTACGGGCTGATCGACGAGATCGGCGGGCTTTGCGATGCGCTATCCGCCCTGCACGACATGGGGAAGGAAAACTAAAAACACCCCGAGACGGTATCCGTTTCGGGGTGTTTTTAGTCTATTTCCAGCTCCGCATCGCGAAAAAGCTCGTCATCCAAAAATTCCGTCAGCGTCATGTGAAAGCCACGTGCCAGCAGCATCACGGTGCTGAGTGTCACGGTCTTGTTTCTTCCGTTCATGATGCATTGCATGCTGCCGTGCTGGATACCCGATTCCTGCTCCAGGCGATATTGCGAGATATTCCGTTCCTTTAAGAGCGCCGAAATACGCTTTGCCACGGCATCGTTTACGGTCATGCGGTGTACCTCCCGTGAGAAGATCTAACTACATAATTATTGTATCAAGTTTATTGTGAAAAAATAAGAAGGTAAATCTTCATATTTTGCTTGACATCAAATAATTGTCGTGGTACAATTAAGAAGGCATACCTACATAATCCTTATGCAGAGCTTCACATATGGCGACGGTAGGATACCGACTACGACGAATTTAAAGGAGGAAAGCATGAACACACGAAAATTATTGGTGCGTTTGAGCGCATTGCTGTTGCTGTGCTGTGCCGTTTTCTTGGCGTCCTGTGACGACGACGATACGGCGACCTGCGACGGCGGACACGAGCTTGGCACGGCACAGGTCGTGCTGGAGGAGCCAAGCTGCACCACGGCGGGAAGGGCTACGGCAAAATGCACCAAATGCGGCACGGAGGGTGAAATAGAAATTCCCGCCACGGGGCATACCGCGGGCGACGCGGAGATCGTCAAGGGTGCGACCGTCTGTGCCTCGTCCTATAAGGTCACGTCCTGCACGGTGTGCGGCACGGTGCTCTCCAGCGAGGAGCACGAGAAAAGCAGCACGCCCTGCACCGCAGGTGAGTGGGAGATGCTTGCTACCTTAAGTAAAAAGGTGCGCAAGTGCGTCTACTGCGGGCGCGAGATGGAAAGTGTAGTCTACGAGTACGACGCCAACGGCCGTCTGAAAGACGATCTGCCTTCCGACCTGAACTTTGAGGGCGAAGTGATCAAGGTTCTCGGTTGGAACTCCGAAGACCCCGAGTTCGAGGTGGAAACTAAAACGGGAGATGTTGTAGAGGACGCAATCTATGATCGCAACGACCGAATTGAAGAAAGATTGAACGTAGAGCTCAAGTGGTACAGCCAGAACGGCGCCGGCGGATCGGAGACCACCGCCTTCACGCAGCACGTAGAGGCTCAGTTCAACACGGGCACCAAGATGTACGACATCATCGCTTCCTACTCTCGTACAATGGGCGTGCTCGCAGTGCAGGGCTTCCTTTACAACCTCGCTACCATTGAGGAGGACAATTATATCAACCTGGAGCAGCCCTGGTGGCCTGCACAGCTGGTAGAGACCGTGAACTTCGGTGACGCGTACTACTTCATTTCGGGTGATATGGCGACCTCCGTGCTTTACATGATGCACAATATCTTTTTCAACAAGGATCTGTATAAACGCTATGGCGTTGACGACAGCGAGCTGTATCAGCTGGTCTACGACGGTGAGTGGACGCTGGATAAGATGATCGAGCTGACCGCCGACCGTTACGCGGACAGCGACAATGTGGAGGGCGTTTCCGACGGAGATACTTACGGCTTTATCTCCCTGCACTACATTGTCGACTCCTTCTATCCCGGCTCCAACCTGCGCTTGTTGGACGACGATGATGAGGATATGCTTGTTATTTCTGCCGATTACGGCTCGGCAAAGACCGCGCGCCTCGTTGAAAAATTGGGGAGCTGGGCGCAAAGCGACGCCGTATGGATCCACAACTCGAGTAAAGAGGATAAGTCGACCCGTTCTGTCACGCAGGCGGCCTTCACCTCGGGTCGTGCCTTCATGACGCTGCAGCACTCTAAGGTTGGTAAGAACTACGCAGGTCTTGCGTTTGAGGTGGGGATGCTGCCAACGCCAAAATATGATGCACAACAGATCAATTATTATACAGGCATGGGAAATCCCTACTCTTTGTATGGCATTTTCGTTGATTTTGACGAGCGTGGTGACAAGGCTGCAACGCTTTCCATGCTGACCGCCGTGCTGGAGTGCTGGGCATCCGAGGGCTACCGCTTGACCACGCCTGCGATAACGGACAGTATCGGCTTGGCAACTCAAGATGATGCAAATATGATGGAATACGTTCGCGCAGGGGTGACATTCGATTTAGGGCAAATCTTCGCGGCTGAGCTTTCCGACATGCCCGATCGTGCTTCGTACGCGATCTGCGAGAACACCGTTTGGCTGGAGGTCTATCCTTACTATAAGGAGAGCCTTGACGCACAGCTGGAGCAGCTTGTAGCCAATTTCCGCCTGATACAGGCGGAGCGTGACGCCAATTGAGAGGGGAGGAAGAAATGATGCGTAAATTTTTTGTAATACTGTTGGCGCTGCTGTTGGCAGCCGTCGGTGTTTGCGGCGCTTCCGCCGCCACGGCTCTTCCCACCTGCGTGCACGACGGCTCTACCGCCGCGCAGGGCGAGATGCAGCTTGTCGTCACCGAGATGCTGACCAATTCCTATGCGTTGAACAGCAGCAAGCTGACCAATGCCGCACACATGGACGCGTTCACCTACATCGAGGTCTATAACAGAGGTCAGGAGTCTATTGATTTGAGTGACCTCTCTCTTGCCCGTTACAGGGACACTTACGTCGTTGGCTCGAATGAATTTTACAGCGACAAATTCGAAGCAATGGTAGACATTAAGGCGGGCTCTATTTACGACGGGATCGCCGTGAGCAGCTCGGTCAGCAGCAACGCGTGCACAAACCCCACGGATATGACCGTAGCCCCGGGCGAGCTTGCCATTCTTTGGATCTGGAACGATGCAACCGTTGCCGTTGATACTCAGTATGCCAACGCTTTGGGCATGCCCGTAGAAGTGGACGGTGTCGGTGACGTGTATCACTACTACTTCCGTCAGCACTACGGCATGGAGCTGAATAACGATATCCCGATCTATGCCGTTTACGGTGGCGACACGACCTCAACGTCGGACACCTTTACCTTGAACAAGAGCTCCAACTACGTCTACGGCTTGGTGAAAGACACCTTCCAGCTGACCGAGGCGGTGTTTGAGCAGACCAATAGCGGCACGATACTTAACGACAAGGTGCTTTGCACCTGGCAGTGGGGTACGGGTCGTTCTACGGGTATTGCCATCGCAAGCGACGGGTATATTGAAACCGCATATAAGAACGCACAGGGCTACGCTATCACGGTGTTTAAGGCAAGCCCCTACGAGGGCAAGGCAACGCTTTACGCGCCCGCCGCCTCCGATCCCTTCTACTATAACGCACAGCGCAGCGTGTATAACAGCTCCTACGTGAATAAGGTCAATTACGTGGACATTGGCGCGGATTACGTATTCAGCTACAAGGAAATGGCTGTGATGTGCCCTGCAACGGAAGCGGGAGCCTCTACCATCGGCAAGATGGATGACGCGCAGCTGGCGCAGGTCGATCCCACGCGTGCCGCTGCAAAGGCACAGACCGCGGGACAAAGCCTTGAGGCGTGGACTGCCGCCGCAAATGCCGCGTTCCTGCAAGGGAGGATCTCACAGGGCACGGGTGAGATCGAAGACAATCCCGAGTCCGTGATCGATGTTGTGCACACGGACCGTTCCAATCTCGGTAATTTGGGACAAAACACGGCGTTCGAAGCAAATGCAGCTCCTGTGAGCACAGAGATCGCGATTGCCCAAGGTGAGCAGGGCGCAAGCTCCTTGCCGACGGTGCTCCTTTGCGTAACGGCAGCCGCAGGCGTGCTTGTTGTGCTTCTCGGCGCGGTATATGCTTGCTTGCGCAAAAAAGAAAAGCACGGCACACAATAAAAAACAAAAAAAGACCGAACTTCACCCGTTCGGTCTTTTTTATTTCATTTTGATGCAAGGTCAAAGCATCCTTGCAAAAAGCGTGGCTCTGCCCTGCTTGCCGATTTTTTGGATAGCGCCCAGCGCCTCGAACACGGCGAGCGCATCGTAGAGCGCGTAGCCGCGCAGATGCGTGAGCTTTAAAAACTCCTTGGCGGTGAATTGCGCGGGCGTCTGTGCGGGAAATAGGGTAAGAAGCTCCTCGCGGCTCTTAAAGCGGTAGACCTCAAGCAGCGCCATCGGCATCAGCTCATAGCGGTGTGAGCCGCGCTTGCCGCCCTTGCCCCAGCCGTCAAGCAGTCGGTACTCGTCCGCCTCGATAGCGGGGAGCAGCAGGGAAAAGCGCGGACTGCCGAGATAGGGGAGAAAGGGCTTTAGCTGAGCGAGCGCGTGCAACGGCGTTTGCTTATGGGGCGAGCGATTGCGCTTCACGATCTCGCCCGTTTCTGCATCCATCCAGCTCACAAACTTGCGTGCCGTCAGCGGATGCACCACGGTGACGCGGTAGTCGGTCTGCTCCATGTAAAATTTGATCTTGTCGCGCAAGGGGTAGAGTTTGCCTGTCTGGATCTCAAAGATCTCGCCGTCCTTGGTCAGCACGTCGGCAATATAACGCCGCTTTTTCTCACCCCGTCCCGCAACTTTTTGCTCGTGCGCCGAAAAATCGTCGCACAGCCAGCGCTTGAGCACGCTGTGCAAGCGCTTTTCCTCGTAAAGTCCGATGCCCTCGCGCAGCTTTTCACGGGAAAGCTCCTCGTGGCAAAGGCGCGCGAAGGAAAGCTCCTCCGACAGCGTCATGTGGCGATCCCCGCAAACTGGTTGCTGTAAAGCTTGGCGTACTCGCCGTTTTGCCGCAGCAGGGCTTCGTGATCTCCCATTTCGGCGATCACGCCGTCCTTCAGCACCACGATGCTGTCGGCGTCGCGCACGGTGGAAAGGCGGTGCGCAATGATCAGCGAGGTGCGGTTTTTCATCAGATTGACCATCGCCTGCTGGATCCGCATCTCCGTGCGGGTATCCACCGAGGAGGTTGCCTCGTCCAGAATGAGGATCTTGGGATCGGCAAGCACGGCGCGCGCAATGGCAAGCAGCTGGCGCTGTCCCTGCGAGAGGTTGCCGCCGCCCTCGGTGAGCACGGTGTCATACCCCTCGGGCAAGCGCTCGATAAAGGAGCTTGCGCGCGCAAATTTTGCGGCGGCGCGCATTTGCTCCTCGGTGGCGTCGGGTCTGCCGTACATAATATTGTTGCGAATAGTGTCGCGGAACAGCACCGTATCCTGCAATACGATGGCGATACAGCGGCGCAGGGTGTCCTTCGGAATGTCGCGGATATCCACACCATCCACGGTGATCCTGCCACTGTCCACCTCGTAAAATCTCGTCAGCAGATTGACTACGGTGGTCTTGCCCGAGCCCGTTGCACCCACGATGGCGATCTTTTTGCCCGTTTCTACGGTAAGGTCAAAGCCCTTTAGCACGGGCTCTTCGGGAACGTAGGAGAAGTGGATGCCGTCAAAGGTGATGCTGCCCACGATCTCGTCGTGCGAGAGGGCACACGTGCCCTCGTCGATCTCGTCTGCGCTGTCCATGATCTCAAAAATGCGCTCCGCACCCGCAAGTGCCGTCAGGATCGCGGAATACTGATTGGCGATTTGGTTGATGGGGTGGGTAAACTTTTTGGAATAGGAAAGCATGGACTGGATGTTACCGATGCTCACGGTATTGGGGCCGCCGAACAGGATCAGCGCACCGCCCGTGGCGGCGACCAGCACGTATTGCAGGTTGCCGATAAAGTTCATGATGGGACCCATGATCGAGCCCCACACGCGGGCGCGCACCGAGCAGTCGCGATACTCCTCGCTGATCGCGGAGAAAAGCTCCACGGCGGCGGGCTCCTTGCCGTATGCCATGACCGTGCCGTAGGAGGTCACCATTTCCTCCACCGTGCCGTTCATGCCGCCCAGCAGGCGCTGACGCTTGATGAAATGCTTGCGCATGAGCTTGGCGAGATTGGTGGAAACGAGAATCGAAAGCGGAATGGTCACGAGCGCAACAAGCGTCATAACGGGGCTTAAAACAAGCATCATAACGAGCGTGCCGACAATGGTGAGAATGCCCGAGAACAGCAATGTGATCGCACTGGAAACGGCATTGGAAACATTCTCCACGTCATTGGTCATGCGCGACATGATGTCGCCGTGCTTGTGCGTGTCCGTGTAACGGATGGGCAGACGGGAGATCTTACGGAACAGGTCGTTTCGCATGGTGTAGACGGTGTGCTGGGAAAGCTTTGCCGCCACGATGTGCATGACGAGGTTCATAGTAGCGTTGACGAGGAAGAAAATTCCCATTGCCACGAGAATGGGAACAAGTCCCATGGTCGAGCCGTCACGCCCGATGTAATCTCCCGCCTTGAAATGCACATGATACCTTGTGGTGACGTCCAAGCCCGCAAATTCCGCACCGTTGGGGTCGTAATTATACAGCAAGGTATCGCCGCTGTAGTACAGCGGCTCAATGGCGTCAATAGCGTTACCCTGCAGCAGGGGACCCAAGAGGTCGATGGCTGTTACCAGCAGCGTGATGACGAGCAGAGCGACGAGAATATAGCGGCTTCTGCCGATGTAGCCAAACAAGCGCCCCAGCGTTTGCCTTGTGTGCTTCGGCTTTTCGCGGTTGATGCGACTGTTCATATGGCGCGGACCGCCGCCGCCGGGACCGATCACAGGAGGTCTGTTATTCATTTGCCGCACCTCCTCTTTCCATCTGCGAGGCATAAATATCACGGTAGGTCTCGCTCTCGCGCATCAGCACATCGTGCGGTGCGCAATGGTGTATGGTGCCGTCCTCAATGACGGCAATGCGATCGGCATCCCGCACGCTGGCAATGCGCTGTGCGATCAGGATCACGGTGGTGTCCTGCAGCTCCTCGCGCAGCGCTTGACGCAGCCTCGCCTCTGTGGCAAGGTCAAGTGCGGACGTGGCATCGTCCAGAATCAGAATTTGCGGACGGCGGCAAAGCGCACGCGCAATAGACATGCGCTGCTTTTGCCCGCCCGAAAGGGACGCTCCCTTTTCTGCGATAAACGTGCCGTACCCCTCGTTAAAGCCCTCGATAAATTCCGCGGCTTGCGCAACCTCGGCGGCGCGCCGCACCTCGGCGTCGGTCGCCTCGGGACGTCCCCAACGGATATTGCCCGCCACGGTGTCGGAAAACAGCTCGCTTTTCTGCATTACAAAGCCGATCTTGTGACGCAGGGCGGTGAGGTCGTAATCCTTTACGTTGACGCCGTCCACCAGCACCTCGCCCCCTGCGGCGTCATAAAAGCGCGGCAAAAGACGCACCAGCGAGGATTTTCCCGCACCCGTCGCGCCCACAATGGCAAGCGTTTCTCCTTTTTTTATCTCTAAATCAATGTGGTGCAGAACGGGATCTCCCACAGTGCCGGGATAACGGAAGGACACGTTGCGAAGGGAAACTGCCACATCGGCTGCGTCGGGAGCCTCGTTCCCACTCTTGATCACGGGCTCGCAATCCATTACCTCCCTCACGCGGCGCGCGGAGGCGATGGCGCGGGAGATCATCTGAAACAGCATAGTGACCATCATCACCGAGGAAAGCACCTGCGTGGTGTAGGTCACGGCAGCCATCACGTCACCCGTGCGCATGCCCATAAAGCCGTCGGCAATGCGGTTACCTCCCAGATAGATGATGGCGATGATGGCAAAATTCTGCACCAGTATCACCACGGGCTGAATGACAGAGGTCAGCTTTTGCACGCGGTAGTTGATGTCTCGAAGCTCGGCGTTGGCGTTTTTAAAGCGCTCGCATTCGTGCTCCTCGCGGACGTATGCCTTTACTACGCGTGCGCCCGATACGTTTTCCTGCATCACGCAATTGACGTGGTCCAGCTTTTGCTGTACCTTGCCGAATAGCGGCACTGTGCGGGAAAGCACAAAGGCAAGCGTGCCGATCAGCACGGGCAGGGAAACAAGCAGCACCGCACCAAAGCGCACGTCAAGCGTGAGCAAAAAGATCGTGCCGCCAATGAAGAACATGGGGGAGCGCACGAACATACGCAAGAGACTTTCCGTAAACTCCACGATCATGCTCACGTCGTTGGTCATGCGTGTGACAAGTGAGCCTGTGGTGAAGCGGTCCGCCTGCTCGGCGGAAAGCGACATCACCTTTTTGTAGGCGTCGCGACGCAGGTCGTGCCCAAAGCCCTGTGCCGCTTTGGCGGCGGTATAGGCGCAAAGCGTGCCAAAGAAGCCGCCGATCAGCACCACGATCAGCATCAAAATGCCGAAGGTAAGGATCATTTGCAACCCCGTATAAGCACCCGTGCCAAAGATCGTACGCATGATAAAGGATGCCACGCCGTTCTCGGCAATATTCTCTCCGATGATGCCGTAGTTGACGATGAAGGCCATCAGATAAGGCAAGCAGAGATCGCACAGCACCTCGCCCATCATCAAAAGAGGGGAGAGAATGGCAAAAAATTTATAAGGCTTCAAATATTTAAATAAGCTTCGCAATCGGGACACCTCATTTCTCTGTCAAGTTTTCGCGTACGCGGAGCAGCAGAGCTTCCAGTGTTTTTTGCTCCTGCTCGGAAAGCCCCTTGATCGCCTGATGATCGTTTGTGGAAAGGCGCTGCAGATGCTCGCGGTCAAAGTCGTGCCCCTTTTGCGTCAGTGTCACGCGTACGGCACGGCGGTCATTTTTGTCTGCTACTCTTGAGATATAGCCTTCCTCCTCCATACGGCGCAAAAGCACGCTGACCGACGGGGGCTTAAGACGCGTGATGCGTACCAATTCCAATTGCCCGAGATCGTCGCACAGGGCAAGATGCGACATGATAAGGCGTGCGGTGCTTTGTGCCATCACACCCCTCTCCTCTCTTTGCATGCGAGCTCGCAGCAAGCGCGAGATCTCCATGATCAATCGGGGGGAAAGCGGCGCCTCCTCGCGCTCCTTGCGAGGGGGCGGCGGGGGAAGCGGCGTTGCGGATTGTTGTTTCATAGCTCCTCCATGATAATTAGTTTGCTAACTAATTATATCAGCGCAAAAAAATGCTGTCAAGACCTACCGAAAAATTTTACAAATTTTGTCATCCTCACGGCACGCGGTTTTGCGGCTTTTCAGTGGATAAATGATGCAACGTGTGGCTTAATTGCTATTGATGAAAGCGTGGATTTTCGCACATAGTAATAAAGCACAGCGAGTTTTTTGGGGGAGATCAAAATGAAAACAAAACGAAAAAATATCAGGCGTGCGGCGCTTTTGCTGGCTTGCCTGTTACTCTTATCTGCGGCAGCCCTGCCCATTTACGCCGCCGAAGCCGAGCGCCCCGTGCTTCTCGTGGGCGGCATCCCGTTCGGGGTGCGCTTTTTTACCGCGGGGGTGTTGGTCGTGGGCTACTGCGACGTGGAAAGCGGCGGAGAGTGTCACAATCCCGCGCGTGCCGCAGGGCTTTTGCCGGGAGATTGCATCTATAAAATAAATGAAGTAACACCCGGTAGTGCTGCGCATCTTGCCGACGTGCTGCAACAAAGCGAGGGCAAAGAGGTGTCGGTTCATTATAAAAGAGACGGCGTCGAGCATACGGCGGCACTCAAGGCGTTGCCCTGTGATGAGGACGGACGCTTGCGCATGGGGCTGTTTGTCCGCGACAGCGGAGCGGGGATCGGCACGGTTACGTTTATGATGAAAAAAGGCAATGCCTTTGCAGGGCTTGGGCACGGCATCTGCGACGCGGAAAGCGGCACGCTGATCCCGCTTTCGCGCGGCAGCGTGTTAGGGGTAACGATCGGTGATGTGGAGCGCGGCGCGATCGGCGCACCCGGCGCGCTGCGCGGACATTTTTCGGCAGGAAAAACGGGCACGCTGCTCGGAAACACCGTGTGCGGCGTATACGGAGTATTTGGGGAATTACCCGCCTCGCCCGTGGGAGAAATGCCTATTGCGTATCGGGGAGAGGTGCATGAGGGTGCGGCAAGCGTGTGGTGTACCTTGGATGATAACACGCCGCACGAATATACGGTCACGCTCTCGCAGATCCACCGCAGCGCAACGGGAAACAAGTGCTTTACCGTGAAGGTGACGGATGAGGCACTGCTGGAGCGCACGGGCGGTATCGTGCAGGGCATGAGTGGCTCGCCCATCTTGCAAAACGGGCGACTGGTGGGCGCCGTGACGCACGTGCTGATCGGCGATCCGACCACGGGCTACGGTATCTTTGTGGAAAATATGCTGGCGAATATCCCTGAGGCGTTGGGGTAACCGGTCGCCGTGAGCGCCGACCTCTACCGATAGATCAAATTGTAGGGACCGGCGTCCTCGACGGTCCGAAACAAAAAGGCAATATCTCCACCTGTTTGGGGGATATTGCCTTTTCTTGATTTGAATTTTGATTTTTTACGAAATGCGCTTGTCAACATTTGGGATATGTGTTAAAATAGGAGCAAGATTTCATGGTGAAGGGTCTTCCTGTGCAGATCGTTGGAAAAGAGGTAAAAAATGAAAAAGTATCTATTAGCAAACACAAAGAATGCCTACAAAGCAAATCTCCACGCACATACAAATATCAGCGACGGAAAGCTCTCGCCCGAGGAGCTCAAGGAGCTGTACAAATCCAACGGATATTCCGTAGTCGCCTATACCGACCACGACATTTTTATCCCACATCCCGAGCTTACGGACAGCGAATTTATCGCGCTATCCGGGGTCGAGGTGCAGTTTAACGGAAGCAACCGATATCCCGGGGTGGTCGGGGAGAAAAAATGCCATATTTGCCTCATCGCCCAAAGTCCCGATACCGTTGAGCAGCCTTGCTGGAAGGAGGATTATGCTTACATAGGGAACTGTGCCAAGCACAGGGAAAGGGTCAGGTTCTGTAAGGATAGTTATGGCTTTACACGAGAATATTCTCCCGAGGGCATAAACAAGCTGGTGAGCATCGCAAAAGAGAAGGGCTTTTTTGCCACCTACAACCATCCTGCGTGGTCCCTGGAGGACTATGAGCAATACATCAATTACAGTGAGTTCAATGCCCTTGAGATCTACAACACCGATTGCGAAATGCTTGGATTCACAAGCTCTTGTCCGAGCATTTACGACGACATGCTGAGAAGCGGCAAGCGTCTTTTTGCCGTGGCGGCAGACGACGTGCACAACGGCGTTGACGACTGCTTCGGCGGCTTCGTGATGATAAAAGCCGACGAGCTGAAATACACCGCTATCACAAAAGCACTCGCTGGCGGTGATTTCTATGCCTCGACGGGTCCTCTTTTCCACGAAATATATATCGAGGACGGCAAGCTTTGCCTTCACACCTCGGACGTGGTATGGGTCGGCTTGACCACCGATGCCAGAAGGTCGAAATGCGCACATGCGACAAACGGCGAGACGCTGAACGAGGTGGCTTTTCCGTTGGATTTTGATTGCAAATATTTCAGAATCACTGTGAGGGATATTCACGGCAATTTTGCTTATACGAACGCATTTTTTACGGAAGGACTTTGAAATGGACGGAACAAGAATTATTTTAGCGGCACATAGGGGCGACAGGGAAAGATGCCCCGAAAATACCATCCCCGCATTCGAGTCGGCTCTGCGCTTCGGAGTGGATATGATAGAAACCGACGTGCATATGACGAAGGACGGGCATCTGATCATCATGCATGACCGAAATCTGAAAAGAACCGCGGGGCACGATGGCTTTACCGATGAGATGAGCCTGGAGGAAATTCGAGGGCTTGATGCGGGCTCGTGGTTTTCACAGGAATTTTCGGGAACGAAGGTGCCCACGCTTGAGGAGTTTATCGAGCTTATAAAAAGCACGGACGTTTTGATAAACTGGGAGCTGAAGGATTATCCTTGCCACGTGGGTGATGAATTTGCATTTTCCGCCGCCGACAAGCTGATTTCGGCAATAAGGGAGCATGGACTCGAGAAGCGTTCTATGATAAATTCCTTCAGCGACAGAGTGCTGGAGCACGTGTATCGGAAATACGGTAAGGCGTTCCCGATACACGGGCAGGGGATATACCGTTGTCAAAAAACAAGGGATACAGCCGTCACAAAGCAAGAGGAGCTGTATGATTGGTGCTGCTTATATCCCAACACGGCAGGGCATGCGCCGTTAGATTTCCCCGAAAATTTCGAATATTGCTTAAGACACGGTATCCTTCCTTGCGTTTGCGTGCCGGACGAGCTTGAGACGTATAAAAGGTATATTGAGCTTGGCTGCCGTATGTTTACCTCAAATAATATCTACAAGGCGGCGGAAATACTGAAGGAACTGAATTTACGGAGCTGATGCCGACGGGCTACGATATCTTTATGGAGAACAGCCTGCGGTGCTTTGGTGAAAGGGAGGCATATGCCTCCCTTTCTTTATTGCAAAACAGAGAAAAAACATCGCTCGGGACTTGTTTTTTGCGCGATGATGTGATATACTGATTCTATTAAAAGATAAAAGGAGAAGCATATGACAAGACTTTTGCTGATCCGCCACGGCTACAGTAGCGGAAATAAGGACAGACGCTTTTCGGGACAGCTGGACCTGCCCCTTTCTGCACAGGGGCTGCAGCAGGCAGAGCTGGTTTGCAAGTACATACAGGAGAACTACAAGGTGGATGCGATCTACGCAAGCGATCTTGAGCGTGCGATCGATACCGTGAAGCCCCTTTCCAAGGCGCTGGGGCTGCCGATCCAAAGCCATCCCGAGCTGCGCGAGATCAACGAGGGCATCTGGCAGGGTCAGCTGATGACCGAGGTTGAGGCAAGCTATCCCGAGGAGTTCGCCTTCTACAAGGCAAATCTTGGGCTGCATCAGTTCAAGGGCGGCGAGTGCTATACCACTATGCTGGCGCGGCTGCTTCCCATGATTGACAAGATCGTTGCCGACAATCCCGATAAAACAGTGGCGATCGGCACGCACGGCGCAGTGGTCCGCGGTCTGCTTTCCGTTTGGCAGGGTATTCCGCTTGAGCGCTTGCTGGAGGTGCCGCGCGTACCCAACGGCACGATCACCGAGGCGGAGATCGAAGGCTCCGACGTGCGCGTGGTAAAGCTGGGCTTTGGAGATTATTTGGACGAGCGCACGGGCGTGCACGGCGTAGACTGATTGGGAGGACACAGACATGACAGATGCAGTAAAACAACTCAAGGAAAGAGTTTTCAAGGCGAACATCGCGCTCAAGGAGAACGGTCTTATCACCCTGACGTGGGGCAACGTGTCTGAGATCGACCGCGAGCTTGGCATTATTGCCATCAAGCCCTCGGGCGTGGCGTATGAGACCATGACGGCAGAGGACATCGTCCTCACCGACCTTGACGGCAACGTGGTAGAGGGCAAGCTGCGCCCCTCCTCGGATCTGCCCACGCACGTGAATCTTTACAAGAGCTTCCCCGCCGTGAAAGCTGTCGTACACACCCATTCACGCTGGGCGACCGTTTTTGCACAGGCAGGGCGGGATATCCCGATGCTTGGCACGACGCATGCCGACACCTTCTACGGTGACGTGCCTTGCACCAGACCCATGACCGCGGCGGAGATCGCGGGGGATTACGAGTGGGAGACAGGTACCGTGATCGTGGATGCGTTCAAGGAGAAGGATCCCGAGGCGATCCCCGGTGTTGTCGTCTTTTCGCACGGCCCCTTTACCTGGGGCAAGGACGCGATGTCGGCGGTGAAGAATGCGATCGTTCTGGAGGAGGTCGCCATGATGGCATACCAGACCGTACAGCTCAATCCTCATGCCACCTTCCAGCAGGAGCTTGCAGACAAGCACTACTACAGAAAGCACGGTGCAAACGCCTATTACGGGCAAAACTAAAAATAAGGCTTGACGACTCGCGGCGAGGCTGACGGGTGACGTCAGCGAAACATAAAAAGGCAATATCATTCCGAGATCGGCTTGATATTGCCTTCTGCTTTGCGTATTTTGCGAATTCGTTGATGTCTTCGCGCTCGGGCGCTATGACCGCGACTGTTGCTTTTGACTGTCTCAAGCATTCTGTCGGCGTTCATGCTGTACCACGGTGTTGCAAGGATCGTCGTTTCGCCGTGAGAGAAAAAATGCGCTGCCGTTTTCAAAGAGAAAATTAAAGCGGATGTGCATGCACAAAGCAGGTTGATTATATATACGCTTGAATGTAATGTCGATCGTACTTTCGGACACAAAATTTCTTTTTGTGTCCGATTTCGGCGTTTACAAGGATGTCTGTCCGTGATATAATAATGCCAAGAACGGCAATTGGCGTTCAAAACGTAGGTAAAGGAGACGGAGCATGAAGGTATTGGAATCAAATCCCATTTATGAAAACCCCCTGCCGCAATTGCGCAGCAGACAAAGCTTTTTTCCGTTTTTGTTTGAGCGCGCGGACGGCGTACTGGGTGCGGCGTTTGTGATCGGAGAAGCGTTCGAAAGCGTGGACAGCACCACGCACATCTCCTTTAGTCGGGACGGCGGCAGGCATTGGAGTGCCCCTGTGCGGATGTTTGATCTGCAGGGGGAGGAAGACCGTCTTACCGATTACTGCAAGGTGACGGCGTTGCCCGACGGGCGATTGATCGCACTTGGCTATACCTTTCTGCGCGACGATCCCGAGCTGCCGATCGGTAACCCCGAAAACGGCGGACTGCTGGACGATTTTATTTTCTTTGCAACGTCTGAGGACGGTGGAAGGACTTGGGGAAAAATGCAGAAGATCGACTGTGCTTGGGGACCTCACGCGGAGGCATCAGCCCCCTTAACGGTATTGAAAAACGGCACGTGGATCACCCCTATTACGGGCTTCCCCGATTGGGAGGGCAGCATGCACGGTGCACTTTGCGGCAGAGCGCTTTGCTCCGAGGATGGGGGAAAAACGTGGAGCGATGCTGCCGTTTGTATGGATTTTAACGGCGAGGTGACGTGCTACGAGCAGAGAATGTGCCAGCTGGATTCGGGCGCGATCCTTTGTGTCGGGTGGAATGAGAGCGTAAAAACGGGGGAGCGCATGGAGAATCACTACACCGTGTCCTACGACAACGGCAAAACCTGGTCGGCACCGCAAGGCACGGGCGTGCGTGGGCAGGCATCCTCGCTTTGCGCACTGGGCGGAGAAAAATTTCTCGCGCTTCATGCCGTGCGCCGTGACACCGATCGCCCGGGAATTTACGCCTATGTGATCGACTTCTCCGAAAAGACGTGGAGGGTCGTGGACGAGGCTCTCGTGTGGGCACCTCAAGCCCCCGTCTTGAGGGATGCAAAAATGGCGGAGATCTTCGCTTTTTTGAAGTTTGGACAGCCCGGCGCCATCCGCCTTGCGGACGGCGACGTGATGATGTCGCACTGGTGTGCCGAGGATGGCAGATACAAGACCGTGGCAACACGGATCAGACTCTGAAAAAAAGAGGCAAGCCGTAGTTCGACTTGCCTCTTTTTTTATTGTTGCTGCTGTCGCAAGAGCATAAGCTCAGCAGCAGCGCCGCCAAGACGTTACGAAAAAATAATAAGAAAAGGCAATGTCGAATCAAAATCGGTTCGACATTGCCTTTTGATTATTGCTGCTCTTGCAGTCGCTGGTCAAGCTTTTCCAGGTGCTTTTGCGCAAAGTCGAGGATCTGCGCCTTGTTGTTGATCTCTTGGCTTGGCACCTCTGTCCACCTTGCCTTTTCAGCCTCGTATACAAGGTCGGGAATAAGCGCAAAGAAAGCGTCGAAGCGCATGCGTATGTTTTCCATGGAGAGCGCGCCTTGTCTCAATTCAAAGTAGCGCTCCACCACGCGGTCATAGAAGTTTTCAAAGATCTTTTCCCACAGCAGATTGATGTTGGAGTTTTGGGAGGTCATCTCCGTCATATTCATCGTTTCGGGTGTGTAGATAAAGGAGCCGTTCCAATACATGCCCCACGTGCTGTCCATATCGTAGACCGTGGAGTACCAATGGGTGCCGTCATAGGTGACCCATAGAATGTTTTTGGCAAGGTTATCTCCGCCGCATATCACGTGGGTATAAAGCATCGCATCAATACACTTATCTACGTCGGCATAGGCGGAGATGCCGTTTTTGAAATCCTCGCCATCGTTGTTGAGAACGAAATTGATCAGCTTGTTAAAGCTGGTCACCACCCATGTGGTGTCGTTGTCCACCTCGCTGTCCTCGTTGGAGGCGTATTCCAGCTCCCAGCCGCTGCTCTGGAAATCCTCGTTCATCGGCTCGTGCAGCTTTACCGATTCATGCCAGGAGTCTCCCATCAGGATCGCCTGTGTTTTTTCGTCGCTGTCCTCCATGCCAAGCATCCATTTGTCCTTTGGAATATTCATGGTGTAAAGCCCTAAAAATTGTCCGTTGTTGTAAACGGCAATGGGATAGCCGTCAATGGCGCCGCCGTTGGCGAGCGCGCTCAATTCATCGTCTAAATTTCTCGATTTCACCACGTCGCCCCAGATCTTGGCGGATACAACGTTTCTTGCCTGCGAGAAGTCGGCATAGTTTGCCTTCATGCAGTATTTGTTTTCCTCGCCCCAACCGTCGACCAATTCCACCTTGTGCTTTTTCCCGTTTTCCTTAAGGAGCTTCACCGTAAAGTTTTTCTTTGGATAATTTGCGCTTGAGGCGCCCTGTACCTTAATCTCTGCGTTGCAAGTGAAGGCTTGCGCGCTATCCTCGTAGGAAAAGCCTACGATCAGCTCATTTTCCTTGGAAACGGTGGAAATATCTCCACTTAATTCTACGATAGGCATGCCGATGTCGGATAGGGTGATGGATCGGTAAATTTTATATTCGGTCTGTGTGCTGCTGAAGATGCCCGCTCTGCTCATATCGGCAAAGGAGTCTATCACCAATTCCTCCAATGTCATTTTCTCGGTATCAAAGCTGGCGCCGCACGCCTTGCATGTTCCCGTATCGTCACAAACGTGATAGCCGATGGCATCCCCTTGCGTTTGCTCGCACACGGTGCAGGTCTTTGGGGCGGTGCAGATGGCATCTGCGTAGGTGTGCCCGGGCGCTTCTCCGTCGGTTTCCCCACAAACGGTGCAGGTTTTCGGCGTTTCGCAGGTGGCATCCTTATAGCCGTGGGCAAGAGCCTCTCCCTCGGTTGCAGCGCAAAGCACGCAGGTCTTTGGCGCCGTGCAGGTGGCTTCGCTCCATTCGTGCTCGCACATGCCGCAGGCACATAAGCTCAGCAGCAGCGCCATCAGAAGTATCCAAAGTGCTTTTTTCATAATTCCTCCGCGCGGGATAGTGTTTCTTGCCATTATTATAGCATGTTCATCAATGCGTGTCAATAATTTTAAAGTGGGGGAAAGCAAAGGCAGCAAGGATATTCCAAAGAAGTCCTTGACAATGCGGAAGATTTTGGTATATAATAATTTATGTATTATTTCTTACTCCAAGAGGAGGAGCTCTATGACGAAAAATATTCCCGCGCTGTTCGGTTGTATGGTCTTTAACGACGAGGTGATGAGCCAGCGCTTGCCCGAGGACGTGTATCAACGGCTTCGCAAAAGCGTGGAGCAGGGTAAGGAGATCGACCCTGCCATTGCCGATACCGTGGCGGGCGCTATGAAGGATTGGGCAATAGAAAAGGGTGCCACGCACTACACACACTGGTTCCAGCCCTTAACGGGTGTCACCGCCGAAAAGCACGAGGCGTTCCTCACCCCCGTGGGTGGCGGCAAGGTCATTATGAAATTCTCGGGCAAGGCGCTCATCAAGGGCGAGGCAGACGCCTCCTCCTTCCCGTCGGGCGGACTTCGTGCCACCTTTGAGGCACGGGGCTATACGGCGTGGGACCCTGCCTCCTACGCCTTCGTGAAGGACGGCACGCTCTTTATCCCTACCGCATTTTGCTCTTACACGGGCGAGGCGCTGGATACCAAAACGCCGCTTTTGCGCTCCATGGACGCGCTTTCCAACGAGGGCGTGCGCTTGATGCGTCTGTTTGGCGATGCCGAGACCACGCGCATCAACACCACCGTGGGCATCGAGCAGGAGTATTTCATTATCGACAAGCAGATCTACGATCAGCGCAAGGACCTCATCTATGCGGGTCGTACGCTGTTCGGCGCACCCGCCCCCAAGGGGCAGGAGATGGAGGATCACTACTACGGTGAGCTGAAGACCCGTATTCAGGATTACATGGCGGATCTGGACGAGGCGCTCTGGCGCATGGGCATTCCCGCCAAGACCAAGCATAACGAGGGCGCACCCGCCCAGCACGAGCTTGCCCCCGTGTTCTCCACCACGAATATGGCGATCGACCAGAACCTGCTGATCATGACCTACATGAAAAAGATTGCCGAGCAGCACGGGCTTGTGTGCCTTTTGCATGAAAAGCCCTTTGGCAGCGTGGCGGGCTCGGGCAAGCACAATAACTGGTCTATTGATACCGATACGGGCAAAAATTTGTTAAAGCCGGGCAAAACGCCGATGGAGAATAAGCAGTTTTTGCTCATTCTTGCCGCTGTTGTGAAGGCGGTAGACGACTATCAGGATCTGCTGCGCTTGTCGGTGGCGCATCCGGGAAACGACCACCGCTTAGGCGGACACGAGGCGCCGCCCGCGATCATCTCCATGTTTATCGGAGACGATCTGCAGGCGGTGGTGGACGCCATCGTCAGCGGCACGGATTATAAGGGTCCCTTGCGCGGTAAGATGAATCTCGGCATCCCCTCGGTGCCGACCTTCACCAAGGATACCACCGATCGCAACCGCACCTCCCCCTTCGCGTTTACGGGCAACAAATTTGAGTTCCGTATGCCCGGCTCCTCGCAGAACATGGCAATGCCCAATATTGTACTCAACACCATTGTGGCAGAGTCCTTCCGCGGGTTCGCGGACGTGCTGGAAAAGGCAGAGGATTTTGACACGGCAGTCGAAAAGCTCATCAAGGATACACTCACCGCGCACAGCCGCATCATCTTCAACGGCGACGGCTATTCCAAGGAGTGGGAGGAGGAAGCCGCACGCCGCGGTCTGCTCAATCTTCGCACCTCCGTGGATGCGTTTAAGACCTTCTCGCTTCCCAAAAACATCGCACTTTTTGCCGGGCACGGTGTCATGAGCGAGAGTGAGATCCGTTCGCGCGAGGAGATCCTGTTTGAAAATTACGCCAAGCTCATCAATATCGAGGCGCAGGCGATGATCGAAATGACCGCGCGGGATATCCTGCCTGCCGTCAATGCCTATGTCGCTGACGTAGCGAAGGGGGCTTCCGCCAAGGTGGCGGTGGTCTCCTGCGCGGATATCAGCATGGAGACCGACGTGGTGCAATCGCTTTGCGCGCTTGTCGGTAAGGCGTACGCAACACTCAAGGAGCTGAAGGCGGCGGATGCCGCCGCGGGTGCGCTGCCCGCAGGCGAGCAGATGGCAACCGCATTTGCGGAGAAGGTGCTGCCCTTGATGGAAGCGCTACGCCGTCTCGTGGACGAGATGGAGACCATGACCTCCTCGGAGTACTGGCCTATGCCGAACTACGGCGATATGATGTTCCGCATCTGATTCGCGTTTTTCAAAAGAAGCCCCGTGAAAATTTCACGGGGCTTCTTTGTTTTTTACAATTTTATACGCGGGGTTTCGCAAAGGAATTCCTTTTGTGGTTATGACTAACTCGACTTTGGCGTCTAAACGAAACAACGTTCTCATTTTTTTGGGAATGACCAATCGTCCTAAAGTATCTATATTCTTTTACTATACCGATTGCCTTCATATTTTTCTCCTTTTAATTGTGTAAGAAGGCTGATTGGATTACTCACATCTTACAATTCTATTATAACTTATATATAATGAAATTGTCAATACTAAATATGTAGGTGATAATCATGAATCAATACGGAAGCATTAAGATCAAGCTGGACGAGCTCATCAAGAAGGCGGGCATCAGTAAGAACAAGCTGAGCCACAAGGCGGAAATGCAACGCACGCAGATCAACAATTATTGTAAAAACAAGATCACGCGCCTGGACACCGACGTGCTTGCGCGTATTTGCTGTGTGCTGAACTGTAAAATCGAGGACGTGCTGGAGTTCGTGCCGCCAAGCGAGGAAGAAACGCAATAAGCAAAGCCCACGGTGTCAAAACGCACGCCGCGGGCTTTGCTTTTTTGTTTGCGCAAGAAAAAAACGGGGAAAAATAAGATATGCGAAAAAGGCGCACGCCGTTGCGTGCGCCCCCTCGCGTCGCGCGATCAGCGGTGTTCCTCCACACGCGTTTCGTCGGGACGGAAGATGAGCGAAATGCACCATACGCCCGCCAGCGCAATGACGGTATAGATGATACGGGCCAAAAGCGTTTCGGCTCCCCCGAAGATCCATGCCACTGCATCAAAGC
>CAZOFQ010000015.1:0-21209 GCA_964579105.1 uncultured Lachnospiraceae bacterium
TGTAAACCACACGCCCCTCAAACGTGCGCGTCTGCCAGTTCCGCCACTCTCGCATGGCAACATTGATATTATACTCAAACGAGAGGCGGTTGTCAAGCCTTTTTGAAAAACTTTTTCGGTTTTTTTTGCAAATCAAAAGCCTTCGGGCAAAAACACGGCATCGCGCGGGACCTTTTTCCAATCAAACAGCGGCAACAGCTGCTTTGCCGTGAGCGACTCGGGCGCAGGGATCAATCCAAGCGCGGCGGCGAGTGCACCGATCACGGGTGCGGAGCTTGGATATACGGCACGCACGCGATCCATACAGCCGTCTCCCTCGCGCTTGGAGAGGCGGCGTCCCCCGGCATCCGTGAGAAGCGGAATATGGTAGTAAACGGGGTGAGAAAAGCCGAAAAGCTGCTGTATATACATTTGTCTGGGCGTGCTGGAAAGCAGATCTCTTCCGCGCACGACCTCGCTCACCCCCGAAAGTGCGTCGTCCACCACCACCGCCAGCTGATAGGCGTACACGCCGTCCGAACGGCGCACCACGAAATCCGAGCATCCTCGCTCCAGATTTTCTCGGTACGTCCCCTGCAATCCATCCTCAACCGTCACGTCCTCATCGGGGACGCGCAAACGATAGGCGGGCTTTCTTCCGTTCGGGGCGCTCTCGCCGCGCTGCAGGCGGTACCAGCATTTTCTATCGTACAGCGGCACACCGTCCGACAGGTGCGGCGCGCTTGCCGCATGCAGCTCGGCGCGAGAGCAGGTGCAAGGGTAGATCAGCCCCTTTTCGGAAAGCTTGTTAAAATACTCTTGATAAACCTCGGTACGCTGTGATTGCCAGAGCACCTCTTCCTCCCAATCCAAGCCAAGCCATGCCAGATCATCCAGCAGATAACGCGTGTTCTCCCCCATAAAGGGGCACCGTGCGGCGTCCAGATCCTCGATCCGCAACACAAATTTACCGCCGCGCGACTTGACGGAAAGCCATGCAAGCAGTGCGCACATCAAATTTCCCAGATGCAATCTCCCACTCGGCGTCGGGGCAAAACGCCCTACGGGCATCTGCATTTCATTCGACATAACCGATCTCCTTTCCATCACAAACAAAGTGCAAATTCCCGCACTCGTCGGTGCGGTAGACGGTGGCTCCCACCGCCGCAAGATTCTCCAGCACCGCACGGTGCGGAAAGCCGTACTCATTATTCTTGCCGCAGGAGATCGCCGCAATATCGGGAGCCGCCGCTTGCACAAACGTCATGCTGCTCGCAGTATCCGAGCCGTGGTGGCCCACCTTGAGAAAATCACAGCCTACAAGCTCCGTTCCGAGCTCCAAAAGGATCGCGTCCTCCGCCTCGCTTTCGGCATCTCCCGTAAACAGCAACACGCATTCTCCAAAGGTCACGCGCAGCACAAGGCTTGCGTTGTTCACGTTTTCCGTATCCGTTACGGGGCATATTAATTCGCAAACGGCGTTCCCCAGCGAAAAGGTGACCTTCTCCCGCACCGTTTGCAGTGGGATCTCCTGCTGCGCGGCAGCATCCAGCATCAACGCATACCCAAGCTCCTCCGAGGCGGCAGGGGAAAGAAAAAGCCTGTCAACGGAATACGTTTCCAACAACGCTCTCGAATTTCCGAAATGATCCTCATGCGGATGAGTCACAAGCAAATACTCCAGCCTTTCGATGCCGTTCATCCGCAAATACGACAGCACCGCGCCGCGTGCAGCGGAGCTTCCCGTATCAACCAGCATATGCTTCTCTCCTTGCGAGATAACAATGCAGTCACTTTGTCCTACGTCAAGCACCGTCACGCGCAGCGTCTCCGATTCCTCGCGTGCGCATGAGGCAAACGGGAAAAGGAGCAGAAGGGCAAGCAAAGCACAAAGGACGCGAATGCGAGATCCGACCATTTTCCCACCCCCTTTTTTTCTATTGTAACACAAAGCGCCGCATTTGCAAAGAGTTTTTGCAAAAACAGTCAACTGACAAGCCGCACCGTGCATAGTATCAAGGGGGTGATGATTTGAGGATTCGTATAACGCCCGGGGCGCTTTTACTGCTTTGCGTGATGGCATTTACGGGCAGCTCTCTATTTCTTGCCACGCTTTTTGCGGCGGCTGTACACGAGTGCGGTCATTTGTTGGCGGCAAGGCTGCTGCGCATCCGCTTACGCTTGCTGGAGCTGGATATCCCGGGGGCACGCATTGTCCCTGCCGCGGCACTCCCCTCCTACCGCGCAGAGGGGCTGCTGTCGGCGGCGGGACCCTTTGCCTCATTATTGCTTGCCCTCGTGCTATCCCCCTTCTCCTCTCACCCGGCACTTGCCGCAAGAGCCGCGACGCTTTCCCTTGCGCTTTTCAACCTCCTTCCCATCACGGGATTTGACGGGGGACGGGTACTGCATGCCTTGCTTTCCCCTCTTGTGGGCGAGCAACGCGCGGAGCTTGTGCTTGCGGTAAGCTCCTACCTCGCGCTTTTGCTTTTATTTGCGCTATCAGGGTGCCTTGTTTTGCGATATGGGCAAAACCTTGCGCTGGCGGTGCTTTCGGCATCACTTTTTGCAAGGCTTTTCCTCTCACAGCAGCTCCCCCGACTCGTTTGCAAGCAAAAACGAGGATTTTGAAGAATTTGCGAGAATTGCGGAGTTTTTCGCCGTTTATTTGCCAAAAATTCCACCTTTTTGCGTCAGATTGCGCCAGATTGCGATTATTTCCAAAAAATTTCGAAAAGCTATTGCATTTTACAGTACTTTCTGTTACAATATCGCTATAAGTTCACGAGAGCGCATTTTCGGTGCGCTTTTTTGAGCAAAGTACTGATTTGCGAAGGAGTATTTATGTGGAATGAACAACACACTGATCAAGTTGAGGTCCATCAGTAAATCTTTCGACGGCGAGCAGGTACTCTGCGGCATCGATCTGGACATTCACGACAAGGAATTCGTCACCCTACTCGGTCCCTCGGGATGCGGGAAAACCACCACGCTGCGCATTATCGGCGGCTTTGAAACCCCCGACGAGGGCGACGTGACCTTTGACGGCAAACGCATCAACGACGTCCCCCCTTATAAGCGACAAGTCAATACCGTTTTTCAAAAATACGCTCTTTTCCCCCACCTTAACGTGTACGACAACGTTGCCTTCGGACTTCGCATCCAAAAGGTGAAGGAGGACGAAATCCGCGAGCGCGTGAAGGAAATGCTGAAAATGACGGGACTCAAGGGCTTTGAGGCGCGACGTCCCGACACTCTCTCGGGCGGTCAGCAGCAGCGCGTTGCTATCGCGCGCGCGCTTGTAAACAGACCCCGCGTGCTTCTTTTGGACGAGCCCCTCGGCGCGCTCGACCTCAAGCTCCGCAAGGATATGCAAAATGAGCTGAAGCGCATCCAGCACGCCACGGGCATCACCTTTATTTACGTCACACACGACCAGGAGGAGGCTCTTTCCATGTCCGACACGGTCGTGGTCATGGCAAACGGCAGGATCCAGCAGATCGGCACCCCCACCGATATTTATAACGAGCCCGTCAACGCCTTCGTCGCGGACTTCATCGGCGAATCCAATATTATTGACGGCGTGATGCTATCCGATGGAAAGGCTCGCTTTTCGGGGCATACGTTTGACTGCGTAGACGGAGGCTTCCAGAAAAACGAGCCCGTCGACATCGTGGTGCGCCCCGAGGACGTAGACGTTGTTCCCGTGGAAGAGGGTATGCTGTGCGGTACAGTCACCTCCGTGACCTTCAAGGGCGACTACTACGAGATCATCGTGGACGTCTGCGGCTTTAAGTGGATGATCGAGACCTCGGATTACGTAGCGCCCGAGGCACAGATCGGCATTTACGTAGAACCCGACGCCATCCACATCATGCGAAAATCCGAATACTCGGGCATGTTCGGCGACTACTCCACCTTTTCCGAGGAAATGGAGCATCTCTCGGATCCCGATGCGGAAGCCGACGTCGCGGAGGTGGTGGAGGAATGAAGCAAAAGCTCTCTTTTATGGAACGCGTGGCGGCAGTTCCCCACATTATATGGGCAGCGATCTTTATCGTGGCGCCGTTGCTCTTTGTGCTCTACTTTGCGTTTACCGATACGCAGGGGAATTTCAGCTTTTCCAACATTGAGCTGCTTTCCTCCTACTCGCATATTTTTCTCGTTTCCATCTGCTTTGCGCTGGTCGCCACAGCGATCTGCCTTGTGATCGGCTACCCGCTTGCATTCTTTATGTCCCGCGCCAAGCCCTCCACGCAAAAGCTGCTGATGCTGCTGCTCATGCTTCCTATGTGGATCAGCCTGCTCATTCGCACCTATTCACTCATGGCACTGCTGGATAACGGCGGTCTTGTGAACTCTCTGCTTTCCGCCCTGGGGCTGCCCACGCTCACCATCGTAGGCACGGGCGGAGCTGTAATCCTTGGCATGGTATACGATTTTCTCCCCTATATGGTATTGCCCATTTACACCTCCATGACCAAGCTCAACAAGCGCTATTTAGAGGCGGCGGCGGATCTTGGCTGTAACGGCTTTCAAACGCTGTTCCGCGTGATCCTGCCCCTTACCGTACCCGGCATTATCTCGGGTGTTACCATGGTCTTTGTTCCCTCCATCTCCACCTTCTACATCTCTCAAAAGCTGGGCGGCGGTAACTTCGACCTGATCGGGGATACCATCGAGCGTCAATTCAAATACCCCTCCACCTACCACGTGGGTGCCGCGATCTCTCTTGTGATGATGATCCTGATCCTTATTTCGGTTGCCGTGATGAACAAGTTCTCCGACGGCGACGGAGAGGAGATGATCGTATGAAGCTTCTTTCCCGTTCCTACATGTGGATCATTTTTGCGCTTCTTTACGCCCCGATCCTGGTGCTCGTTTTCTTCTCGTTCAACGAGGGAGGCTCGCTTTCCTCCTACACGGGCTTTTCCTTCAAGTGGTACGTGGAGCTGTTCCACGACAGCGTGGCACTGCAATCCCTCAAAAACTCGCTCATGCTTGCCCTTTCCTCGGCTGCGATCTCTACCGTGATCGGCACCTTTGCGGCGCTTGGGCTGGACCGCATGCGCAACAAGACACTCAAGGCAACCGTCAATTCCGTCACCAACATCCCCATGATGAACCCCGATATCGTTACGGGTGTTTCCATGATGCTGCTGTTCGTGGCATTGGGCGGCATTTTAAAGCTGGACAACGTGCTTGGACGCTGGTCTATGCTGATCGCGCACGTCACCTTCAGCCTGCCTTACGTGATCCTTTCGGTGCTGCCGCGCTTTCGCCAGTTTGACCACACGCTGCGCGAGGCGGCGCTGGATCTCGGCTGCACTCCCGTGAAAAGCTTTTTCAAGGTGGAGCTGCCTGCCATCCTCCCCGGTGTGATCTCGGGCTTTGTGATGGGCTTCACCCTCTCGCTTGACGATTTCGTCATCAGCTACTTCGTCAGCTCACCCGATTTTCTCACGCTCCCGCTTTATATCTACAACCAGACCGCACATGCGGTGAAATACAGCATGTATGCGCTTTGCACGCTGCTCATCGTAACGATCCTGTGCCTTTTGCTGGCGGTCAACTTTGTGGGCGGCGCGGGCGGCAAACGCAAAAAGGAGGGCACAAAATGAAAAAGCTGCTTTCCTGCTTACTGCTTCTTGCCCTGCTTTGCCCTCTGCTCGCCGCATGCGGCGAAGGCGGCGATGCCGTAACGCTTTACGTTTACAACTGGGGTGAATATATTTCCGACGGCTCGGAGGGCTCTCTTGACGTGAATGCAGAGTTTGAGACATGGTATGAGCAGACCTACGGCACAAAGGTCAAGGTCAACTACTCTACGTATTCCTCCAACGAGGATATGTATACCAAAATCAGCTCGGGCGCTACGAAATACGACGTCATCATCCCCTCGGATTACATGCTCTCCCGCATGGCAAGCGAGGGCATGCTGCGCGAGCTGAACTACGAAAACATTCCCAACCTCCAATACATCGATAACGAGGCGCTGTTCGGCGGCAGCTCGCCCTATTACGACCCCGAATACAAATATTCCGTTCCCTACACCTACGGCACGGTGGGCATCATTTATAACACCGCAATGGTGGAGGAGGACGATGTCGGCACGTGGGACATTATGTGGAACGAGAAGTATGAGGGCAATATTTTGCAGTTCAACAACTCGCGTGATGCGTTCGCCACGGCGCTTTATAATCTGGGCTACAGCGTCAATACGGAAAACGAAGCGGAATGGCGAGAGGCTCTGGAGCTGCTAAAGACGCAAAAGGAGATCGTACAGGGCTACGTCATGGACGAGATCTATAACAAGATGGAAAACGGCTCTGCCGCCATTGCCCCCTACTACGCGGGTGACTTTTTCACCATGTATGCCGACAACGAGGATCTTGCGTTCTTTTACCCCAAAAATCAAAACGGTGAGATCAAAACCAATATTTTCGTGGACGCCATGTGCGTGCCCGTGGACAGCGAAAACCCCGAAATTGCCGAGGCGTATATCAACTTCATGCTTCGCGAGGACATTGCCGTTGCCAATGCGGAATACATCTGCTACGCATCCCCGCACAAGCTGGTCCGCCAAAACGAGGAGTACCGTGCTTGCATGGATGAGATCCACGAGGATTGGGAACCCATCCTTTACGGAGTGACCGATCCCGCCATGACCGAGGCTTACGAGAACCTGCCCGACGCACAGCTCACGCTTGTAAACGAGCTTTGGGAGGATCTTAAGATCGAAAGCACCATAGGCGGTACGATCATCGGGCTTGCCGTGGGCATCGTCGTGTGTCTTTCGGCGCTGGGGATCTTCTTTGCCGTGCGCCGCCGCAAGCGTCGCCGCATCGTAGCATCGCTATGGAACGACTAACGAAAAAAGGACGTGTTGCGCCGCAACACGTCCTTTTTTTCTATTTACTTCTTCCGCCTGCTGTGCTAAAATAAGCTTGTAAAACACATACCGTCAAGCGGTATCGCAAAGGAGAATTATTATGAAAGCAGGATTTGTACCCGCACTCGGCACCCCCTTAAACGAAAACGGCGAGCTGGTCGTAGCAGGCTTCAAGGCACAGATCGAGCAGCAGATCGAGGCAGGCGCCGTAGGACTTCTCTGCATGGGCAGCATGGGACAGCAGGCGTTTATCCGTAACGACGTTTACCCCGAGGTGGCAAAGGCTGCCGTGGAAGCCGCCGCAGGTCGCGTGCCCGTATTCGTAGGTGCTATGGATACCTCTATTGCCCGTGTCAAGCAGCGCATTGCTCCCCTGGAGGAGCTTGACATTGCCGCGCTTGTTTTCACCGCACCCTATTACAGCGTCGCCAATCGCGCGCAAATGATGACCTTCTTCCGCGAGGTCGCAAAGCTGACCAAGCACAACATCATGCTCTACGATCTGCCCCCCGTTACGCAGGCAAAGATCACCTACGACATGGTGCTGGAGCTGCTTCAGACCGTGCCCAACTTCATCGGCATCAAATCCGCCGATACGCAGATGTTCCGCAAGCTCAAGCTTAACCCGAGCGTGCGCAAGGACTTCATCACCGTGTATTCGGGGCTTGACACCTTTGACGTTTCCTACGGCTGGGGCATCAACAACTGCCTTGACGGCATGCTCTCCTGCACCCCCGTCAACACGGGGAAGCTCTTCCGCGCGCTGGATGCGGGCGACCGCGAAGCCGCCGCTGTGCATATGAATAACATCGTAGGCTTGCGCGATTTCTTTGTGGCTAACATGTTGTGGCCCTGCTTCACCGCCGCCATGAATCTGCTTGGCTGTGAGGGCAACTTCTCCCCCGATTACAATCCTCTGCCCACCGAAAAGCAATACGAGCTGGTGCGCGCGGAGCTGATCCGCATCGGCGAGCTTGAGGCATAAGGGGGGCTAACGGTATGATTTCCTGTACCGAATTCATCCCCGCTTACAGCGAGCTGTTCTCCTTTTTGGACGAGACTTACGGCAGAGCCGAGGTCGACCGCTTGTGGGACTTCCTGTTCAAGCCCGACGGCAAGGGCATCCCGTTGATCCACTTCATCAAAAAAGAAGGCATCCGCGGTTGCTTCACCTACTGGTCGGGAACGCTCAAGGAGGAGGCCTCGGACTGCACGCTCTACCTCAATGAAAAAGCGGGATGGTATCTTTCCAAAATGACCCATTGCCCCTCCAAGGGGCGGCTTTTAGAGCTGGAAAAGGAGATCGGCGTAAAGCCCTATCGCGACTATTGCCTGCATTGCGGCTATTATGATTATGCCTTGCGCGAGGTTGGCTTGGTACGGTATAAAGAATACCCCCTCGCCGACAGCGCGGCTTGTTCCTCTTTGATTTTTGATCCCAAGGTGTTTGACGGTCGCATTATTTTTGACGAAAACACCGAGATCGCGGAATTTAAGGCGGCTCAGCTGGAATATTTCCACCCCGATTTTCACAGCAGCATGAACATGGGGCTGAAATACGTTGGTGAGGTGCACGGCGAGGAGGCGCTGCAGGCGTACCTTGCCCGTTATACGAAAAACGTGTACGTGAAGACCATCGACGCCATGAAAAAAGACGCGCCGGGAGCGCTGGAGGCGCTGATTGCAGCCACTTACCGCGCCGAGCACGCCGAGGACGCCGTAAGGCTTGAAAACGACGGCAAAACGCTATCCGTTACCGTACGTTACTGCCCTGCGGTACGCCATTTACGCAAAACGGGGCGCGAGGTAACGCCCTATTTCCGTTATTCCACCGAAACCGTAATGCAAACGCTTGCCAATGAGGCAGGCATCCGCTTTGAAATGCTCTCCTACGACGAGCAAACGGGTGCTGCGGCATACCGCTTCACCAAATAAAAAAACGCGGCGCACGCCGCGTTTTTTTATTTGCTATTTTAAGAGATCACGGTATTGAGCGACACAGCACCTGCGGATTGATACGTGTCGGGGACGTAGCCCATGACCTTCATCACGATCTTGCTGCCTGCATCGGGGACGCTATCAAAGGTAATGGTCCTCACGTATTCGCCCGGCTTGATGAGCCCCGTTTGCCCCAAAATATTGCCTTCCTCATCCATAACGCGAAGCTTGAGCCATACGTTATTCCCCTCGGGGTTGGTGAGGTAAACGTCAGCTTTTTTATTTTCCACCTTTACCACGCCGCAAACCGAGACCTTATATGCGCCGTTGGCGTCGATCTCGCTCCAGCCGAGCTCGCTGTCAACCTCGGGCGTGCCCGTTTGTGCCGTCTCGTCGAAGGGGGGCGGCGTAAAGGCTGCGGTGGGAGACGTTTCGTCGTCCTCATCGCACGCCGTGAAAAGCGGCAGGGCGAGAAGCAATACAGCAAGCGTGAGGGCAATGATTCTTTTTTTCATAGCAGAAGCTCCTTTCGGGGGCGTTTTATAGTAAGGTGCAGACCGTTATTGCGGTGCGTACAGCTCGTCATAGTACCATTGCGCGGGGTTTTCGTGGATGTATTTTATGTGTTCTTCGTAATCTTGTCTGTTTCGTATCACGTGATCATATGCGCGTGATTGCCAAATGTTTTTTTCGTATTCTTTGTTACAAAACCTTTTAAATGTAGATAAAAATTTTGCCACAGCCGAATTCTGCATCGTAGGGACCGGCGTCCCCGACGGTCCGTTCATATCCGTAGGGACCGGCGTCCTCGACGGTCCGTTCATATCCGTAGGGACCGGCGTCCCCGACGGTCCGTTCATATCCGTAGGGACCGGCGTCCCCGACGGTCCGCCTTGACCTTCACCCCAAACGCGAAGCAAAATATGCATGTGGTTAGGCATGATAACATAATCCTCTACGGATAAATATTCATAGAAATCATTTAATTGGGAAATCACACGATCAGCAATTTCTCCGTATTTTGTTAAACGTATTTGCGGACCGTCGGGGACGCCGGTCCCTACGACGCGAGAAAGCAAACACTGCCTATGTTGTGTGCATATCGTTAAAAAGTATATGCCCGAAGAATTATAATCAAAATATTTTGATCGCATTGTTTTTCTTTTCGGCAAATTGTTTTCCATGTTTACCACCGATATTATTATAACAAAAAATGGGGACAGAAGCAAGCCCCGAGGAAGAATTTTCGCACCGTTTGCACATTTTTCGAAGATTTTCCATTTTGGGTAGGGACCGGCGTCCCTACCTGTTTGTACGTTTTCCGTTTGTGGGTCGGGGATAGCGGAGTCAAGGCTCCCTCCCGGAGGGAGGCATAAAAGGGGCAAGGCGGGGCAAATGCCCCGCCTTGCGTGGAATGTAATTTGTTTTTCCGTACTCTTTAATTGTGATTATTGAGCAGCAGCAGCCTTAGCGATGGTAACGGTAACGGTACCGATCTTGCCGCTTTTATTGGGTTCACCACTGGTGATGGTCAGCGTGGAGGTGCAGGAATCTGTCACAGGCGTGCCTTCGACGCTGGTGCCTGCATCGAGGGTGTCGTTCGTAACAGTGAGGTTAGCGACGATGTCGCTCTCGCTTTCAACAGCTTCGAATGCGATGGTAACGTCAACATTAACGTTGGAGTGGTTGCTTACGGTAACGGTGCCGGAGCCTTCCCACTTAGCATCAACGTCAGCGTAGGTGTGGGTCTCGGTGCTCCAAGCGCCCGTGCCTGCGGGGGTGTAGGTGAATGCCATGGTTCCCCATTCCACGTCAACGGAGATAACCTCAGCGCCGTCAGAGGGAGCTTGGTTCTTGGTTACAGTAACTTCGGCGGATTCGGAGCCTGCAGCGGTCAGGGTAGCTGCGAAGCAAGTGGTTGCGAGTGCGAGTGTGAGTGCGAGTGCGAGTGCGAGTGCGAACAGTTTTTTCATGGTTTTTTTCTCCTTTGAAAAAATTTTTATTTATTTACACCTTACGGTATAAACCAAGAATTAGGGTTGAACGGTCACAGACACGGGAAGCTTGGTGTCTACCATGGCGCGTTCATTGGTGTTGGGGTCGTAGAAGTAGACCCTGAATTTTGTGTCGGTGGTGTAGGTGACGGTCGGCATGAGCTGCTCCAGCACGGCATCCTTCACGTCCATGGAGGTGACACGCTTGCCTGGGGCGATGGTGCCCGTTTCAAACACGACCATTTCGCCGATCAGCAGCTGCACCACAATGTTGTTATGCGATCTTGAAGGGTTATCAAAGCGGAAGGTGGCTTTTTTATCCGATTTATCAATAGTGATCTGATCGGAGTAGGTGAGGCCAACGGCACCGCCTTCATCTTTAACCTCCAGCTTTTCCTCATCATCGTCCCCAATGTCCTCGGCGCCGCCCTCTTGCGAGGGCGGTGCATAGTCGGGAGGAATGGGAGAATCGTCGGGATCCTCGTCCTTTTTACAGGACGCCAAGAGCGTAGCCGTCATGGTGAGCAACAGCACGGAGACGAGCAACAGGGTTAAGATTCGTTTTTTCATAGCAATTACTCTCCTTCCGTAACTGTTAAGGTAATACTGCCTATGACGACGTGATCCAGCGCGCCGTCGGGTACGCTACTGCTTGTAAGCGAGAAGGTAAAGACCCTCGATGTCGCGGTGTCAAGCGCCAGCTTCTGCCCTGCGGCAACGGCTGTGCCGTTTTCGGTGAAGGCACCGCTGAAGTAACCGTAGCCCGTGCCTGTGGTAAAGGTGAGTGCAATATTGACGCTGACGTCGCCCGCATTCTCCACGGTCACGGTGCTGTCACCGTCAGCGCGCCAGCCGCCGCCCTCGTAGGTGTGGGTGGTGGGATCCCATTCACCAAAGACGTAGGTGAAGGAGAGGTCGCCCCAAACAATGGTGATGCTGATCAGCTTGCCGATCCTATCTGTGTACTTGATGAAGTAGGATTTGCCCGTACCGCCCTCGTTTTGATTGTAGGCGATAGTGCTACCCGTGAGCACGTCGTAGATCGCGTCAAAGTCAATACCCGTGGACGTAAAGGTCATGGTGTAGTAGGTATCCGCCACGGCGGCAAAGACGTACTGTACCGATTCAAGCTGTTGTACCACGTACTTGTCAACGTCGTAACGGTACGCGATCTTGGTGTAGTCATAGCCCTCTGCCGATTTCGTGCTGTCGGGATTGGTCTCCCAGAAGGAGTAGCTCACCATAGCGCTTCCCTTGTTCGGGAAGATCACCGCCTTGGGCTGAATGAGGTCGTACAGAGCGATCTCGCAGCCCACGTTGCCGTGGTGCGCCAGCTGCACGATCTGCGTTTGGAGTGCCGTGCCGTACATTGCGCACAGGAAGCGGCTCTGCATGCGCCATGCGTCTGCAAGGAACAGCACCGTCACGTCGGAGGCGGTGGTAATCGCCTTGCTGCTGTGGAACGTAAAGCGGGAGATCACACAAGAGTCGTTGGAGTTCTGCATGGCGAAGGGGAGATGGTCCTCATAGGTCATGAGGATCTCGATCTCAAGGTTTGCGAAGTAGAGCTTTTGACCCGTGTGCACCTTGATGAACTCAAAGCCGCCCGTGGTTTCCAGATAGCCCTGCAGGGTGGCAATGCTGCTCTTACTTGCAAAGCCCCAGCTTGTGGATGTGCCCATGTTGTAGGAGCTGTAGGTGTCGGGAAGATTGGCAAGCATGTAGTCCATCTTGATCAGACCCGTGCTGCCGTAGAGCTGCAGCATCTTTGAAAAGGCGTGATAGTGGTCGGCATGTGCGTGCGTCAGCAGCCATGCGGCGATGTGGATGGGCTGTTCGGTGGTGGGCGCGGTGCCGTATGCCTCTTGATACAGCGCCGCCAGCACGTTGTAGATGGCGATCGCCTGGTCGTAGGTACTGCCCTGATCGGCGTCCACGTGCGTATTGCCGCCGTCGATCACCACAAAGCGTCCGTCCTCCAGACGGATGACGTAGCCCATGCCCACGTTAGAGGTGGTAGTGGTGGTGGTATCGCCGTTCTCATCGGTAGAGCTTACCGTGTCGCTTCCGACACCGATCATCGTCAGCTTGGAGTCGGCAACGTAGGTGTAATCCTGGCGGCTGTTGACGGTAGCATCGGGGATCGTGATCGCGGTAATGGGAGACGAGACGATGCGGATGCATTTTTGGTAGTCGCGCGTCAACGCGTCGGTGGTCTCGTACACGCCCTTGTAGGTGAAATCGTTATACGCCACGTAAAGGGCGATTCCCGTGGTCTCGTTCTGATACAGACGGAACTCGTTTGCACCCTCGGTGTTTGCCCATACGAGCACGTAGCCGTTGTCCACCAGCTGTGCACAGTAGGTAAGGAACGCCGCATTGGTAGCACCTGTGCCCGTGTAGAGGAACTGCAGGGACGTGTCGTTGACGTATTGACCTGCGGTAAGGGTGGTATCGGCGGGACGAACGAAGTCTACCTTCCATGCAGTGTTTGCCACGCCGATGATGCTAAAGCCCGTCGGCAGGGTGACGGTATTGTTGCTTGCAATCGCATTCAGCAATGTCTTGAACTGGGTGACGCACACCTGCAATGCCGCATTGTGCCATGCGAGCAGCAGGATCTTGCCGTCACGAATCAGGATGCCGTACTCGTTGACGTCCATCATGGGCAGGAAGGAGGTCTTCACGTCGCGGTCCACCAGACCGACGAGGATCTCATAGGTCTGTGCCGCCTGTGCGTCGGAGACGCAGCCGAAGGACTCTACGCCAAGCAGGGTGCTCAGCAGCGCTGCCAGCTCCTCACTTGCCGTGTAGGAGTACGCGGTGCCATGCGACTGTTCAGCCACACCCGGCGATTCAAAATACGCACCGTCCTCGTAAACCACGCGGTAATCCGTGCCGATCGCCGCCTGCGCGTGGCCGTTTTCCTGCAGGAACGCGACAGCGAGCGTGAGCGAGGAGGAGTATGCCGTGCCCGAGAGCGTTGCCGCGCTTATCACGGGGCTGCAGGTCATGGTAAAGCTCTTGTTGTTTTGGATATTGAAGCTGTCCGAGAGCGTAGAAGCGTTGGTGCACGTATTGCTGACGGTCGCGCTGTCGGCAATGAAGACGTTACCGACCAGCTTGTAGAGCTTGAGCGCGTAGGATACGTGATGGCTCTGCACGTTCGCCTCCGTGATGCTTGTGCCGTCTGCGGCGGGATAGGTCACGTTCATTTCCAACGTGCCCGTGATGATGATATCACCCGTGAAGGTCTTGCTCACACTGCCGCCGATATCCATCATGTACTGTACGCCGCTGCGGATTCCGCTCGAGACCGTGTAATCGATATTGCCCGTTACGGTATACTCAGCATAGACTCTGCCGTGAATGACAATATCGCCCGTTATGCTTCCGTAGTAGAAGATGACCTGTGCGTTACGGTCCGCCACACCCGTGTAGCCGATGGAGGAATCCGCGTCGATCGTGAGATCGAAGTAAACGGAGTTATTGCCGCCCACCAGAAGCAGCGCGTTCTGGTTTGCTCCCACCGTGCCTGCGATGTCGGTATTCACCAGCGTGAGCGAGGAGGAAGCCTCGGCTGTATTGGTGGTCTTGTTATTAAATGCGAAGGAGTTTGCGGTCGTAGTAACGGTAAGACCGTTCAGCGTGATGTGGCAGCTGCCCTCAAAGAGGGCGATTCTGCCGCCCGAGGTGTTGTTGATGGTGAAGCCGTTGCCGTACAGGGTGAAGCTTTGATCCTCAAAGCGTGCGTAGGAATCATCGGCGCTTGCCGCCGTCACCACCTCAAAGCTCTTCAGCACGTAAACGCTATCGGTGATGTCCGCCAGAGAGAGTGCATGGAAGCTGTTGAAGTAGCCCGTGCCCGCGGTCGTGCCCATGCGCATCACCGCGCCCTCGGCAATTGCCTTTTCCTCGGTGGCAAAGCTCACGTTGGCAAGCACCAGGTTGGTCATGCAGTTGAAGCGCATCAGCGTCGCGGTGGTGACGCGCACGTTTCTCACCGTTACGGGAACGGTGCAGTAATCGTTGCTTGTGGAGGCGTCGTCCAGATTCCGATAGTCGTAAATGAGGAAGGAGCTGTCGCCCGCAAAGGTAAAGGTGGGATCGTTCTCGATCAGAACGGTCGCCTTGGGAGCGTTGCCGTTGAAGGCAACCAGGCAGAGCTTCTCGTTTGCGGTGAAGGAGCCGCCGTTGACGTGGATCTTCGTGGCAACGTTGGTGATGCAGAAGAAGGCGTTCCACGTGGTAACATACACATTTTCGTGCAAAAGCTGCAGGTCGGCGTTGGCGGTAACGTTCACCGTAATGGGCTGACCGTCCAGCTTGAACATCGCGGAGCGTCCGCCGTCCGTGAACGAGGAGGCGAAGATAAGCTTGTAGGTGATCTTTCCGTCAATATTGAAGGTAGAGCCTGTGGCAACCGTGCCCTGTGTGTTCACGAAGTTGAACATGCCCTGTATGTTCTGGGTAGTCGTTTCAGTACCGTCGCTCGACAGCTTCAGCTCCGCGCCGTTCTTGACGTTGATCAGAACGATACCGACCGCCGAGCCGTTGGGGCGCACGAAATAGGTGCCCGACTGATAGTCGACCACCTCGACCAGCGCGCCGCTTTCAAAGTCGAGCTGCGCGGTGGTGGCGGTATCATTGTTGGCAAATTGGGCAAAGCCGCCGTCACAAACAATATGCACGTTCTTCACGATCAGGGTCGCACCGCCGCCGATGGAGAAGGCGGGATCGCCGTTCATGTTGTAAAGCACGCGCGTCTTGTCCTCAACGGTATCCAGCGTTACCGTAATGCCCGTAAGCACCACGGTCTCGGACTCCGTGCCCGTTTGCAGCAGGTAAAGCGTGACCTCGCTGTCACCGTTTGCCACTGCTGCCGCGATGGCGTCTGCAATGGTCTTGAAGTAGTTCACGTCAAGCTTGCCCTCGTCGGTGGCTGCGCCCAAGCGAACGACAGCACCTGCCGCAATGGCTTGATCAACGTTCTGCAGAATATTGATGTACACGATCTCGCTGCCCATGATCTTCGCCATTGCCTGCGCTTCCTCGATGATGTCGAAGTAAACCCAGCCGTAAGCGCCGCCCGTGGTGGCATCGCTGCCGACGCGGAACTGCATGTCGGCTGCCTTTGCCTCGTCGTCCGTGGCGTAGCTGGCGATGGTCACCAGCAGCGTTACGTTTTCAACGCTGTTGTTCGTTACAACGACAAGGTCAGCAAGCCTTGCAAAGTATACCGTGCCAAGCGCACCGCCCTCGGCAGGGATCTCGCCCACGCGGTAGAGACAGCCGTAGGAAACAGCACATGCATCGCTCAAATAGGTATAATGCATTACGATGTCTTCGTTTTCCGTCACGAAGGGATCATAGGCGGGCTTCTCCAAGCCCGTGATCACCGTGAATTCCGTGCAGCCGCTGTTGTCGTTGCTGAAGTAGAACAGACGATAGGATTCAGCGGTGATATCAAAGACAGCACTCGCGGCAATCTCGATGACAAGATTCGTTGCAGAGGACTGGAACACATTCTCCACAGCCGTGCTGGTGGTGGTATACTTGATCGTGCCCGCAACGGTCATTTTACTGCCCTGTGCCATGTTGTGCGAGCCCGTATTCGTACAAGCAAACAGATAGCTCGGTGCCGCATTTTCCATTTCAATGGTGGAATCTGCGTCAATGAGTATGGAGAGCGTGCCTCCTGCCATCTGGTTTCTCACGTAGATACCGATAGCACCCGTCACCTTGACGTAGGAGTTCACCAGCTGCAGCGTGATAGTTGTGCCCGCTGCCTCTGTGCCGTCATGCGTACCCGCTGTCACCGAGTCGCTCGTTACAAGCTCGTCGGAGATCGCCACAAAGCGATAAGAGGTTTCATAGCGCAAATTTTTAAGGATCAGCGTCGTATCGCGTGACAAGGCCAGCACACCCGAGGAGGTGATATCCGTATGTGTCGGGTCACCCGAGCCGATCAGCGTGATGTGCCTAGCCGTGGGCAACGTCAGCGTACCCGAGAAGGACAGCGTAGCGTCGTTCAGAATATACAGATCCACGTGCGTGTCCGTGGGAGAGGCAACAAACGCTGCCGTAAGCGTGGTAGCATAGAAGTAAACCACCGTTGCATCGTCCTGCGCGGTGCCCTTCAAGCTCATGCCGTAGGCTTCGCCCACACTCTCCACGTAGGTTGCCACGTGGGTTCTGTTTGTCACCTGCGTAAGCGTCATGGCAGAGCCGTTTAAGGTCAAATCGGTGGTGTTAAGGATCACCACACCCGCACTGCTCGTGTAGTAGCAAGCTCCGCAATGCGCCGTGGGCGTCATGGCGGTGGTGATGGCAACGCTTGCGTTCTCACCGAAGGTTACCATATCCATCCCCGCCGACCCCGTAGCCTTAATGGAAATGGGGCGCACATCCGTAATCTTACTGGTGGTCGTTGAGGTCAGGATCAAAGCGCCGTTGATATTAATCGTTATCGATTTATACAAGCCCGCAGTCGTATTGTCAAGGCGGATCATATCAATTATAACATCCGACGTTGTACCTGTAAAACTTGAAACAGTTTGATACGTAGAGGTTGCATCCATATCGAACACGAAGGTACCGCCCGCACTATCGTTTTGGTCGTAAATGCCAATGCCACCGGTGGAGGTTGTGTAAAGGTAGGAATTCACCAAGGAAACGTGAACGTACTCGTCACCCGAGATGTATTTGTCCGCAACGGTACGATCTTTGCTGGCACCAGAACTGGCGCCCGTAACGGAGCCAAAACGCGTCGTGAAGTAATAGCGCACGTTTTCAAAGATCAATTCCGAATTCTGGCAGAAATAGAAGGGGGTAGTTATTTTAGAATACAAATCGTAGCTGGACGTGGTAGGAGCTGTCAGCGTTCCCGTACTTAAGCCAACGATTTTGATTGACTTGTTCGTCAAAGTAATGGCAGTGGCAATCGTAGATTTCTGTACCAAATAGATGGTGGTGGTATTTTTTGCCGTGACGATGGCTTCGCCGTCCGCGTTGGCGCTTACCGTGCTCTCAGGCGTTGCAGCAATGGCTAAATCCAATGTGGTGTAGTAAGCGCTCGGGAACGCCAAGCCGTTGGCATCCAATTCGCCGACGCGGGCAACTGCGCCGAGCAAGCCGACTGCCGTTGCATCGTCGAGCTTATAGGACACATTCTCACTCGTAGTAACAGTGATATTGATGCTGGGTGAGTTTTTAATCACAATGTTACCAGCCGTAGCGTCGGTCAGGTAGCAGCCCATAGTAGCACTTCCAACGTTTTGCACGTTGTTCAGGGTCGCGTTGAAAACGACCGGGTATGTCGAATATTCTGCGTTTCTATAGTCTGCGTAGAGGAACTTGGCATTCACCTTAACATCCGTCATGGTAACGTTCCATGTTGTGGTGTAGCTAGTTGCACCAAAATGCAGAAACACCGATCCAGGGGTTATTGCTACACCGGTATCTTGGGTAGTGCCGCCCGCATAGGTGTTGGTCAGCGTACCGCCCGTCAAGTTAATGGTATACGTGGTGGTACGTCTGTTACAGAAAATACCGTACTCGCTGCTGGACGTGAAATTGGTGTTTGTTGCTGTCAGCGTAGCGGGACAGGTATCACCAAAGTGCAGGAAGGGATTCGCGCCTGTATTTACGTTGCAATCATCCAGCTGCAAAAATGCTTTCGAGGTACCGAACATGCAGATCGAGCGTGCGCTGCCGCCGATGACGGTAACGTTTTTGTAGCTCGCAGGGTTGGTTGCCGAGCCGATCGTACCGGTGCGCACGTAGCAGGTACCCGCCTTCAGCGTGATGTCGTTGAGGTCAAAATAGATCTGTTTGGCGTTCGCGTCGCTGGTAGAGTCTGCGGTATAAAAACCAAACAAATAGTCGCTGCCGTTATTGGCGCTCCAGAGCAAGCTGTCGTCACCCGAGCCATTCGCTACGCTGTCGTCAATCGTGACGTACAGCGTGAATCCGATGCGGTGCTGGGCCCAGTAGATAGACTTGGCGGAGGTCACGTTGACACGCGTGAAGCTTGTGCGGATCGTGCCCGCGGACGACTTAGTGCTACCCGTGATGTGGACCAGGTAACCCGATGTCACGATGTCGAGATAGGAAACGGAGAGCGTGCTTTCGGTATTGACGGTCGGCGTGTAGCTGAACAAGCCCGTGGTCGTTCCCGTAAACGTAATGGTAGGATACACGCCACCGTTGGCGATACCCACCAAGGTGACCGTGAGGTTATCCAGCGTGATCGTAGCGGTCACGGTCGCATCATTCAGCACGTAAACGGTGGCATTATCCGCGGCAACCGCTGCGGCGATCGCTTCGGCAAGGGTATTGAAGTAAACGGTGCCGATGTCACCTGCCCCGTCTCCGACCTGGAAGCGAAGACCCGATGCCTGCGCTTGCTCACGCGTCAGCGGGCTTGTCAGCACGGTTACGGTCAGGTCCGTGCCTGCCGTTCTTGCGACGGCGGCATTATAATTATCAAAGTAAGTATCGCCCTCGTTGCCGCCTGCGTCACCCACGCGGTAGAGCATGCCTGCGGCAAGTGCCTCGGCATCGTCGGCATAGGTCGTGCCCGCAACCAAAATCGTCACCTCGGTGGCGAAATCGGAAAGCGTATACACGGCAGCCAGCTCAGCAAGTGTTTCAAAGTAAACTGCACCTACCTTGCCCGTTTCGGACGTGCCGTACTTGTAGCGCACGTCGGTCCACTCCAAAGCGGCAGCGTCGTTATAGGAAAGGTATTGCACCGTATTCGCCTCAAAGAAATTATGTCCAAGAGTGCTTGTAAAGTTAACGGTGGCACCCTCGTTTAATTTTACGGTGGTGGCATTCGTAGCGGCAAGGAAGGTGGCGTAATTATAGTCACCCTTAACCTCGCAATGATTGTTCAAGACAGGAGAGCCCGAAAATTCAATAGTGAGATAATCGTCACCGTTATACATCAAGGGAATGCTGTGGGTAGTATGGGAAACCGTCCACATGCCGCCGTTTACGGTCACGGTCTTCGCCGCAGTGCTTGAGCCTGCAACGTACACAAGCCCACAATACTTGTAATTGGAATTTTGGTCTTTTGCGGGAGCAGCAGAGGATTCCATAGTCAGCGTTGCGCCGTTGAAGCTCGCGGACAAAACCGCCTTCATGGAAATCAAAGAGGAGGCATTGTTGGAATACACGCTACCCGACACGTTAAGGGTCGTTATCGTGCCTGTATTGTTATAATTGAGATAAACGGGACGAATGGTGTAAGAATTGTTGGAGTAACAATAGATCTCACCGCCGATTGTGATCTCGGTGATATTGGCATTGGTCAGCAAAACGGCACCCGAGCCGTAATTGGCGGTAAGCTCCAGCTTAGCGGACTCCGTGCCCACATAGAAGGCGCCGTTCAGGGTCAGCGCACCGTTTACCGCAAATTGGGCATCGATCATGGAGTAGACAGTATCACCCACAACGGCAGTATAGGTTAGCGTAGCATCGCTATTCACGGTGATGTTACCCGTCAATTCAGCAGAAACGTAGACGATCTGCCCGCCCATCACACCTGTCAGCGTGGTAGCAGCGGCGTCATCGGCATCGCCGATGGTGAGGGAGGCAGTACCCGAAATATCGAACACCTTGCCGTAGGTGGTGGCGTTGCCGAAATCAACGGTTACATTATTAATCACAAAGTCGCCGCCCGTGATCACGAACATCGTGTCGGTAAAGCCCTCGGCGCGCTTGATCGTGATGCCGTTTGCGGAGGTCACGGTCATGCTCTCGGCAGCGGTCACACTTGCGTGCAGAGAAACAGTGTCCACACTGTTTGCCACTGCCTCGGTGATTGCCGTGTTCAGATCCACATAATAATATGTAGTGGACGTTTCGTCACCGTTGGGCAGATCAAAGGATGCGACGTAGGTCGTACCCTCCGCCTTTTCGGTAACGCCATTCGTAACGGTTGCTTCCGCAGAAGCACCCAGCAGGGTGAGAGCAAACAGACAAAGCACAAAGATGGAGAGAATCAACGCCCGCTTCATTAACTTATTCATAATGACCTCTCTTTCCGAATCATGAAAATTTTATATACTATTAATAGTATATAAAGGGACCGAGACCTCGGTCCCTTTGGCAAATTTGTTCACATTCTTGGGGTTTCATTCACATTTATTTTACACAATCTTTGGCAAAAGGTCAAGGCTTTTTGAACTTTTTCTTGCGGCAGGACACATTTTCGTCACAATGCCGAAATACCTTCCTTGTTTTTGGCAAGTTTGCCAACAAGCGGTGGGATGATGGGTAATGGGGGATGTGCGGCGGGGATGCATATTTGTAGGAACGGGCGTCCTCGACCGTCCGTTTGTGCGGCGCGAATTACGGGGCGTCGGGGATGCGGCGGGAGCAGGCCCCCGCCCTACCGA
>CAZOFQ010000016.1:0-20734 GCA_964579105.1 uncultured Lachnospiraceae bacterium
CACCCACTCCTATGGTAACATAGGTTTGCTGTAAACCCTATCCGAAGCAACACCGCATGAGGGACGTTTGCCCGACATATTCCCTCGGGTGGCACGGGAAAGATCCCGAAGCCTTGTGGTGACACAAGGCGAAGATAGATGGCCGTTCAACGACAGAACCCGGCTTATCGACGGAGTTATGAAGCAGTATACCCCAAAATGCAAAAAAACAGGCATCCGTGTGCACACGGATGCCTGTTTTTTACCGACTTGTTAGTCTCATTTAAAAAGCTCTCAGCATTTCTCCGACAGCCTTGATGCAATCCGACTCAAGCCCCTTGGTAAACGCTGTGCTCGTTGCCTCATAGCCGCCCTCGTCAAAGGCGCTGTCTGTGGGCAGATAATCCTCATAAGCGTTGGCGCAGCACGCGCAGATCACAAATTTTTCGGGTGCTTGCTCCCGCGCCGCCTCAGCGTAATGCATAAACGGCTCGCCGCCGAAGCCCACGATAGCAAGATCGCCGAAGCCCAACACATTTACGGGCACGCATTGGAAGATCATTCCCTGCTCCTTGAGCTTCACGATACGCTCGCATTCTCCAAGCGCATAGCCGGAAGGCGTCGCGGCAGGCGTTTTCTCTCCTCTCCAATGCGCGTAATAAAGATCGCGACATTCCTCGTAATCCTCAACCCCGCGCGTGTTGGTATAATTCCAAACCAAGCGCACGGAGGAGTAAAGAGTGCCTTCCTTACACGGCTCGGTCTTTTCCCATACCGTGCTTGCGGTATCCGCGATCACGCGCCCCATATGCTCGGCGCGAAAATACCCGCTTTGCTTTTCCGTACGATTCAGATCAACATGATTGGAGTCGCCCTGTGCACCGTTGATAAAGATACAATGCGCATTGGGATGCTCCTGCTCGGTGAAGCGGCGCACAAACCCGGGCCAGTCTGCGGAAACGCCCGTGCCGCCGACGGTGTCGGGATGCGTAGAGAAGCTGAGGAGCGCGATCTCCTTCTTTCCCTCTCGCACGAAACGCACAAGACGCACTCGGTTATCCGCCTCCCCGATCGGCGCTTCGATCAGGTGCTTGTTTTTCACACCCGGATTGGTCTTTACACTCCCGTCCTTCATCCGATAACGGCGGATAAAGGCGAGAGGCTCGTCGGTCTCCTTGACGGCGCGAGAGATGGTCGCGTCCGAAAGATCGTCGACCGCCATTTGCGCCACGTCGCAGAATTTGCGATAAAGCACGTCCAGGTAGGTCTTGTCGGTCACGGCGCTTCGCTCCCACGCGTCCGCAATGCGCATGGAGGTGTGCTGGTGTAGCGCCGCGATCATCACGTGATCGACGGGAATCTGCACCCGTTGTGCCACTAAAGCACGGATCTCGTCAGCATACGCACGACGGATGCCAAGCACGTCCGCCGTGATGATCACGGCGGTATGCGCTCCGTCGGAAAGTGCCAAAGCGTTAAGGAAAAGCGGATCCCTTACCTTATCGGCAAGGCGTGCCTCGTAATAGCCCGCCAGCGGCGTGCCAAGAGGCGGTGTCATATCTAAGCGTCCAAAGCCTGCTTTCATGCGCGTGCTCTCCTAATTAAAAGTTGCTCAGCATCTCCAGAGCTTCCTTCATCACGCTCTCCTGCAGATCGGGGTTGAAGTTAGAGGTAACCACCTCGTAGCCACCCTGCTCAAACGCAGTCGTGCTGGGAAGATATCCTTCGCCGCCATTGGTGCAGGTCGATGTAATGATAAATTTGTTCGGATGCTTTTCACGGGCAACGTAACCGTATTCGGTAAACGGCTCGCCGCCAAGACCAAAGAAGGCAACGTTGCCAAGTCCCAGCACCGTGATCGGGATCTTGATATATACGGGCTGCTCGGGGATACGCGCAATACGGCAAGCCTCTTGAAGATTGATCCCCGAGGGGGTCTTTCTTACGCTGTAATCCCCACCGTAATACCTGTCGGCAAGCACCTTGCACTCCGCGTAGTGCTCCTCGCCGCGCGTACTGCATTTTTGGAATACAACGCGCATCTCGGCGTAAAGGTTATGCTTTTCCTGCGTTTCGGTCTTATCCCAGATCAGATTGACGGTATCTGCGATCACGCGACCCATAAACTCGCTGTGTGCGTAGCCCTTGCGCGTGCGCTGCTCCTTGGGGATCTGGTAGTTGATGTGGTTGGTATCGCCCTGGAAGCCGTTCATCAAGAGACAGTGCGTGTTTTCATGCTCTGCCTCCACAAAGCGGCGCACGAAGCCGGGCCAGTCGGCAGAGATCTTGGTCTTGCCGATCACGTCGGGATGCGTGGCGAAATTCACAAGCGCAATATCCTTCTTACCCTCACGTACAAAGCGGATAAGACGCACATTGTTATCGGATTTTGCGGCAGGTCCGATGATTTCATCAGGGGTATATGCGCCGGGATTGGTTTTCAGCGTGCCATTCTTGAGGAAATAGCGACGCACGAAGGAAATATCCTCCACCGCATGCTCTACGGCAACACCGTAGGAAGCCTCTGCCATATCGCCTACCGCCATTTGTGCCACATCGCAGAATTTGCGATAAAGCAAGTCCAGGTATGCCGCATCCCTGACCACGGCACCACCCTTGCCACCAATGCGCAGCGAGGTGTGGGGATGCAAGGAATTGATGAGGATGTGGTCAGCGGGAATACCCGTTCGCTCGGAAATCAAGGGGCGCAGCTCGTCACACACCTCCATACGGATCATCAATACGTCTGCTGTGATGATCAACACGGTGCGCTCACCGTCGTTCAGCGCCAGTGCGTCGAGCTGAAGGGGGTCCAGCATACCGTCGGAATAGCGCATTTCATAATAGCCCGCCAAGGGCGTGCCGAAGGGCGGGGTAATATCTACTCTTGCAAATCCTGCTTTCAGCATAATATGTTCCTCACTTAAAAGTTTTTGATAATTTTGGTGGCAGCGGCAACGCAGTCCTCCTCAAGGCAAGGAGAGAACGGCGAGCTGATCGCCTCGTAGCCGCCCTGCTTGAACGCCTGCTTGGTGGGCAGATAGCCTTGATAACCGTTTGCACAGCAAGCGGCAACGATGTATTTTTCGGGGCAGTTTTCGCGCACTGCGGTGGCGTAGTGCGTAAAGGGCTCGCCGCCAAAGCCAACGAATGCCACGTCGCCAAGACCGATCACCGTTACGGGGATCTTCTGGAACAGGGGTGCCTCGGTGCGCATGCGCACGATGCGGTAAGCCTCTGCCATATCGATACCGGAAACGGACTTGCTTACGCTGTAATCGTGATTCAAGGCGCGCGCCTCGTACACATCCCAGCACTCGTCGAAGAATTCCTCGCCGTCGGTACGGGTTCTGTTATAGACCGTCTCCATTGCCGCGCTCACCTTGCAGTTTTCCTGCATGGCGATCTTGTCCCAGATCTCCTTGACGGTATCCGTGATCACACGGCCCATGTATTCGCTGTGAGGATAGCCTCTGCCGTTGGGGAAGCGCTCCTCCTTGTCCACCATATAGTTGACGTGGTTGGTGTCACCCTGGCAGCCATTGAGCAGCATGCAGCAGCAATTCTCGCACTCTGCCTCTGTGAAGCGGCGTACAAAGCCGGGCCAGTCTGCAGAGTACTTGAGGCCGCCGATCACGTCGGGGTGGGTGGAGAAGTTGACAAGCGCGATGTCCTTCTTGCCCTCTCTCTTGAAGCGGATGAGGCGCACCGTGTTATCGGAATCCTCACAATGCGAAACGGGCGGCCATCCACCCTTTTGCAGGCTGGGGTTGGTCTTTACCGTTCCGTCCGACATGAAGTAGCGTCGCACAAAGGAGAGCTCCTTTTGTGCGGGAGCCTCTGCAATACCGAAGGAAGCCTCAGCCATGTCGTTCAACGCCATTTGCGCCACGTCGCAATATCTGCGGTAGAGCAATTGCATATACTCGTGATCTTTGATCACGTTGGTGCTTTCCGCATCACGCAACGCAAAAGAGGTGTGCTGATGCAATGCCGTCACCATAATGTGATCCGCATCAATTCCCGTGCGCGCGGCAATCATCTTTCGAATAGGTGTTGCGTAGTTTTCTCTGATACCGAGAAAATCCGAGGTAATAATCAGAGCGATGCTCTCATCGTCGCTAAAGGCGATCGCGTTCAGCTCGATAGGGTCTAACATCCCTTGCGCGATTCTTTCCTCAAAATAACCGTTTAGGTTCGTGCCGAGCGGCGGTGTAACGTCTACTCTTGCAAATCCCGCTTTTAACATAGTGATTCTCCTTGTTATGTTTCTTGATTTCTTTTAAAACTTTTCCAGCATTTCCTTTGCCGCAGCAATGCACTGGCTCTCCAGATTCGGCGTAAAGAAGGAGCTGCTTGCCTCGTAGCCGCCCTCCTCAAAGGCGCGGGCGTGGGGCAGATAGCCTTCATAGCCGTTGGTGCAGCAGGAGCAAAATACCGTTTTGTCCGCGGCTGCCTCCTTCGCAGCGATCGTATAGTGGGTAAACGGCTCGCCGCCAAAGCCCACGAATGCGATATCACCAAGCCCCAGCACGGTAACGGGCACGGGGCGGTAGATGGGAGAGGTGCGAAGCCCAATGATGCGCTTTGCATATGCCAGAACGGTGATGTGAGGGGTCTTTTCAAGCTTGCCCGCCTCGTAGTCGTCGTAAAACGCCTTTTGCTCGTCGTATTTTTCCTCGCCCTCGGTGTTGGTCTTGTTGTAAATGACCTGCACCTCGCCAAACACGGCATCGTCCGTATGCTCTACAGTCTTCTCCCAGATCGTCTTGACGCTATCCGCGATCACGCGGCCCATATATTCGCTGTGTAGGTATCTTTCGCCCTTCGGGAAGCGCTCCTCCTTGGGCTTGAAGAAGTCACAATGATTGCTGTCGCCCTGGCAGCCCACCACGCAAAGGCAAAGAGCGTCCTGCTCCGCTTCTACGGTACGGCGCACAAAGCCGGGCCAATCGGCGGAGAACTTACAGCCCGAGATCACGTCGGGATGCGTGGAGAAGTTGACGTAAGCAATATCCTTTTTGCCCTCGCGCTTAAAGCGGATGAGGCGCACGGTGTTGTCCGACTCGTCGCAGCGACGCACGGGTCTCGGACCCTTGCTGGAGGGATTGGTGGCAACGCTGCCGTCCTCTAACCAATAGCGGCGTACGAAGGCGATGTCCTCCAGTGCTTGACATTCTGCAGTACCGACGCCTGCTTCGCTCATATCGTCTATTGCCATCCTGACAACGTCCGCAAATTTGCGGTAAAGCACGCTCATGTAGGAGGGGTCGTCAAAGGAAGAATAATCCTTTGCGCCCATCTTGTTGCCCAAGCGGATAGAGGTGTGCTGATGCAGACAGCACAGCATCACGTGATCGGCGGGGATGCCCGTTTTCTCTGCAATCAACGCGCGCACCTCATCGGCGCTCCCCATCACCATACCGATGAGATCACACGCAATGATGACGGCGGTGTCGGTCTCGTTGCCAAAGGCAAGTGCGTTCAGCTGGATGGGATCCAGCACACCGTCTGCCAATCTCTGATAAAAATACCCCGAGATGGGAGTGCCCATAGGGGGCGTTACGTCTACTCTGGCAAATCCTGCTTTGATCATGTTTGTTTCTCCTTTATGTAAATTAAAATTTTTTCAACATTTCGGTGATCTGTGCCACACATTGCCTTTCCAAAGAAGAGGTAAAGAAGGTATTACTTACCTCATATCCCCCTTCCTTGAAAGCCCTTTCGTGAGGCAGATATCCTTGATAGCCGTTGGTACAGCAAGAGCAAAATACCGTTTTGCCCTGTGCCAACGCGTGAACGGCGTGCGTATACTGCGTGAACGGCTCGCCGCCGATACCGACAAAGAGAATGTCGCCAAGCCCCAACACCGTGATCGCCACGGGCTGATAGATCGGCGCGCGGCGCAGATCCAGAATGCGTATCGCGGTGGCAATATCCTTGACGTGCTCCATTTCCTTCGGCTCGCCCGCGTCGTAATCGGCGGCGTAGCGTTTCGCCTCGTCGTAGTATTCCGCCCCTGCGGTGTTGGTTTTATTGTAAACTGTACATACTTCGCCAAAGATCGCGTCACCCGTATGCTCCACGCCTTCGTTCCAAATGCGCTTTACAGTATCCGCGATCGCGCGCCCCATATAGCGACTGTGTACATATCTGCTTCCTTCGGGAAAGCGCGCGTCTTTGGGCTTAAAAAAGTCAACATGATTGCTGTCGCCCTGAAAGCCCGTGGTGCAAATGCAATGCACGTCGACATTATCCGCCTCTGTAAAACGGCGCACAAATCCCGGCCAGTCAGCAGAAAACGCACAGCCCCCGATCACATCGGGATGGGTGGAGAAATTGACGTAGGCAATATCCTTTTTGCCCTCGCGCTTGAAGCGAATCAGACGCACGGTATTGTCCGATTCGTCACAACGGCGCACGGGTCTTGCGCCCTTTGGCGAGGGATTGGTCGCAATCGTACCGTCCTCCAGCACGTAACGACGCACGAAGGCAATCTCCCGTGCGGTCCTTGCAGCTGCAGTAAACACGCGTGCCTCACTCATATCATTCAGTGCCATTTTTGCCGCGTCCGCAAGCTTGCGGTAAAACAGCTTCAAATAGCTCTCGTCCTTAACGGGAAAGAAAATATCCCGTCCGCCAAGAGAGATAGACGTGTGCTGGTGGAGCGCGCACAGCATGATGTGTACTGCGGGAACGCCCGTTTTTTCGGCGATTTGCGCGCGAATTGCATCTGCATGCTCCTGCACGATAGCGACCACGTCACAGGAAAGGATCAACGCCGTATTCGCACCGTTACCGAATGCAAGCGCATTCACCTCCAACGGATCCAGCACGCCCTCGGCGTGACGTACCTTGAAATATCCCGAGATCGGTGTGCCGAGCGGCGGCGTCATATCCAATCTCGCAAAGCCTGCTTTGATCATGATCTTATTTTCTTCAATTAATCGGAAATTTGCTTCAACAGTTCTTCCGCAGCGGCGATCGCCTGCTCCTGCAGGGTAGAGGTGAAGTGCGAGTTTGCCGCCTCGTAGCCGCCCTCGGCAAACGCCTTGGCGGTGGGCAGATAGCCCTGGTAGCCGTTGGTAAGGCAGAACGTAAGCGCAAACTTATCGCCCGCCACGCGGCGCACCTCACGCGCGTAATCGGTAAAGGGCTCACCCGCAAAGCCAACGATCACCACGTCGCTGATCTTCACAGCGGTAATGGGGAGCTGGCGATAGATCGACATATTCTCACGGATGTGGATCACGCGGCGTGCAAACGCCAGCTGCTCGCCCGTGGGCTTATAGTCCAGCGTACCGTCGTAGTAAGCCTTATACATCGCCTTGCACTCGTCGTATTTTTCCTCACCCGAGGTGTTGGATCTGTTGTAGATCGTCGTCATGGCGGCGTCTACCTTACCGTCTGCATGCGGCGTCAGATCCTCCCAAACAGCAGCAACGGCATCCGCGACGGTACGACCCATAAAGCGGCTGTGCGTGTAGCCGTTTCCGCCGACCAAGCGCTCCTCCTTGGGCTTAAAGAAATCAATGTGATTGCTGTCACCCTGCGCGCCCGTGAAGAAGATGCAGGACACGCCCAAATGATCGCTTTCCACAAAGCGACGTGCAAAGCCGGGCCAGTCGGCGGAATAGTACTCGCCGCCAATCACGTCGGGGTGCGTGGAGAAGTTGACCAGTGCGATATCCTTTACGCCCTCGCGCTTGAAGCGGAGCACGCGCACGGTATCGTCGGAATCGTCGCAGCGCCCTGTGATAAGCGGCATTTTATCCGAGCTCGGGTTGGTTGCGACCTTTCCGTTATTCATATAGTAGCGGCGCACGAAGCCGAGCGGATGCTCCGTTACCCGCTGCCCCGTATAAAGCACCGCGTCACTCATGTCCGCCAGCGCCATCTGTGCCACGTCCGCAAACTTGCGGTAAAGGATCTTTACGTATTCCTCGGGCAGATTTCTTGCCGTTTGGTGCTTTAAAAACAGCGAGGTATGCTGGTGCAGCGCCGAGATCACGATATGCTCGTTATCCAGACCCGTTCTGGCACCGATCAATTCCTTGATCACAGCCACGTCCTCCATCATAACACCCAGCATATCTGCAGCGATCATGACAACGCGGCTCTCCCCGTCGGAAACCGCCAGCGCGTTGAGCTCCAGCAGATCAAGATAGCCCTTTGCTCTTCTATCCTTAAAATATCCGTCAACCGGGCACCCAAGCGGGGGCGTAATGTCTACCCGTGCAAATCCTGCTTGTAACATGATCCTCTCCTTTTTCCTTTTAAAATATTTTTTTCAAAAGAGCCGTAGCTGCTGCCACGCAGTCCTCCTCCAGATTCGGTGTGAATGCCGAGGCGGTTGCCTCGTAGCCGCCCTGCTCAAATGCCAGCTTGGTGGGCAAATACCCCTCAAAGCCATTAGCGCAGCAGACCGATACCACAAATTGCCTCGGCATCTGCTCGCGCACGGCGGTGGCATATGCGGTAAAGGGCTCACCCCCGAGACCGAAGAACACCGTATCTCCCACGCAAAGCACCGTAACGGGCACGCGACGGAACAAGGGATCGGAGCGCATCTCCACAACGCGCCGCAGATAGGCAAGATCCTTAATAGGTGCATTTTCGGGCACCTTGAAGGTTTTCATAAATTCGTCGTAGATCGGCTTACAGATCTCGTAATCCTCTGCGCCATCCCCGCGTGTTTCGTTGTAAACGGTCGTCATAGCAGCCTTGATCTCGGTGTTTTCCTGCACCTTGGTCTTATCCCAAAGAGCGTGCACCGTATCCGCGATCACACGCCCCATATATTCACTGTGGGCATAGCCGCTTCCGCGAGGAAAGCGCTCCTCCTTTTTCTTCATAAAGTCGATGTGGTTGGTATCCCCCTGGAAGCCGTTGACGAGGATGCAAGAAGCTCCCGCAAGCTCCGCCTCCACAAAGCGGCGTACAAACCCGGGCCAATCCGCAGAGATGCCGTGCCCACCGATCACGTCGGGATGCGTACAAAAATTCACCAGCGCAATATCGTTGCCCTCCTCGCGCTTGAAGCGGAGCAGCCGCACGTTGTTATCCGCCTCGGCGGCAGGTCCCGCGATCTCGTCGGGAGTATATTTACCGGGATTCGTTTTGACGGTGCCGTCCTTTAAAATGTAGCGGCGCACGAAGGAGAGTGGCTCCGAAACGGACGCCATTGCCTTACACAGCGTCGCCTCGCGGCAATCGTCCAAAGCCATTTGCGCCACGTCCGCAAATTTGCGGAACAAAACGCTCTTATAGGCTTCGTCCATGAGCGCACAGGTGCCTCCCTTGGGTCGCAGCACCACCGAGGTGTGCTGGTGCAAGCAGGAAAGAATGATGTGATCGGCAGCAACGCCCGTTCTCTCCTCGATCAGCGCGCGGATCTCATCACAGAACGCCTCGCGCATGCCGAGTGCGTCAAAGGCGATCAGTAAAATCGTTTCTTTCTCATCGGAAAGCGCAATGGCGTTCAGCTCCAGCGGATCCAGCACCTTATCGGCGTAACGGGGAGCAAAATACCCCGCAAGCCCCGTTCCGAGAGGCGGAGTCACGTCCAGTCTGGCAAAGCCTGCTTTTAACATATCTCTATCCCTTCTTATTTCACTTCAATGCCTGCAAGTGCCGCGATCATCGCTTTCGTTTCCGCCTGCAATACAGGGGTAAAGCGGCTGCGCCCGACGGCATAATCGTTCTGCTCAAACGCCTTTTCCGTGGGCATATAGCATTCGTAGCCGTTCATCAGGCAAGCAGTCATCACAAAGCGATCTCCCAACAAAGCGCGCGCATCGTATCCATACTCGGTAAAGGGCTCACCGCCAAGACCGACAATGGCAAGATCGCCCACCTCGATCAAGGTCACGGGAATACGCTGATAGATGGGGGCTGCATGACGGATCTCCAGAATACGCTGTGCCTCGGCAAGCTTTTTGGCATTTGCCGTGCTGTGATCCTTCTCGTATGCCTCACAGATCGCCTTAGCCTCGTCATAGCGCTCCTCCCCATCGGTGCGCGTCCTCGTATAAAGGATCTCGACCTTGCTGTCCACGCGGTCGCACCCGGCAGGGGAAGCGTTATTCCAAAGCGCCACAACGGCATCCGCGATCACGCGCCCCATATAAGAGGCATGCCCGTGTCCCCGCATAAGCTTGCGCTGCGCGGAGGTCGCGGTGTAGTAATTGAAATGGTTGACGTCACCCTGAAAGCCGTTGATCAGTACACAATGAACGTCGGCAAGATCCTGCTCCACAAAGCGGCGCGCAGCACCGGGCCAGTCGTTGGAAAAATACGGTCCACCCACCACGTCGGGATGCGTGCCGAAATTGACCAGTGCAATATCCTTTGCTCCCTCACGCACAAAGCGTGCCAGATACACGGTGTTGTCCGCATCGGGACCGAAGGAAACGTAACGGTATCCGTCAGGCGTCGAAGCGTCCTCCACCTTTTGATTGCGACGAATAAAGGAGATCTGCTCGGCAGCTTCCTTGGCGGCAACGCGAAGCGTCGCCTCACAAAGATCGGCGATCGCCATTTCGGCAACATCGCAGAACTTGCGACGAAACCACTCCAAAAGGAAGGGCTCGCACACGGGCGTGTCGGATTCGGGTGGGTCGGAGACCACGACGGAGGTGTGCTGATGGAGCGTGGTGATCGATACGCTTTCGAACGGCAGCCCCGTGCGCTGTGCCACGCACCCTCTGAAATCCTCCATATGCTTTTGCGTCATGCCGCCAAAATCCGCAGCAATGATCACAACCGTTCTATCCTCATCCGCAACGGCAAGCGCGTTGATCTCCAGCGGCTCCAAAAAGCCCTTTGCGGGAACGACATAAAAATATTTTGACGCGATGCACGTTCCGTTCGGAGGGGTAATATCCAATCTGGCAAATCCCGCTTTCATAACGAGTCTCCTTTCTGTATGCGCAAGTTAAAACTATGTTTTAAAGGAAAAATCCCGCTTTCAAAGGCATTATAACTTTTTTGCGCACGCGTGTCAACCCAATTTACAAAAATAATCAAAAATATATATGCATAAAAGGTAAAGCACCCGAGAGGGGGAGAGACCCCCTCTCGGGTGCTTGGTAAAATCATCCGAAGCTGTCCTCGTCGTCAGAATACTCGCTGTCCGTATCCCCTGCACGCACATGCTCAAGATAGCCTTGCGCGGCAGGCAATAATTTGCGCGGCTTGTTGCCCTCGGCAGCGCTGACAAGCCCCAGCTCCTCCATGCGGTCTATGATCTTGGCGGCGCGGCCGTAGCCTACGCCGAGACGCCGCTGCAGCAGCGACGTGGCAACCTTTTGCGTTTCCACGGCAAGCTCCACGGCTTCAAGGAACTTGGGATCCTCACCGCCCTCGTCCTCGTCGTCGCCGTAGTCCTCCTTCTTGCCGTTGTTGGCGGCGCGTGCCATCTCGGCTTCGATCTGCTCCATAAACGCCTTGTTGTATTGCACGGGATCATTGTGCTTGCGAACGTAGTTGAGCACGCGCTCCAGCTCTCCATCCGACACAAACGCACCCTGCACACGGGCAGGCTTGGGAGAGCCGATGGGCATATACAGCATATCTCCCTTGCCCGTCAGCGACTCGGCACCGTTCATATCCAAGATAGTGCGGGAGTCCACCTGTTGCATGACCGTGAAGGCAATACGCGAGGGAATGTTGTTTTTGAGCTTACCCGTAATGACGTCCACGGAGGGGCGCTGCGTGCCGATGATCAGGTGAATGCCTGCGGCACGTGCCTTTTGTGCAAGGCGGCAGGTAAAGTTTTCGGGGTCGTTGTTGGCACAGCTCATTTTGAGGTCTGCAAACTCGTCGATCACGATCACGATGCGCGGCAGATGCTCACGCTCGGGATCGTTTCGCACGGCGTTATTATAGCTGTCGATGTCGCGCACGCCAACGTCACGGATCAGCGAATAGCGGCGCTCCATCTCCTGCACGGCGCACGCAAGCGCGCCTGCGGCACGCTGCATATCCGTAACGATGGGCATATACAGGTGGGGAATGTGCTCGTACGGAGCAAATTCGATCTGCTTCGGGTCGATCAGAATGAGACGCAGATCCTCGGGGGAGGTCTTATAGATCAAGCCGATCAGAATGGTGTTGATACACACGGATTTGCCCGAGCCCGTAGTACCCGCCACGAGCAGGTGAGGCATGGAGGCAAGGTTGCACATCTGTACGTCGCCGCCGATGCCAAGTCCCAGCGGGATCTCCAGGGGCTTTGCAGAGCTTTTGAATACGTCGGATTCCAGCATGGTGCGCATATACACCGTTTCCCGCACTGCGTTCGGCACCTCAATGCCGATCGCGGGCTTGCCGGGAATCGGTGCCTCAATACGCACAGGGGCGGCGAGATTGAGCGAGATATCGTCGGTGCGGTTGATGACCTGTCGCACACTAACGCCCGCATCGGGGCGCAGCTCGTAACGTGTAATGGTCGGTCCGCGCGAGCACTCCACCTGCTCCTTCACGCGCACGTTGAAGTTCGCCAGGGTCTCGCGCAGGATCTCGATCTTTTCCCTGATCTCCTCGGAATGATCGGCATTCTTCTTAGCGGTATCCTCGTTGAGCAGATCCATCGGCGGAAAGCGGTATTCACGGATCACCGGCTCGGGCTCGGGCGCGGGGCTGCTCTCTACACGCTCGGTCTGAACGGACACCTCCGCGTGTTTCTCGGGACGGGGCAAAAACAGCTCGCGTAACGGGTCGGATACAGCTCTCGGCTCGGGCTGTGCGCCCGTCTCGCACTCCACGGAGGCCCTTACGGGACGGAAGGTCTCGACCTCGATATCCTCGTTTTCATCGAAGAACTCCTCCTTGACCGTTTCCACAAGCGCTTCTTCAGGCGCTTCTTCAAGCGCTTCTTCAAGCGCTTTCTCTTCGGCTTCCGCCATTGATCCCGTCTTCACGGAAGCAAAATCAAAGGAAAAACCTATGCTTGCTTTTGCAGAAGCAACGGGCGAAGCCGCCACGGGGACGAACGTGTCTCGGCAGCCCTCTTTTATGGGCTGCTCTGCCTCCCGTTGCTCCTTGCCTTCTTGCGCGAAGGGCAGGAGGGGCTCGTCTGCCGCTTGTGCAGGAGGATCAAGCTCCCGAACGAGAGCGCGCTCGGTCAGCTCAGCAGCCTCCTCCGACAGGAGCACCGTGCCGAACGGCGCCACGGGAGTTCCCTTCGGAACGAAGACGTCATTTGACGCTTCCTGCTTTTCTCGCACGGGACGGAAGGGGCTTTCCCATACCGTTTGTGTGCTATTTTCCGCTATACGGGAGTTGGGCGCGGGGGCACCCAACACCTCCTCGCTCTGCACCGTTTCTCTTGTCTCTTGCTCCGCTGCCGCCGTGTTTTTCTGCTGCGGCTCGGTATTTGGCGTTGAGGCTTGCTTTTGCGGAAAGGGACGCACGGGAAGCGAAAAGGGTGAATAGACCTCTCCTCGCACCTGTGCTTGCTCCGCGGTTCCTTTTTCGGCAACGCGCACGGCTTCCTTTTCCGCCTCCCGTGCGCTCGCGGCAGTTGCCTTCAGCACCGTTTCGGGGTCCTCCGCCGATTCAACGGGCGCGGGCGCAGCGGGCTTCGCCTTGGGCGCATCCTCTACGTCCTCTAAGCTCCAGAAGGGGGAGACCGTCGGACGGCGGCGAATGGGCGGAGGAAGCGGATCCTCCTCCTCGTCGCTGAAGATATAGTGATTTTGAGGCTCTGTTCTCGACGCACCGAGATCGATGGGGCGCGGCTCACACCACGCAACGCTCGGGTCCGATGCAGCATTTCCGCTTACACGCTCCTCGCGCACGGTGCTTTCGTTTTTCTTCGGATTTTTGCGACTTGCGGACTCCTCCGTGCCGTCATACATCGCGGCACGGCGTTGCGCGCGGTGCTCGCGCATCACGCGGATTTTATTCGTGATCCACTCCCACACGCCGTAAGGTGTTTTGTCAAAAAGATAAACGGTCACCACCAGCAATAGCGGCACAGCGAGGATACAAGTGCCGAACAAGCGCAGCACGTAGCCCATCCACTCTCCCAAAAAGCCGCCGAAAAGGCCGCCGCCGTCAAAGAGCACTCCGCTATCGTACAGTGTACGTGCAGTGGTATCGAGAACGCCTCTGGCGGCATCCTTGAAGACGTGAATGATGCCCGAGAGCAGCAGCAAAAAGGAAATGGAAAGCAACAGCTTTTTGGCAAGCTTGCCTGTTGACACGTATTTGCGCCACCGCAGGGCGATCACAAACATAAACAACGGCAAGGCGTATGCCACCACGCCGAAAAGTCCGCACAGGAAATTGGCGAAAAAGTTGCCGAACGCACCCATCTCGCCCTCCAAATGATAAATGTCGCGCAGCACGAAGCTGATAGCTGCAAAGGGGGCAAGACAAAGCAACGCGTAAGGCAGCAATTGATGCACCGTGCGATCGGAATTTTCGCCATGCCTTGCCGCGGAACGCGCCGAGGTCTCCTTTTCCCTACGGTCGGCGCTTGCATAGCGCTCCTCACGGCGCTCGCCGTACCGTTCCTCCTCTCGCCGCACACGGTAACGCGCTTCACGGCTTGTGTCTCTGCGTTCCTCATACCGATCTCCGCGACGGTCATCGCGCTCGCCGTATTGGCGGCGGTCGTCACGGTATTCCCGTTCATCACGCTCCTCGCGGCGCAGCTCCTCTGCATAATCATGGTAAGCACGGCGCGATCCCTCGCGGCGTGTATCATAATATTCATCCCGATTGCGATACTCGCCCTGTGTGCGATGCTCATCCCGATCGCGATACGTATCCCGCGCACGATCGTCCCTGCCGATCCGCGTTTCCGATCGGCGTGTTACGCGCTCGCGTTGGTTTCTGTCCTTCCGCATTTGAACTTCCTTTCCGAAATGCCCTACCGCCTGCATGAAAGTGCGACCTTTGTCGCATACTGCTTTTGAGCGTTTCTGCTATTCATCCATTTTATAGTATAACATTCTAAAAAAGAAAATACAAGAACGTTTTTTAATTTTTTCCAACTTCTTTTGTCGGCAAACGGAGAAGATTCTGCCGAAATCGGGGGGACATCATGTATTTAAAAAAACGCAACTATCTGCCCGTTGTCTTGCTTGGACTGCTCGCGGGCTTTCTCAACGGATTACTCGGGGCGGGCGGCGGAATCGTTCTGGTCTTTGGTCTGCGCCGTCTTTTTTCCGAAAGGGTGAGGGACGGGCGTAGCCTTTACGCTTCGGCGATCGCGGTAATGCTGCCGCTTTCCGCACTTTCCGCCTGGCAATACCGCAAGACGGGGCACTTGCCCACACTATCCTTCGGCGCGCTTTTTCTCCCCGCTGTGCTCGGCGGCGCGTGCGGCGCTTTCCTTTTGCGCCTTATGAGACCTCGGGCGCTTTCCCGCATTTTTGCCGCCGTGGTGCTTTGCTCGGGCATCCTTTTGGTGATCTGATCATGCGGACCACCGTTCTCGTTACCTTTTTGGTGGCACTCCTTTCGGGGCTCGGTGTGGGCAGTGCGGGGCTGCTTGTCACCTGGCTCACCCTGGTGGAAAAGTCACCGCAGATCATAGCACAGGGCATCAACCTGCTCTTTTTCCTCTTTTCCTCGGGAGCAGCACTGCTCGTTCACGTATTCCGCACCCCTCTGCTCTGGCGTTGTATTTTTCTGTTGATCCCTCCCGGCATGCTCGGCAGCCTTTGCGGCGTGTGGCTCACCACGATCCTGCCGCAAGCACTGCTGCGGCGTTTGTTCGGAATTCTGTTGATCGTCTCGGGCACGATCGGGCTGTTTGGCACAAAGAAAAGACGGGAAGCCCCTCGCTAAAGGTCCCGTCCTCTCCCTTGCTTTTTCAGCGCCGTCTTGCGATAGGCAGAGGGTGTTTCCCCCGTCAGCTTGCGGAAGATCTCCGCAAAATAGACAGATCCCGAAAAGCCCACCTCAATGGCAGCTTGCGTAACGCTCGCTCCGCTTGCCAGCATTTTTTTGGCGCGCTCCACGCGGCAAAGATTGCGGTAACGCAACGGACTCGTGCCAAAGGCCCGCTTGAACGTGTGCAGCAGCGTGCTTTTGTTGATATAAAATTTTGCGGCAAGATCATCCAGAGAAAACTCGCGGTCAAAATTCGCCTCAATAAACACCTTCACCGAGGCAACGACATTTTGCTCCTCCCGTTCCTGTTCTACGGGAGCAAGAATACGCGCAAGCCTTACAAGAAGAAGTGTAAAATACGCAGAGATCGCCAAAAGATGCTCTTTTTCACACCGTTGTGCCTCGTTTTTACACAATTCCACCAGCCTTACCGCCTCCGCATCTCTCCCTGCGGGCAAATATCCATAGCCGTTTTTCGTGATCGCATCGGGAAGCACGGCAGCACCCAATTGCACGTTGGTTGCCGCAAATCCATAGTAGATCAACGGATCCTCCTTGTCGGGGTGCTGGCGGTGGCGCACGCCCGCATCTACGATCAGAATATCCCCCGCACCGATCTCAAATTCCGTCCCCTCGCACTCAAACACACCCCGCCCGCTTTCAAAATAAAAGACCTCCAGATGTGTATGCCGGTGCAGGCGCGTTTCCTTTTCCTCCTCATTTTTAACCTTGGAAAACGTCAGCAAAACGGGGACATCCGATTCCTCGGCGCTTCGCTTTTTTTCCCCGATATACCGAAAATCATAGGTGATCGACACAGAATCCCCTCCTTTAAGTCTATTTTATCACAAAATTTCCATTCTTGCAATCCCTTCGGCAATTTTGTTATGTTTTTGTGCGTTTTTGCCGTTGCAATTTTTCTGTGAACGGGTTAAAATGGCGTTGAGCTCACAAAAGGAGGGTTTCTTTATGAAAATCATCAAGCAGGGCCTTGTCAGTCCCGAAAAAACGTTCGGACACCGCTACAATGCCTGGCCCACCGTCATTTCGCTCTCCGACGGCACGTTGCTTGCTGCTTGGTCGGGTGAGCGACTCAAGCACATTTGCCCCTTCGGCAAGGTGATGGCGGCACGCTCCGAGGACGGCGGCTACACGTGGGGAGAGCCCTATACCGTTCAGAACACCCCTCTCGACGACCGCGACGCGGGGCTCTGTCGGGTGGGAGAGCGCATCCTCATGACCTCCTTTTGTGAGGGACGTGACATTGCCAAGCAATATCTTGTCCACTGGCTCCACGCCCCGAAAACAACCGAGCAGCGTGAAATGATCGAAAAACGGCTATCGGAGATCACGGATGAGGATGAGGCACGTTACCTCGGTGCTACAATTGCCGTTTCCGAGGATAACGGCTACAGCTTTTCCGATCCCGTTATCCTGCCTGTCTCCTCGCCGCACGGTCCCACGCTGCTGCAAAACGGCGAGATCCTTTACGTAGGCTCTTATGCAGGCAAGGACACCGGCTACGCCGAGGGTACACGGCGCGGCATTTACGCGGTGCGCTTGGACACAAACGCCAACGTCATCAGTGAGCTGCAATTGATTGCCGCCACGCCCACCGAAGGAGATTTCGTTTTCTGCGAGCCCTACGCCAAGCAAATGCCCAACGGAGATATTTTGGTCGCCATCCGTGTGCAAAGCAAATCCCAAAACATGTACACCGTTTATCTTTGCCGTTCCACGGATAACGGCAAGACCTTCACCGCACCGCAGCCCACAGGCTGGGACGGCATGCCCGCACACATCTTCGTGACCTCAAAGAGCGAGGTGGTCCTGGCTTACGGTGTGCGCACCCTCCCCATGGGCATCCGTGCGCGTGTCAGCCGCGACAATGGCTACACCTGGAGCGAGGAGCTCATACTGCGCGACGACGGACTTGACTGGGACCTCGGTTATCCCTCCACCGCCGAAAACAGCAAGGGCGAGCTGGTCACCGTCTACTATATGAAAGACAAAAACGACCGCAACGAAAACCGCATTCAGTATACCATTTGGACACTTGACTGAACTCAACCCAAAAAGCTTGAAGGAGAAACACAGCATGAAAATCATCGCACAGGGCTTCGTCAGCCCAGAAGGAAAAATCCCCCATGCCTACAACGCTTGGCCCACCGTTATTTCACTCTCCGACGGCACGCTGCTTGCCGCATGGTCGGGTGAGCGACTCAAGCACATCTGCCCCTTTGGTAAGGTGAAGGCGGCACGCTCCGAGGACGGCGGCTACACGTGGAGCGAGCCCTATACCGTTCAACAGACCCCTCTCGATGACCGCGATGCGGGCCTCTGCCAAGTGGGTGACCGTATCCTCATGACCTCCTTTGCCACGGGGCGCGCGGGCCGTGCAAGATTCCTCACGCATTGGCTCCACGGCGCGCGCAGCACGGAGGAACGCGAGATGATCGAGCGCCGCGACGCTGAGATCACCGATGCGGACGAGGCGCGCTACATGGGTCCCACGCTTGCCGTTTCCAAGGATAACGGCTACACCTTCAGCGAGCCCGTACATATTCCCACGACCTCACCGCACGGTCCGCTCGCACTTAAAAACGGCGAGATCCTTCACGTCGGGTCTCTTGGCAGCACCGAAAAGGGCGAGCCGGGCATCTACGTTTTGCGCGTAGACGCCGACTGCCGCATTTTAGAGGAGCCTCAATTGATCTTTGCCAAGCCCGACGAGGATACCGTGGTTTGCGAGCCCTATGCCGCCCAAATGCCCAACGGGGATATTCTGGTTGCCATCCGCGTGCAAAACAAATACAAAAACCTCTACACCGTCTATCTCTGTCGCTCCACCGACAACGGCAGAACCTTCTCCACGCCGCAGCCCACGGGCTGGGACGGCATGCCCGCGCACATCTTCGTGACCTCAAAAAACGAGGTCATTCTCGCCTATAGCGTGCGCACCATGCCCATGGGCGTCCGTCTTCGCGTGAGTCGCGATAACGGCTACACCTGGAGCGAGGAGCTCATACTGCGTGACGACGGACTCGACTGGGATCTTGGTTACCCCACCACCACCGAAAACAAGAACGGAGAATTGGTCACCGTCTATTATATGAAGGATAAAAAGGGGCTCCATGAAAACCGCATCCAGTACACGATCTGGACGCTGGAATAAAATTTTTTCCAAAACCTCTTTACAAATAAAAAAGAATGTGCTATAATATTTCCCGCATGACGCTTTCTCGGTCGCAGGATACCGCCGCGCCGCGGCACTCACCTACCTGCCCCTGGGGCTGCGCCAGAGTATAATGAAAGGTGAAAAGAAAGATGCTGAAGGAAGAAAAGCAGGCTATCATTGCGCAGTACGCTACGCATGAGGGTGATACCGGTTCTCCCGAGGTGCAAATTGCCATCCTCACCCACCGTATCAACTCCCTGACCGAGCACCTTAAGGCAAACCACAAGGACCATCACAGCCGCCGTGGTATGCTGAAAATGGTCGGTCACAGAAGAAACCTTCTGGGCTACTTGCAGAAGATCGACATCGAGCGCTACCGTGCCATCGTTGAAAAACTGAATCTGCGCAAATGATCACGAAGGAGTGGGGCGCAGGGGTTCTCCCCGGCGTCCTGCTCCTTATTCCATTTACAAACGCTCAACGTACGGTTTAGCAGTTAAATATGCGCCCGTGCCCTCTTGCAGGGACGCGTATCTAATTGTTAACCCGACTTGAGTGAAAATAAAATTAAGGAGGGACTTAACATGTCCGAAAATGCTATCAGCACCCCCATGGAGTTTAAGAACTACAAGGTGTTCCGTTACACGCTCGCAGGCAGGCCCCTGGTCGTTGAAACGGGCAAGCTGGCAGGTCTTGCCAACGGCTCGTGCCTTATCCGCTACGGCGAAACCGCCATTCTCTGCTGCGCTACCGCCTCCGTCCGTCCCCGCGACGGCATCGACTTCCTCCCCCTCTCCGTTGACTTTGACGAGAGAATGTACGCCGCGGGCAAGATCCCCGGTGGCTACCTCAAGAGAGAGGGCAAGCCTTCCGAGAAGGCAGTGCTCACCTCCCGCGTGATCGACCGCCCCGTGCGCCCCTTGTTCCCCAAGGATCTGCGCAACGACGTGGCGCTCACCCTTACCGTCATGTCTGTTGACCCCGACTGCTCTCCCGAGATCACCGCAATGATCGGTGCCTCCATCGCCCTTTCCATTTCCGATATCCCGTGGAACGGCCCGATCGGCGGCGCACTTGTGGGTCTTGTAGACGGCAAGCTCGTTATCAACCCCACCGCCGAGCAAAACAAGAAGAGCGATCTGCAGCTGACGGTTGCCGCTTCTATGGAGAAGGTCGTCATGATCGAGGCAGGCGCAAATCAGGTTGACGACGCCACCATGTACGACGCCATCATGCTCGCCCACCGCGAGATCAAGGATCTGCTCGTCTTCATCAACGCCATCGTTGACGAGATCGGCAAGCCCAAGTTCGACTACCCCTCCTGCGAGCTGGACCACGATATGTTCGACGAGATCTTCGCCTTCTGTGAGGCTGACCTCAAGCTCGCGCTTGATACCGATGACAAGAACGTGCGCGATGCTCGCGTCGCTCCCATCTACGACGCCATCGTAGAAAAGTTCTCCGAAAAGTATCCCTCCCTCTCTACCCAAATGGAGGAGCTGCTTTACAAAATGCAAAAGAAGATCGTGCGCAACTGGCTGCTCAAGGACAAGAAGCGCGTGGACGGTCGCCGCATGGATCAGATCAGACCTCTGGGCGCAGAGGTTTCTCTCCTGCCCCGTACGCACGGCTCCGGTCTGTTTACCCGCGGTCAGACACAGGTCATGACGGTCGCCACCCTCGGCACGCTGGGCGAAGCACAGATGCTGGACGGCATCGACAGCGAGA
>CAZOFQ010000017.1:0-19912 GCA_964579105.1 uncultured Lachnospiraceae bacterium
GTCACGGATCACCACGGCATCCGCCGCGGGTGCGACCTCGGTCTGTGCCTTGGAGGAATCCGCAAAGTCGAACGCCGTACACTCCACCGTATCCCCGTCACGCAGCGCATCTGCCACCACGGCAGGCAATTCTCCGTACATGACGGTGTCTTGCGCCACGCTCACCGTCACCGCGCGCGGTCCAACGGTAAAGGCATGCTCGTCTCCGTAGACCCTTCTGCCAAAGCTACCCTTGGAGACCGCACGCACAAAGTATTTGCCCGTTGTATCGGGAAATTCCTCGGACCATTCGGTGCTGCCGTCGGCACGGTATTCGTAAGAGACCTTGGAAAACACCGCCTTGGCGGTAAAGGAAAGCTCGTCGCCGTACGTAAGCGTTTCGGGAAAGGTGCTTTCCCCGTAAACAACGCCCTGTGTGGAAAGAAACACTCCTACCAGCGCAAGAACGCAGCAAAGCACGGCAATGATCAGGACGCGATGGCGCCTGATATTGCCAAGTACCTTGACAAGGTTTTTCATTCGTTGTTGATATTTATCGTATAACATAATTTCGCCTTTGCAAAAAATCAAGTTTGGGAAACAACTCTGAGCCAACCGTAATTGAGAATGAAGTGGTAGTTTTTACTCACGTCGTTGCCTTGTGCGTCCACGATCCTTGCGGTGAACAGATTCTTGCTTCTGCCAAGTGCAGTCTGCTCGCCCTCAAAGAGGAGCTCCAGCTTGTGCCCGTCACAGAGCTCACTTTCTGCGTACGTATACTCGGAGCAACGCAGCGCGGTGCCGTCGTAAGCCTTTTGAGCAGAGCCCGACGTCACGGTGATTGTTCTTGCAGCGACAGTGAGATAATCGTACTTACAGTTGATCCAATACTGATCGCTCACATCCTCGCCCGTGGTCTTATCGACCACCTTGACGGTAAAGTAGTTGAGCAGCTTGCCCACCTCGGTCAATTGATTGGTGAAGAACACCTGCAATTGATGATCTGCACTGATCAGCTCGCCGTGGGTATAATTGGTTTGGTCGGGAAGCAATGGGAAGGAGTCGTACACCTTGGCTTCGGCACCGCCGTTGATCTCCAGCTTCTTAATGTAGATGTGCAGGATGCCCTTCTTGAACTTGATCTTATAGCGGTCGATGTATTCTTCCGTGACGTCTTCCCCGTCAGGGTCAAAGAGTAGGAACCTTGTAATAGAGGACGTGGTCTTTCCAACGCCGTTTTGTTCACCCTCCAGCTCGAAGTCCACGGTGTAGCCTTGCGCGAGAAGCTCCTCCAGCCAGCCGTTCGTGCTGGAAAGCGTGGAAGCCACCAATCTGTCTCCTTCATCGATCTGAAGGTATTTGGACGTGGGACGGATCACAATGCTGTCGTCGGTATCGTCCCCATTGTCCTCTCCGCTGCCGCCAAAGCCATCGCCTATGCCGGCCGTGACCTCTACGTTGACCCAGCCCACACCGTCAAGATAGACCTCTACCCAGGCATGTGCGGTTTCCGAGGTCAGCTCTACCCATTGTCCCTCGATCGCATTGACGACATATCCTTCGGTATACCGCGCGGGAATGCCAAGGGATCGGAACAGCAGCGTTGCCGCGGTTGCGTAATGCTGGCAGATCCCCTCCTTATATTCGGTAAGGAATGCCACCGCGACATCCGCCGCCGCGTCCAGCTCCTCAGGATAATTCAAATTGTAGGTGGCAGCGTTTTGAACGTAGGAAGCAACCGTACGCACGATATATTTATCATCCTTGCTAAAGTTGTTGTCCTCGATGATCTTTTGCATTGCGGCGTAGGTGCTTAAGGGAACGTTCAGGTAAGTATCGTAGACGAAATCTCGGTACGCCTCCTCCACGCTTGAGTAGGCTGCGGGAAGCGTGCCCACGTGCGTTGACACATTCTGGTGGTCGTAAGCGTAGTAATATACCGCATACGCAGCGCTCGGATCGGTCGCTGTAAACCTGACGTCGTCCGTCTGCACGTCATACTCATGCTCGGAGGCTTCCATATAATACGGCAGCAGATAGTTGAGAGACTGCACGGGCTCAATCCGCATCTCCATGCGCGCATAGCCCGCGCTCTGGAGTGCAATACCCGTGAGATAGTTCATGCTGTATACGCTGCCGATCAATTCTCCGTAAGAAGCGGGAGAGGTGTCCCAGCAGTTATAGAGATAATCTCCGCGGCTCCAGGTGCGCAGATACACGCGGCGCGTTTCCGTTGCATAGACCTTGGCAACGAGAACGGAAGCTTCGCCCGAGCCACCGCCGATCTGCCCGCTTTGATCCAAGCCGCCGCTGCCGTCATCACCGCCACCGCCGACGTCTCCTTCATCATCTTCTCCGCCCGTGCTGCTGCCGCCGTTCACGACCAGCGCACCGAGCTCCGTGGAAATGACATAGTTATGCGTCACGTTCTGACCATCACCGTCGGTCACGATACATTCGGCGATGCTGTTTTGTGTTTCGCCGGGCTCGGTTCTCGTGCCCGAAACAACGACCTCAAGCGTGTGTCCCGCAAGCACGTTCGTCTGCGAGACCACGCTCCACTCCGCACAGGTCAGCGGCTTGCCGTCGTAATCCTTGGAGGCGTCTGCCGAGCGCACCGTAACGGCAATGGGGCGCACCGTAAGCTCACCGAAAATGGCGGTTACGGTATAGTTTTGCGTGACGTTATTGCCCTTGGCGTCCTTGATCTCCACACCAAAGGTGTTGTCGGAGGTGCCCGCGTCGGTGCGCGTTCCCGTGGCTATCATGGAAAGCGTATGCCCCTCCATCAGCGTTCCCGCGATCATCTCCACGGTATCACAGGTCAGTGCCATGCCGTCATAGGTCTTTTCCGCACCCGCGGACTGCACCGTGATCGCGTGGGGAGTAACGATAAGCTCGCCTGCAAGACAGGAGATCGCATAGTTATGCGTGACATCCGTGCCGTCCTGCGTAACCACCTGGGCGATCACCTTGTTTTCCGTTTCACCGACCTCGACACGCTCTGCGCCCATGGTGATCTGCAGTGCGTGCCCCTGTACCAGCTCACCCATGGTGAGCTGGTAGCTGACACAATTCAGCGGCTCGCCGTCGTACTGCTTGGACGCGCTTGCCGTGGTCAGCTCCAATCTGCGTTGCATAACGGTCAGCGTTCCGGGCGCATACTCGATGGTATAATCCGCCGTCACATCCGTGCCTGCGGCATCCACCACGATCGCGCTAAGGGAGTTTTCCGACTGCCCCGCGTCGCTGCGGGAGCCGTACACGGTCACAGAAAGCGAATGCCCTTCCAGCAGCTCGCCCTCCTTGATCTCCCAATCCGAGCAGGTCAGCGCTTCTCCGCTATACAACATATCCGCACTGGCACTGGCGATCACCAGCTTGTTCACGCCCGTGCCGACAACGCCGCCCACAACAAGTCCCACGGTCACTCCCAATACGACCAACACCCCAAGAACGATGGAGCCCAGTATATAACTTGTTTTCATTTATACACCTACTTTCCCGTTCGATTCTCCTAAAATCGCATCAAATATTTCTCTGCAGACGAGCCATAAAATCCTTACAAAGGGGCATACGGTCATCGCCGAACAATTCGTCAAAATAAGAGCAAAGCCCTGCCGACGCATTTCGCAGATAAATGGGATTCTGCATCTCCAGCTTGCGAAGCACCTTCTTGGACAGGATATCGTCCAGTGCCTCCAGCTCATCTCCGCCGCACGCCACAAATACGGGAATGTAGCAGCGGATCTGCTTCATGATTCGGTTTCCGAACGTGATGTGGAAATGCTCGATCAGATAGTTGTCAAGCGCCTCTAAGCGACGCATGTTCCTCGCCGTGATCTCGTACTCCTGCATCGCTCTTGCCGCCATCCTCTCAAACTGCTTGGCGGATACGTGGCTGTTCCCCGTTTTGGGCGCCACGAACGGCTCGCATTTGCTGTCCAGATTCATGATCATGGCACGGTCGTATACCTTGTCCGAGATCGCAAACGTAGAGTCGTCGTTGTTTGCCGTACCGATAAACCACATATTCGGCGGCAGCTTGATGCAGCCGTTTGTCAGCTGTGCGGGGTCGCTGTCCCACACGTCGGATACGACGGTAAGCAATCTTTCCTCAACGTTGGGCAGCTCCAGCAGCGACAAGAACTCCGCAAAGTAATACTCCACGCGGGCAATGTTCATCTCGTCCAGCACCGTCACGTAGATATCCTCGCTGTAATTCGCCTCGTACATCTTCTCCAGCAGCGTGGTCTCGTTGAAGCGCTTGGTAAACTCGTTGTAATACCCCACAAGGTCGGTGCGCTCCTTCCACATCGGCTGCACGGGGATGACCGTTGAGGTGTTCTCCAAAAAGTCACCGAAGGCGTGCGCGAGCGACGTCTTACCCGTACCCGACATGCCCTGCAGGATCTGGATGCGGCTGACCGCAAGCCCTGCAATAAATCTGCGAATATCCGAAATGCTGTAATACAGCTTCAGTCTGCTTGCCGCATAGTTGCGGAAGTTATCGCAAAACTGCCGCAGCGTGATGTTTTCGTCATAGTTTGCCTTGCGGAACTGCAAGCGGATATCGTCCAGGTGGTTGAGCTTACAAAAGCGTCCCCTGTCCTCGTTCTCCTCCTGCTCCTCCGTCTCGCCCTCCTGCACCGCTTGTGCGTCCGCGGGCAAGACCGGCGGCACGCCCTGCGTCACCGTGTCGGCTTGCTTGGCGGGAAGGACGGAAAGCGGTACCGAGAGTGCCGCAACGTCCATTTCCAGCACGCGAGGCTTGTGCTTTAACCGATAGGACTCCACCAGCATGGAGATCAGCATCAGCACAAGAAACACGGGCAGCAAAAGCCCCAGTATCATGATCATGTACGCATAATCCATGCGAATGGCACGTCCACCCAGCAGCGACTGTATCGTCATGCTCCGCAAAACGATGGCTGAGATCAACAGACTCGCACTGATCGCCAGCAAAAGCAACATCACGATATATTTCATTTTTCGTTTTTTGTTGTTCGCCTTCATCCGTTAGCTCTCCTCGCGGTCTTCTTCCGTTTTCTCGGGTGCAACACCCTCTTTTTCCTGTGCGGGCGCCTCGTCCTGTACGGTACACTCTGCCGCCGCTTCGTTTTCCGTCAGCTCTTCCTGCTCCGCCTGAGCCTCATCCTCCTGCTCCTCGCTTGCCTGCTCCTCGCAGGGCGGGATCGATGTCGAGGTGTCCGAGCCTTCGATGGGCTCGCCTTGCTGCGGTGCACCCTGCTCTGTCGCCGTCTCCTGCTCTGTCGCCGTCTCCTGCGCGGGAGCCGTTGCAGCGGCTGCACCCTGCTCCTCTGCATTCTTGGAAAGCTCCTCTAAAAATTCCTTATCGCGCCCTTCCTTGATGGCATTCTTGTAGGAACGAAGGGTCGTTTTTCTGATACGCTTCTTCGTCTTTTTCCATTCATCGTCGAACAGCGCCTTGAAGATCTCAAACTGCTTTTCCAGCTCCTCGAAGGACTCTCTGGAGGTAAAATCCCGATCGGGAGAAAGCAAGCCGTGCTCCTTGCGCATTGCCAGCATTCTCGCTTCCGCAAGGCGTCTTTCGGATTCCAGCTGCTCGTTTTGGTTGCCAAGTGCCGCAATGGCGGCATCCTTTTCTTGACAGGCGCTCTGCAATTGCAGTACCTCCGATTGCCATGCCGATCTCATTGCCTCGCTCTCGCTTACGCGCAACGCGGCAAGCTCCTCGATCTGCCCCTGCAGCTCCTCTCGCAGCTCTGTAAGCCTTGTCTCGCAGCCGTCCGTGATCTCCTGTAATGCAAGCGCATGCGACTCCACAAGCTGCTCCAGCTCCGCCGCGTGCTGCTCCTCGGCTTCCTTGATGGTTGCCCGTAAGGAAGCCTCCAGCTCCTGCATTTGCTCCTGCCATTCCTCCCTTTCCTCGTCGAAGGCATCCTGCAAGGACTCGAGCTCGTTCTCGTGCTCCTCGCGCAGATCCCGCAGCGCTTGCTCGTAATACGCGCAAACGCCCGCAACCTTTTTCTCGTAGACATTGGTCAGGTTTTCGATCTCCGCCTTGTGCTTTTCCTCCATCGCTTCGATGGTTTCATACAAGGAGGCAAGCTTTTCCGTCTGTTTTTCATTCTCTTCCTTGAGGAGGGCGTTCGCCGCCTCAAGCTCATCGATCCTTTGCAGCGCCGCCTCTAATTTTTCGCTGTCCGCCTCCAGTGTGCGATTGCGGCGCTCCAGCATCAGCATATATTCCTCAGGGGATTCGCCCGATTCCGCGATACGGCGGCGCAGAGCCTTGAGCTGCTCCAGATGCCTTTTTTCCTCTGCTCGACGGCGGCGCTCCTCCTCCTTTTCATACACCTCGTGCAACGCGCTCTTCACGTTCATGCCGTACCGGTAGGTCAGGAAGGAGGACAGCAGCACGATCTCGGAAAATTCATCCGCCATATCAATGCGGAAGGGCTGGATCTTCTGTGTTTCCTCGGTAACGGTATAGCCGTCGCCCTCATAGGCGGCAACGTACTCGTACAGCGCAAGCGCACCGCGGAAGTTGTTGTTCATGCGCAGCACGTTGGTCTTGGTAACGGGCGGCTTGATCATGGGCACCTTTGACACCTCCTGCATCAAAGGCGTGTTGAGAAACGCATGCACGTATTCCAAAATGTCGCGGATGCGAGCAATCACGTGCTTGGAGCCGCTTCGCTCCTTGAGAAACGGGTCGTCTCCCCGCGTCTCCTTGAGCGAAATGTCAAACGACAGCTGTCGCTTGGGCATTTCGATCCTTTTGCTCATCGTCATTGCACCGTTATAGGTGTGCTCCAGCTCCAGGATCTTATTGTACCGAACGGTAATAAAATCGCGCAGATAGCACAGCATCATGTAAAGAAAGCGATTTTCGTAAACGGCGTAGTCATTCAGTCTCTCCACGATATACAGGCTGTCGGGGATAATGTCCTGTCCCTCCTCGTATCGTGTGATCAGATTGCTATGCTGCGCCAGGTGCTTCACCGAATCCTTGGAAACGCTCTTGACCTTTTCGATATCAACGACCTCGCCGTTGGAGCGAATAAACTGACGCTCCTCACGGATCGCCTTGTCCACGTGCTCCAGACCCATTTCGATCCTCTCGATCCAGTCTGTGTTCACGTGGCAGATCTTTCTTTTCACGATCACGCTGTCGTTCCTGGCGTTTGCCTTTACGGTCGCACTGCGCTGAGCGCCGCAATCTCTGTCCTGTACGGTGATCCTGCGGTAATCCAACAAAGCACGGTAATAGGTATCTAAATAACTCATGTTCTCGCTATCCTTTTTACTTGGATTGTTTTCTCACGTTGTTCGCGGCTGTGACACCGCACGGCATCAAATATTTCTCTGCAGACGAGCCATAAAATCCTTACAAAGGGGCATACGGTCATCGCCGAACAATTCGTCAAAATAAGAGCAAAGCCCTGCCGACGCATTTCGCAGATAAATGGGATTCTGCATCTCCAGCTTGCGAAGCACCTTCTTGGACAGGATATCGTCCAGTGCCTCCAGCTCATCTCCGCCGCACGCCACAAATACGGGAATGTAGCAGCGGATCTGCTTCATGATTCGGTTTCCGAACGTGATGTGGAAATGCTCGATCAGATAGTTGTCAAGCGCCTCTAAGCGACGCATGTTCCTCGCCGTGATCTCGTACTCCTGCATCGCTCTTGCCGCCATCCTCTCAAACTGCTTGGCGGATACGTGGCTGTTCCCCGTTTTGGGCGCCACGAACGGCTCGCATTTGCTGTCCAGATTCATGATCATGGCACGGTCGTATACCTTGTCCGAGATCGCAAACGTAGAGTCGTCGTTGTTTGCCGTACCGATAAACCACATATTCGGCGGCAGCTTGATGCAGCCGTTTGTCAGCTGTGCGGGGTCGCTGTCCCACACGTCGGATACGACGGTAAGCAATCTTTCCTCAACGTTGGGCAGCTCCAGCAGCGACAAGAACTCCGCAAAGTAATACTCCACGCGGGCAATGTTCATCTCGTCCAGCACCGTCACGTAGATATCCTCGCTGTAATTCGCCTCGTACATCTTCTCCAGCAGCGTGGTCTCGTTGAAGCGCTTGGTAAACTCGTTGTAATACCCCACAAGGTCGGTGCGCTCCTTCCACATCGGCTGCACGGGGATGACCGTTGAGGTGTTCTCCAAAAAGTCACCGAAGGCGTGCGCGAGCGACGTCTTACCCGTACCCGACATGCCCTGCAGGATCTGGATGCGGCTGACCGCAAGCCCTGCAATAAATCTGCGAATATCCGAAATGCTGTAATACAGCTTCAGTCTGCTTGCCGCATAGTTGCGGAAGTTATCGCAAAACTGCCGCAGCGTGATGTTTTCGTCATAGTTTGCCTTGCGGAACTGCAAGCGGATATCGTCCAGGTGGTTGAGCTTACAAAAGCGTCCCCTGTCCTCGTTCTCCTCCTGCTCCTCCGTCTCGCCCTCCTGCACCGCTTGTGCGTCCGCGGGCAAGACCGGCGGCACGCCCTGCGTCACCGTGTCGGCTTGCTTGGCGGGAAGGACGGCGGAAACGGTGGTGGGGTTGATCACCACCTGAGACGCCGCCTTGCTATCCTTGGTCATCAAAAGCAGGATCACCAAAACAAGGACAACCGCAAGCACGCCGATATAAATGGCGAGAAACAGCCCCGAGGACGCAATGCTCCAAAGACGCTGCAGCCAAGCGCCAAGATCGAATGCCAGCACCGCACGATTTATGAAAAGCGGATCATTCCACATCTTTGTCTACTCCTTGTTCTTCATTAGCGTCTTCGGCGGTCTCGTCGTCAGCCGCTTTCTCGGTATCTTCCTCCTCGGCATCTGCATCCTCGCTATCTTCCTCCTCGTCGTCTTCGTCCTCTTCCTCAACGAAGGTCAAGGGAGCTTCCGCCTGCGGCAATACGGGGGCTTCGAAGGAATCCTCTCCCACACCCGTTGAAAAGCCCTCGTCAAGCTCCTCACCGTTCCATTCGGCATAGGTACGGAGCGTTGCAAGAGGGGCTTGCTCACTCGTCTCGCCCTCCTGTAACGCCTCGCCCGTTTCGCTAACGCTCGAAACAACCGCCACCTCGGTGGGCTGCTCTTGCTCGGGCTCCATCTGCAAAACGGCGTGCTTGAGCATATAAGCGGCACAAGTCACGTTTTCTTCGCCGAAAATGCTTTCCAGCGTGTGGACAAAATCCAGATCGTCGGGATTTGCGTTGTTCTTGAGCAGCGCGAGGATCGCAGGCAGAAGCTTCACGGTGATCGCGCTATCCATGGCAGACTGTATGTCGCCGCCACAGCCCACGTAAACGGCAAGATAGCGCTCCATCAAAAGGAAGAGCTTGTTGCCGATGTGATAGGGTGCGCGCTCGTTGACGTAAGTCTCCATACGGTCAACGGATTTCCACAGATCCTCATCGACCGTTATGCTTCTCTTGGCGCGGTAGACCAACGCCTCCATTTCGGCACAAAGCAATGCCTTGGAATGAGCTTTTTCCGTTTTTTCCTCGCACCACTCTGCGGTAAGGTCAACAACCGCGGCATAATTTGCCACAAAGGGCTCGATATCCTCGATCGCTTCCCCATCGGCAACGCCCAGCACAAACCAGATGTTGGAGGGCACGGTGACCGTGAGCTCGTTCTCCTTCACCGTACACACGTTCTGCGGATTACTGAAATAGCGGATATACGGCATCAGTACGCTGCCCATTGCGTTCAGACGCACGTCGCTAAGCCCTACGAAATGTGCTCTTTCCTGTTGATTTTGCGCGGCGTACAGCGCGTGCAGCACGTTGCTTTCCCGCACCGTGCCGTTGTAGCTCTTGGCTTGCAGAAGCGACGTTGTACCCTCTTTTGCAAAGGTATCGTGATATGCCTCCGTGCCGAAGAACTCGGCAAGGAGCGTCACGAAGGTATCAAGCATACGACGCAGCTCGGTGCGCACCACAAGCAGTCTGGAGGTCATAAGAGCAGAGATCACCGTTTTTGCAAGCTCGGGCGTCATTGCCACGCCGCGCTCGCGGAAGAACTTCTCCAGCTCATGCGCCACAGAGGGCAGCTTGGCATCCACCTCCATGTAGGCGTAAAGCCCCTCATCCTCCTCGGTATAGGTCTCGTTCTCGCGCTTGACCTGCTCCTCGGGAATGTCAAATTCCTCTACGAAAAGCTCCTCGATGGATTCGCCCTCCACGGGCTCGGCATCACGAAACAGCTTTTCGGTGGCTTCTTTTTCTCTGAGCCTTTGCAAATGCAGCGCACGCTTACGGATCCCACCGTATACGATCAACAGCACAAGACCCGCACCCACAAGCACGGCACTGACGATAGACACCGCAAAATAGGATGCATACAGATCAAGGAAGGTCAGCATGCCGCAGGTCAGATAGATCACATCGGCAAACAAGGTAAGCACCATCAAAAGCATGCCGACGGTTTTCAACGCAGTTCTGTTTTTCATAGGTTCACAAGAAGCCTCCATTGTATAACTATTTGAACGAATGTCGGAAACGGTGTGCAGATAATCGGAAAGCTCGTATTCCTGCGCGGGAAGGGTCTTGCCCGACAGCGTCATGCGCTGCTTGAGGCAAGCATTGCCCGAGGAGGAGGAAACGTAGATCTCGTAGGCACCACCCTCCGTGACGAGCGCATGTGCCTGCGGGTCGTACACGCCCAGATCCTCCAGGCGTATCTGTACCCATTTTCGCTCTCCCGCCCTCAGCGCTACGCGCAGTACCTTTTTCAGCTCCACGCGCGGGCGCAGGATGGCAGAATCGGATTTTCCAACGTAGAGCTGCACCGTTTCAATTCCTGCACGGCGTCCCTTATTTTGCAATGCAAAGCGTAGGGAAGCTCCGTTAACGGTAAGGTCGGAGTAAGCAAACTCGCCATAGGACATGCCAAAGCCAAAGGGGTATTTGACCGCAAGCCCTTCACTGACCGAATAACGATAGCCGATGAAGGGACCCGTTTTGCGCTTGCCCGCACGGATATGCTTTTGCAGCTCTCTGAAATCGGCGTCGGGATCGTCATGCCCCGCATACGCCAATCTGCCCGAGGGATTGTAGCGCGCATCCAGCACCTCGGCGAGCGCGGTCGGCACCATCATGCCCTCCGACGGCATCAGCAGCACGGCGTCGGCACGGCGATCAAACGCCATGGCGGGCAGGCGACTGCCTGCGATTATCGCCACAATGGGCTTGCCCGTTCTCGATAGCGCCTCAAGCAGTGCCAGCTGGTTTGCGGGCAGCTGCAGCGAGTGTATTTGACCGATACGTGCCTCACGGCGCTTCCCCATGCCGAGAAATACCAGAAGCACGTCGGCGTTTCGCGCAAGCTTGATCGCCTCGGGGATCAGCTCCTCACTGCGGTCTCTTTCCAGATGATAGCCCTTGGCAAAGCCCGCAAAGCGGTGCTTGCCCTGCTCCATCTGCTCGGTGAATTGCTCGCGGAAGCCGCAAAAGCCACCCTCCTCGTTTTCGTTGATCACGTCGCCGATCAGCGCGATCCTCTTTCTGGTCGCAAGCGGCAATATTTTATTTTGATTTTTCAACAGCACGATGGATTCCCGCGCCGCCAATAATGCCAGCTCCCGCATTTCCCCGTCCACGGGAGCGTGACCTTGGTGCGGATGGGCGGCCTGCGCTTGCGCGGTCGCCGACTCCTGCCCGTCGGTCCCTTCAGATATTGCCGAAAAGCCCACCGCTTCACCCGTTGTCTTGGCAGAGCCCCGCAGCTTATCGCAAAGCAACGCAAGCTCCAGACGACGATCCAGCGCGGCGTCCAGCATCTCCTCACTGACAGCAGCCCCCGAAAGCAGTGCCGTGTTCAGCTCCTCCACGGTGGAGCCGCCCTCCTCTACGGAGCGACGGATGCGGTTGTAATTATCCAGTGCCGCCTTCAGCGCATCCGCAGAAGCGCCCAGCAGCAGCTTGTTTTCGTACAGTGCGGGAATGGTGTCGTCATGCTCCACGTCGGCGCAAAGAAGTGCCGCGCGAGACGGAAGCGCATCGCGCATCATCACCTCGCTCACCGCCGCATATGCCTGCGGCGTTGGCTCCTTGGGCAGCATGACAGCCTGCACGCGCGCATTGGAAAGCGCCGTGCAGAAGGGACGCGCGGTGCGATCATACAGCGTACGCACGTCTACCTCACCGCCCAAAAACTCCACCTCGCTTGCGGTAAGAGAGGGGGCGTGCATGCAGATCGCGGCACGCTCCTCGCAAAGGGCGTCTGCGCTTGCCTTAACGAGCTGTGCCGTCAGCAACGGATCCTCGGAAAGCCCTTCCCCGTATACGTGGTAAGGCGCTTTGCTGTTCGGAAGAATAAAGAGATTTTGCCGTAATTCTCTCCCGCGCCTCACAAGCTGCTTTGCCACCTTGGCAAACAGCTCGCCATCAAAGGAATTTGCAAGAGACGCCGCATCGGGAAATACGTGCTGTGCGGTCTCCGTTTTGTTGGATGCCCACAGATCTGCTGCGTAAAGCCGCGGCAGATCTGTGACGTCCGAGACCTCGTCACCCTGAGCACCCGTATCGACCAGCAAAGCGATCTTTTGGTCGGGTGTGAGATTTTCGATCAAATTTTTATGATTCAACATAAATATACTCCGTCATTTCTTTCTAACACGGGTCAGGATACAAGATACATATCCAGAATCCACGCTTCTCCGCTTGTGCTCAATGTCGAATAGCTCTTGGTAAAGCGGAATTCGACCGTATCCCCCGCCGCAAGCAGCAGCGTACCGCTATAAGTCGCGGAATCCGTGCCCACCTTGCTCACAAGCAGGTCACCGTTCACGTAGATCCGCAAATAATCGTTGTGCTGCGCGGAAATGCCGCAAAGGAAGCCGAGCGTGGACTGCTCTGTCACGTTAAGGATCAAGGAAGAGGTCGTACCGCTATCCTCATTCGTGGAAGCGATCCTATTTTCCGAGATCTCGTATGCATAATCGGCGTCGTTGACGATCCTACCGCTTTCCACAAAGGACTCGAAATTCTCCTGTGTGATATAGACGCGCTCGCCCTCGCAATGCTTACACACGTCATCCTCATATTCATGCGTGAGCATGGGAATGCTCTCGATTTCCGTGTACCCGCAATCACAGTCGCAAGCGCTCGTCATCACACCCGCTGCATAGCAGGTAGAGGCTTGCGTTTCGCTCCACGTCAAGGTACATTCTGCGGTCCGGATGTTGTCGTTGCCGTCATACGTCCATATACCGCCTTCATGCACGCATTCCGCATAATACCAAACGCTTGCGTACACGTTGCTGTATCCGCTGACGCTTCTCCACTGCGAGGAGCTGCCGCGGTAATAGACGTTGCCAAGATCCGCAATATCCGACAGCGCCGCGGATTGAATGGCGGTAAGATTTTCGGGAAGCACCAAGGAAGTGACCCTTGCACCCTCAAAGGCGTTTTCCAGAATGACCAAGGAATCGCCAAGATCGGGAACGGTCAGCATCGATACGTTAAGATCCAACGCACAGGTATACAAATACCAGATGCCATCGGCATATACAAACGTGCAGCTTGCCTGCTCGGTGCGCGGCAGAGCGTCGGAAAGCGTGTTATATATACGCTTGGCGTAGTTGCCCACATAACCGTATGCACTGTTTTTGCCAACGGTGATCGAGGAGGAAAGATCATAAACCTCAAAGAGCTGTGTGCAGTTACGGAAGGCGTCTGCGCCGATAGAGGAAACGTTGCTGTGAAGCGTGACGGAAAGCAGCTTGGCGCATCCCAAAAACGCACGCTCTCCAATGGTCGTCAGTGCCTCGGGCATGACCACGCGCTGTAGCAGGTTACAGTCCCCAAAGGCGCAGGCACCGATCGTTCGGATCGAGCTTGCCAGCGTAACGTAACGCAAAGCGTCGCAATCGTAAAAGGCGTAGCCCTCGATCTCGTTCAGGTTGCTCCCCTGCATGATCACCTCGCGCAAGGCGTCACAGTTTCTGAAGGCGTTCTGCTGGATCTGCACGGTCTCTTCACCCAGCACCAGCTTGCGCAGGGTGTAGTTATCGGCAAACACGCTTTCCCTGATGCGGATATTGGAAACGGCAACGCTGTTACACGTGAGACCCGCAAGCGAAAGCTCGGTGCGCGTGCCCGTGTATCGGATCAACAGCCACAAGCCGTTCCAATGACGAAAGACAAGGTCGCCGCCAAGGGTGATCTCGGTGGACGCCTCTTCGCTCAGATCGCGATGGATCGTTACCGCGTAACGTGCAACGTAGCTTTGCCAAGCATCCACGTACCCTGCCTCCAAGGACAGGCTGCTGCCCGTATAGTAAACGTCGTAGAGATTCTCGCAACCGAAGAAGGCGTTTGCACCGATCGTTTGAAGCTGTGAGGAAAGCACGAGATTGCTCAGCTTATCACAATCGTAGAACGCCCGTTCCCCGATGGAAAGCACGCTGTTCGGAAGCGTGATCCGAACAAGAGCGTCACAGTCATAGAACGCAGAAGCGCCGATGCTTTGCAGTGCCGCGGAGAGCGTGACCTGTGCGAGCGCGGAGCATCTATAAAACGCGTTTTGCCCGATAGAGGTCAATTGATCGCCGCACGTAACACGCGCCAGCTTACTGCAATTGGCAAACGCATAGCTCCCCAGCGTTTTGAGGCTTGCGGAAAGCGCGACACTCTGCAAGCCGCTACAGTAATAGAAGCAATACTGACCGATCGTTTCCACGCTTGCGGGCAAGCTCAGCTGCGTCAGCGCATTGCAATAAGCAAAGGCGTATTCACCAATGCTTGTGAGCGCAGAGGAAAGCGCGACACTCTGCAAGCCGCTACAATAATAGAAGCAATTCCGACCGATCGTTTCCACGCTTGCGGGCAGGCTCAGCTGCGTCAGCGCATTGCAATAAGCAAAGGCGTATTCACCAATGCTTGTAAGCGCAGAGGAAAGCCGCAGCGTTTGCAGCGCCTGGCAGGAATAAAACGCATTGGAGGCGATTTCCTGCACGCTGCTCGGAAGAAGGACCTGCTGCAACGAATAGCACCATGCAAAGGTATATGTCGCAATACCGCTAAGAGAGGTTGCACGATCAAGCGTTACATTCTCAACAGCGGACTGTGCAAATGCGTAATCTCCGATGGCGACCAGTGCCGCGGGAGCAGTGACGCTCTTCACAACGTCATTCGTGTAAAAGAAATAGGAAGGGATCCTCCATTGCACGGCATTGCCCTGATAGGAGACCGTAGTGGGAAAGGTAACCGCGGTGACGGTTTTTGTCACGTCGATCAGATACCAAGCTCCGCTATACCGCGCAAAACGGTAATTCCCCACCGTAACGCGCGGCGAGCGCTCCTGTACACTGTCGCGGATCTCCAGGGCATAGTCTGCAATGCCGTAACGAGCAATATCGAAATAACTTAAGTTTTCAAGTTCAAAGAGGTGATAGCAGTTTGAAAACGCATCGCTTTCAAGTGTAGAGAGCGTAGAGGGCAAGGAGACAAACAACAGCCTGTCGCAATGCGAGACGGCATTGGAGGCGATGCGCGTAACACCATCTCCCAGCACCAATTCCTCCAAATCAGAGCAATTGCGCAAGGCGCCCGTGTAAAGCGTGACGCTGCTGCCGCCACTCACCGTGAGCCTTTTGAGCGCAGCGGGGACCGCGCTTTCATTGGAGCCGCCGAAAATATACCCAAGATAAGCATTGCTTGAGGATGCAGACGCCCCGATAAACGGGAGCGTCGCCTCAGCGATCGCAGAGCATTCTGCATACGCGCCGTAGCCCACGGATTGCACAGAGGCAGGCAGCGTGATCTGCCTCAGACCCGTTTTTGCAAACGCCTGCGCGCCGATCCTTTGCAGCGTACTCGGCAAAAGGATGTCGGTAAGCGCAGAGCAATCGGCAAATGCGAATTCGCCGATTGAGGTCACCCGAGACATGGTCACCCCGCTAAGGGCGGAGCAAGCATAAAACGTGCGAGAGGAAACGCTTGTAACCGATGCGGGAAGCGCAATGGAGCGCAGCGCAGAGGAGGCAAATGCCTCCGAGCCGATGCTTGTAAGCGAAGCGGGCAGTTGAAGGGCTTCCAGAGACGTACACGCCGAAAAGGCGCGCATGCCGATCTCCAGCAAGGTGGCGGGCAAGCTGACCTCGGCAAGGCTTTGGCACTCCGAGAAAACGCCCCAAGGCAATACGGTTATGCTTTGCGGTATCGTAACGGACCGCAAGCCACTCGCCCAAAAGGCATAATCGCCAAGCTCCGTTATATCGGAAAGATCAAACGTCGTAAGCGCCTTGCAGTTCGCAAAGGCGTAATTCCCGATCTCGGAGATCCCGTCGGGAAGCGAAAACTCCTTCACGGAAGCGCATCCGTAGAAGGCATACGCGGGAAGCGCAGTCAGCTCCCCTCTCACCGTGACGCTTTTCAGGGAAGCGGGCACCATTGTGCCGTTCTCTTGGGTGTCGGCACCGAAAATGTAGGCGAAATGCCGAAGGGTGCTTCCACCGCCCATTCCGAGAAAGGGCACGGAGATCTGCGTCATTTTTTCGCAGCCCTCAAATGCACCAAGCCCGATCACGGTCACGGAATCGGGCACGGTGATCCCCTCCAGCGCGGTATAGGCAAAGGCTCGTGCGCCGATCGACAGAAGCTTCTCACTCATCGTCACGTCCGTCAAGGAGCTACACCCCTCAAACGCACCGTCTCCAAAGCTCTCAAGCGCGTCAGAGGCGGTCACGCTCACCAGCGCCTCGCACCCCGTAAAGGCAGCTGCGCCGATATCGGTGACGGTTGCGGGCAGCTCGATCTCCCCAAGCAGCAAGCAATTTGCAAAGGCTTGTGTGGGAATTGCCGCAATGGTGCTGTCCTTGGCAAACGCCACGGATTCCAGCGAAGCACAGCCCGCAAACAACGTGTCGGGCAGATCCGTGATCCCTATGGGAATATTAACCGTTTTGAGAGCACTGCAGCCCTTGAACGCCGAGCTGCCGACAAAAACGAGAGGGCCGTCAAGAGGCAGCGTGATCTCGCGCAGCGCGCGGCATCCCTCAAAGGCGGATTCGCCAATGGTTTGCAGCTTCTCCCCGTTAAAGGAAAGCAAGGCGGTGTTTTTGAACGCCTCCTTGCCAACAGAGGTCATGGCATAAGGCATTTCCAGGGAGGAAAGTGAGGTGCAGCCGCTGAAGGCGGTAGCGGGGATCTCGGTAAACTCACAGCGACCCAGCTTCACGCTCTGCAACGCGGCGAAGCCCGCGCAAAAGCCGGGCACCATGGTATCCATATAATCGATGGATACCTCACGCAGGCTCATCATGTTCCGCGTTTGGTTCTCGCCAAACAAGGCGCTCAGCGTTCCCTTATGAGCTTCTTCGATCTCCAAGCCGCCCACAGAGGAAGCGAAGTTATGCAAATGCAGCGTCTCCAATGCCGTATCGTCCGCAAAAATATCCTGCGCGCTCGGATAGTCGATCAGCTGTCGGATGCTGACGTCCTTCAGGCTCATGCAGCTGCCGAACGCTTGCTTGCCGATAGAAAGCACCTTGGTGGTATCCTTGTGCGAAATGCTCACGCTTTGCAGCGCATCACACTCGTAAAACGCACGGTCGCCGATGCTTTCCAACGTATCCGCCGTGAGCGAGGTCAAGCTGTTACAGTTGTAAAACGCCTCGTTGCCGATGGAAACGACACCCACCAGCTCCACGCTTTCCAGATTGCCGCAATCACGAAAGGCGGTTGCGGGGATGTTCAAATTTTCTACGCGGACACGGCGCACGCGGAAGTTGCTGTCAAAAGCTCCCTCGCGGATACCGATCACGGGGTGCCCCTCGATCTCACTGGGCAGCAGAATGTTTCCGAGCAAGCCCGAATATCCCGTGATCTCCACCTCGCCCGTCTCCGTATTGTCGGAGACGAATTCATACTTTACGCCCGACAGACTGAATTCCATATTGCCATCCATGTACTCGTGCAGCAGATAGCCAAACGTGGCAAACATCGCCGCAAGCACAAGCAACGCAAGAACGGCACAAAGCCACGGCATTTTGATCTTTCGCATATGTACGCGCGGCGGACGGTGCTCGTGCTTTCCCTGTGCCTCCGCAGCAAGCTGCTTCGTCTTCTCGTACGAAACCAGAACGCCCGCGTTTTCCACACGGTAAGTATAATCACCAAAGGAAGCGCGCAAAAGCCGCACGCGAAAATCCGTGCAGCGCTCGTCAGCCTGTATGGGGTGGTCAAAGCCGAAGGAGGTCCCTGCGGGATAGGTGTCCGCGGCGCTTTCAAGGCGCTCCTCGCGGATCACGTTCCCCTTTGCATCCATCAGCGAAAGAACGAATTCAAAACCCGTGCACACCTCATTGCGCTCGTTGGCAAACCGAAGCAGCAGCTGCTTTTTGCCCTTTTCGTTTCTCACAAACATGTATTGCTTGAGAGAGATGAGCTGCTCGGGTTGCTCGTGTGCATATTTGCCCTTTGAAATAATCGTATCCTTATGCATTTTAATTTTTCCTCTGCCATTAAGTCTTTTTTCTCATGCCTGCTTGTGGCGATAGAGCCTGATCATGATACAGCCTATCGCAAGCGTGCCAACAACCGCCGAGATGGAAAATCCTATGATCAGATTTCGCGGTGATGCCATAAAATCCTCTCTGTAAACGTGCCCGAAGGCGTAGGCTGTGCTCACCATGATCACCACGCTCTCAAGCAGGGTTGCAAGGAACGCCAACAGGAGAAACGCCGCGATCCTTTTGCGCGGAATGCCCGCCAGACGTTTTTTAAACAGGACGCTTTTATTAACCTTGCGCAAAACGATGTTGACGTAAGCAGTCTCGTCGGGTAGCTGCACGCGGCTCGTATATTGACCGAAAACGTCCTCCTTCACGTTCACCACGTCAACGATGTTATCGTAACGGTCGTAAACCATAACGTCATAGTCCATATAACGCACCGAGGAGGAAACGCGGCATTGCAGCACTTTGTAGCCCTCCTCCTGGCACAAAAGATACCTGTTGATGTAACGGCGCTGGTTTATTCCGCGCTCGTATACCACGCAGCGCTTGCCGTTGAATAAACAACGCCGCAGCCCGCGCGCGTTTAACTTCACGGGCGAGTATTGCGTGCGCAAGCAAAGACGCGGCAGCCCCCAGCCCATCACGAAAAAGTAGAGCAGCATGCTAAGAAACAGCAATATAAATCCAATAAGCATGGTATATCTCCTTGAATTATGACGAAATTATTAAAAAATAGCGATGAATATATTATAACATTATCATATTAATTTTTCAATATACTAAACGCACAAAAAGAATGCACGTTTTTTGCCCTTGTTCACACATTATGTAAATTTCCAATCCCTATCCCTTCCTTTCTTATTATAATTGAAAAAAGTGTGCACAACCAAAGTTGTGCACACTGAAAAATGCAAACTCCGATCGTCGCCAAACAAATCGAAGCGGAGGAAATAAAATTCTTTACACCCTAACCCGCGGAATTTGCATTTTTACCAAATTCATATAGGTTAGGATGTGCAAAAAAAGGCATAATATCCCCAAAGAAAACGCCTCTGCTTTTTTATTCGATTCGTTTGGCATACTCATTGTAGCATTTAAATTGAAAATTGTCAATTGACCGCACACAAAAAATTTCAAATCCTGTTGCCTTTTTTCCGCTTTTGTGTTATACTATTCTCGTCGCGCAAGCCGCGGCGCAAAAAAAGCGACGCCCTGCAAGCAAAAAAGCAAACGCTCCCGCACAAAATGCGTTCGCGTTCGCTCTTACTCGCCGCAAAAAATGCGACAGCCCGACAAAAATGCTATAACAGCGTTTTTTTGCACCCGTTATGCCCCTAAATTGAATATACGCTCCCATAGTTAAATGGATATAACAAGCCCCTCCTAAGGGTTAGTTGTGAGTTCGATTCTCGCTGGGAGTGCCAACGCAAGGTCTGCCATAGGCAGGCCTTTTTGCGTTGGTACCCCCGG
>CAZOFQ010000018.1:0-19518 GCA_964579105.1 uncultured Lachnospiraceae bacterium
AGCATCACGATCCCTTCGGGCGTGACGAGCATCGGCAGTTATGCGTTCAACGGTTGCGATAGCCTTACAAGCGTGACATTTGAAAACACTACGGGCTGGTGGGTCTCCACATCTTCTACCGCGACCTCTGGAACGGCAGTTGACGTGAGCGTGCCGACTAATAACGATGATTTGTTGAAATCCACTTATTACGCTTATTATTGGAAACGCACGGCGGTGTAAAAGCGCGCAAGCGATCCGTCCGCCCGTGTCATTCTGAGCGCAGTCGAACTTTTTCGTCCGAGATCCTGCACGGCTCACGCCAAGCACTGCTTCGCAGTTCGACTCCGCCGCACTCGCCATGCGAGTGCCTGCTCCGCTCAGGATGACACGGACGAAAAAGCGCCGAGCTATGCGAGGTGGAATCTCGGGCGGACTCCGTTCAGGATAAAAATAGCGCCGCCTCGCCCAAATTCCCAATAACATCCCGTATGCCCTATTCCTGTAGGGGCTGACGCCCACGGCAGCCCGTAATACGCGATACGCGAACGGACAACGCACAAACCCGTAGGGGACGGCGCCTTCGACGTCCCGCAATCCGTGATACGCGAACGGACGGGGTGTTGGTCACGGACACGGACCGTCCGGGAGGCCGGTCCCTACAAGAAACGCACGGTGACATAAAAATATTTTAATGCATAAAAAACATCCGCGCCAAGCTTGGTGCGGATGTTTTTTATGGTGTATCAAAGCCTCAGATCTTTCCCTTAACTACGCCGAGCACGGCGGAAAGGGAAGTGGGATTGGTGGCAAGCACGGAGGTGGGTCCGTCGAAGGTGAGGGTGTTGCCGTTAAAGTCGCACGCGACGCCGCCTGCCTCCGAGAGGATCAGCATACCCGCCGCGAAGTCCCAGGGGGAGAGGATCGGCTCGCAGTAGCAATCCAGCTCGCCGCACGCCACGGCGCAAAGCTCCAGTGCCGCAGAGCCGATGCGGCGAATGTCGCCGAAGTTCATCAAAAGCCCATAGGCGATCTCGGTGACGGGGCGCGCCATGGTGTCGCGATTATAGGGCGACGTGCCGAGCGACGCAACGCCCACAGAGGGCTCGCGGTCGGAAACGGCAATGGGGCGATGGTTGCAGAACGCACCCTTTTGCGGCATGGCGGAATAGTAGCGGTTGGAATAAGGGTCATAAATCGCACCGTATACCACCTTTTTTTCTTTGAGCAGTGCCACGGAGATGCAGGACGCACGGCGCCCCAGCATGAAGTTGGTCGTGCCGTCGATGGGGTCGATCACGAAGGTGTAGCCGTCACCCACGGGGTTGTCGCTCTCGCCCTCCTCCTCGGCAAGGAACTCGCACTCGGGGAGCAGCTTTTTGAACTCACCCTCAAGGAAGCGCTGTACCTTAACGTCGAATTCCGTGACGAAGTTTGCCGTGCCCGACTTTTGCTTGACGTGCAGGCGGTGTGCGTCTGCCTCCAGCATGATTTTTGCGCCCTCGCGGATGATCTTTTCAAACGAGCCGTCGGGGAGCAAGCCGTTTTCCTCGGGCGTGCCCTGGAGCTCGTCACGCAGGCGGAGTGCCAGCGCAGGCTCGCGTGTGGTGATGTTGGCAACGCGCTTTTTGAGAAGGAAGCGCAGTAGCTCCTCCTCACCGGGCGTCCAGACCGAGTAATTCAAGCCGTTTGCTTGTACAAAGTCGAGGTTTTCCTCGGTTACGATACGCTTGTCCAGATTGATGTAGGGGCACCCCGTCTGCTTGCAGAATTCCACCGCTTCGCGGATCTGCGCCTCGTTGAGTGCCTTGATGCCCTCCTCGGTGTCGGCGTTTTTGAGGCGCCACAGGCTGTGCCAGAGCTCCGCACCCATTGCCTCGATCTCCTTGCCGCGTCCGTTGCACTGACCCGTAAAGAGGATGCGGTGACCGATGCCGTAACGCTTTGCTGCGTCGGTGACAAGCTGCAAAAGCCCCTCGGTCTTGACGTCGCAGTTAACGAACAGGGAGGGATAAGGGGCGATGAGCTGCAGGAGCGTATCGAATCTCACGCATTTTGAAGGGTCCTCGGGCAGGTCGTGCGCAAGATAGAGCTGCTCGCCGTCAAAGCGTACGTCAACCTCGATATATTCCGCCCCCGACGCAATCGCGGCAAGAATGTGCGCGCGGCTGTTGGGCTCGGTGCCCTCGCAAGCGGAGTGTGCGGTGATGGTGGTCATTCCCGCGCTTCTGATCTGTGCGGGGGAATATCTTTTGCGGTCGTTCATGGTTGATGCTCCTTGTGTTGAATTGACTTTATTATAGTATAAAAAAAGTGGAAAAGCAAGATAAAAAGAAAAAAATAAAAAAACAGCACTTTATGCAAAAAAATATAGCCAAATACACCCCGCTTGTAAGTAAAAAAGAGCGCATATGCGCTCCTTTTTTGCTTAAAAATGTGCGCGTAGGCGCTCCAGTGCCGCCTTTTCGATGCGGCTGACGTAGGAGCGAGAGATGCCGAGTAGCTCCGCTACCTCGCGCTGTGTTTGCGGTTCTGTTCCGCCAAGCCCATAGCGCAGCGTGATGATCTGCCGTTCCCGTTCGTCCAGCACGGTGTTTACAAGGCGACGCACGTGCGCGCCCTTGATCCTTGTATCCGTTTCCTCCGCTACGTTGTCCTCCGTTGCGATCACGTCCATGTAGGTGAGGGGATTTCCGTCACGGTCTACGTCGATGGTCTCGTGGATAGAGACCTCGGCGGAAAGCTTTTTCTGCGAACGGAAGTGCATTAGGATCTCGTTTTGAATACATTTTGCGGCATAAGTGGCAAAACGGGTGCCGTTTTCGGGGTTGAAGGTGTCAACCGCCTTGACAAGACCGATCGAGCCGATGGAAACGAGATCCTCCTGGCTTTTGGCAGTGCCGTAGTATTTTCGCACAATATGAGAAACGAGTCGGAGATTGTGCAGAATGAGCTTTTCTCGCGCCTCGGCGTCACCCTGCGCTTTTTTGGCGAAGGCTTCCTTTTCCTCCTCGGAAGAAAGCGGCGGGGGAAAGCTTTGCGGTGTTCCGATGCCAAGCAGGAGATGCACCGCGTTCAGTAAAAGAGAAATGAGCATAGCAAACAAATCAATCACCTCCGCTTGGAATCTATGAGATCCCGCATGTCCGATATGAATCCGAAGCTTAAGGGAGAAATTTCCTTGACTTTTTTGCGTGCATTTGTTATACTTAAAGCAGAATTGACCTTTTGGAGGTGCAAGCATGAAAAAATTATACGGCAATGCCGTTGTCGGACAATCTGGCGGTCCTACCGCTGCCATCAACGCAACGCTTGCGGGCGTGATCCGCGGCGTGAAGGAGGACGTGGCGCAAGGGGCGATCAAAACACTCTATGGCATGAGAAACGGCGTGCAGGGGCTTCTGGAGGAGCGTCTTGTCGATCTCACCTCGTATTTTGACAGCGAGGAAAGGATCTGCGCCCTGGAGCACACGCCCGCAGCGGCGCTTGGCTCCTGCCGTAAAAAGCTGCCCAAGCTCGGTGAAGAGGATGCGGTGTACGAAAAATTACTTGCCATTTTCAAGAAATACGACATCCGATACTTCTTCTATATCGGCGGCAATGATTCTATGGATACCGTTGCCAAGCTGTCGGCTTACACCAAGGATCACGACTACGAAATGTGCATCATGGGCGTGCCGAAAACCATTGACAACGACCTCGTTGTAACGGATCACACCCCGGGCTTCGGCTCTGCGGCGAAGTATATCGCCGTGACGCTGCAGGAGATCATTCGTGACTGTGCCGTTTATACCGTTCCCGCTGTTACCATTGTAGAGATCATGGGGCGCGATGCGGGGTGGCTGACAGCCGCCGCAGGCATCAGCCGCGTGGTGAACGGTATTGCCCCCGACCTCATCTATCTGCCCGAGCGCGCCTTCAACAAGGAGGAATTTTTTGAGGATCTGCGCGCGGCGCTTGCCGTGCATCCCAACGTGGTCATCGCGGTCTCGGAGGGAATCCGCTTTGCGGACGGCACCTACGTGTGCGAGGGCTTTGGCGTGGCATCCACCGATGCCTTCGGTCACAAGCAGCTGTCGGGCACCGGGAAGGCGCTGGAATACGCCGTAAAGAACGAGATCGGCTGCAAGGTGCGCTCCATTGAGCTCAATCTCCCGCAACGCTGTGCCGCACACCTTGCTTCCGCGACCGACCTTGCCGAATCCGTAGCGGTAGGACGTGCTGCCGTAAAGGCGGCGGGTGAGGGAGTGACAAGAGAAATGATGGTGATCGTGCGTGAGAGCACCGAGCCTTACCGCTTCTCGGTGTCGCACAACGATATTTCCGTTATTGCCAATCAGGTCAAGCACGTGCCCGCCGAGTTCATCAACGAGCGCGGAAATAACGTAACGGATGCTTGCGCGCGTTATCTGTTGCCCTTGATCGCAGGCGAGGCTGCTCCCGTTTACAAGGACGGCTTGCCACAGTATCTCATTATTGAATAATACGGCTTGTCAAAACGGTCGCCGACGGTGTCGGCGACCGTTTTGTATCTTTTTTTGTTTTTCGTGCATACTAGTCGCAAAGTCTCCTAAAGGAGGAAGGCATGATACGTATCGGTAAAGAATATCGCGAAAACGTTGCGCATTTTGAGAAAAAGCTGCGTGTAAACGAAAATTTTGATATCATCAAAAAGGTGCTGAAGATCGGCAAGGGAGAGGTCACGCTTTTTTATATTGACGGGCTGCTCAAGGACGGCGCGATGCAAAAGCTGTTGATATACCTGCTCTCTATTAAGGAAATGCCTGCCTGCGCAACAGAATTTTTAGAGCATAACATGCCCTACGTAGAGTGTGACGTGACCGAGAGCGAGGAAATGATGCTGCAAATGGTGCTGTCGGGGGCTACCTTGATGTTGGGCAGCACCTTTGGCTCGGAGGCGATGATCATCGACGCGCGCACCTACCCCGCGCGCACCACTGCCGAGCCCGAAAACGACCGTGTGATGCGCGGCGCGCGGGATGGGTTTGTGGAAACACTGATCTTTAACACCGCCCTCATCCGCCGCCGCATCCGTGACGTCACGCTCACCATGCGGTATCACACGGTAGGAGATTCCTCAAAAAGCGACGTGGTGATCGCGTATATGAGCGAGCGTGCGGACCCAAAATTGGTGCAGTATATCACGGAGAAGATCGAAAATTTGCAAACCGACGCGGTGACGATGGGGCATGAATCACTTGCGGAATCACTGATCAAAACACACTGGTATAACCCCTTCCCAAAGATTCGCTATACCGAGCGTCCCGATGCCACGGCGGCGCATCTGTTGGAGGGCAGCGTGGTCGTTTTGCTGGATAACTCCCCCTCGGCAATGATCCTTCCCACCTCGATCTTTACTTTCTTGCAGGAAACGAACGATTTTTATCTTCCGCCGCTGACGGGTACGTATCTGCGTATCGTACGGCACGCGGTCTTCTGGCTGACGCTGTTTTTGATACCCGTTTGGTATCTTGCGTGCATGAATCCGCAACTCGTGCCCGAGTGGCTTGCGTTCGCCTTGCCCGAGGAACGCGGGCGGCTGCCGATCTTTTTGCAGCTGCTGCTTGCGGAATTTGTGATAGACGGCTTGCGTATGGCATCCATGAATACCCCCGATATGCTGGCAAATTCACTGTCTGTCGTGGGAGGCTTGATCCTTGGGGAATTTGCCGTTGGCGCGGGGTGGCTGATCCCCGAGGTGATCCTCTATATGGCGTTTGTGGCGATCGCAAACTTCACGCAAACCAGCTTTGAGCTGGGGTATGCGCTCAAATTTATGCGTATGCTGCTTTTGACATTGACAGCCTTCTTCAACGTGTGGGGCTTTGCCGTCGGCGTTGTGCTGATCTTGGTGCTGATCGTCAGCAATCGCACGATCAACGGCACGCACAGCTACCTTTATCCGCTTTTCCCGTTTTCGGGCAGAGCTATGCTCTCGCTTTTGGTAAGGCGTAAGAAGCGCTCTTGACACGTTGGCATAAATTTGCTATACTGTGTGGGAAGGGAAGGTGGGCAAAATGCAGAAAAAAAGCAAGGTGACACTGATTGGCTGTATGATCGTCACAGTGACGCTTATCCTCGTTCTATGCGCTGTTTTTTTACCCCGTCTGGCGGCTAAAAACGATATGAAGGGGTTGCTCGCCGCCGCACTTTCCCATGACGCCTCACACGTAACGTATACCGATCCCAATTATGAAAACGAGGGACTTCTTGTAGGAGACGGACGAGAGGTGCAGCTGACGGGGGAAGTGCTTGCTGCGGTTCGTGAAGCGCTTGCGGATCTTTCAAAAAGCTTTTCCTTTGAAAAAAGCAAGAAGGTGCTGATGAGTGGTCTTGACAGAAGGCTTTGGATCAAAACCGCGCAAGGGGAGAACGTACAGATCTATTTTACCGATACCGAGTTCTACTTTATCGAGGGTGAGATCACGTATTATTTCACCCCTAAAAACACGGAAGCTTATGCGGCTTTGCTTGCCACGATGCAAGCAGCCTTTCAATAAAGGGGCTGCTTCCTTCGCGCAGACCCAAAGCACAAAAATGATAAAAATACAGCCGCCTTATCATCGGGAGCTTGACGGTAAGGCGGCATTTCGCTTTTCATGTGTGTTTTTTATCCATGCTCTCGCCGCCTACCGTACAGCTGTAAGGTAGGCGGCGGTGAGATCACGGCTTCTGCATCAAAGAAATCAACCCCCGACTATTGCGTACGAGCGTGGCTTTAAGCAAGCTCCTTCAGCTTTTGGGCAATGCGTCTCATATCCTCCAGCATGTCCTCCTTCTTGCGCGGGTCTCGCAAGAGGTAAGCGGGGTGATAAACGGCGGTCATCAGATAGCCGTTTTTCTCAAACCATTCGCCGTGCTCCTTGGTGATACGGAAGTCTGGCTTGATCAGCCGCATGGCGGAGATGCGCCCCAGACAAACGATCACGCGCGGCTTCAGTAAGCGCAGCTGCTCGCGCAGGTAGTCGATGCAGGCGTTCTCCTCCTCGGGCAGGGGATCGCGGTTTTGCGGCGGGCGGCATTTGAGAAGGTTGGCAATGTAGACCTGCTCGCGGGGGATGTCCACCGCCTGTAAAAATTTGTCCAGAAGCTGTCCCCCGCGCCCTACGAAGGGGATGCCCGTCAGGTCCTCCTGCTCACCGGGAGCTTCTCCGACGAACAGAAGATCGGCGGTACGGCTGCCCGTGCCGAAAACGGATTTTGTACGCGTCGCGCCCAGCGCACATTTTTGACATGCCGCGCAGGTGCTTTCCAAAAGTTCCCAAGTCATGCGTTTCATCCTCCATGCGTTTTCGTAAAGCCGTTTGTGCAGCAGAGCTTCGTTCTTGCGCTCCCGCCTTTTCATGCAACGGGGCGCGGAATTGGACGAAAACGCCGTTTAAAAGGTCTGCATCGGCGCAAAATTTGATTTTTGTTGCCTAAAACGTATTTACTTTTTTTGCAAAACATGTTATAATATAGATATACCATAAATTTTCTTTTCTGTCAAGGCTTGTCATTTTTATAAAAGCACGATCAGTCAAAAAGAAAATATGGACAAGTGAATATACATAAAGGAGAAGAAAAATGGAAATCATTCGTTGCAAAACCTATGAGGAAATGTCCAAGGCAGCTGCTCTGATCGTTGAGGAAGAGGTTGCCAAGAAGAAGAACGCCGTTCTCGGCTTTGCCACGGGCTCTACGCCCGAGGGGCTTTATGCACAGCTTGCCGCCGATTGCAAGGCAGGCAAGGTTGATTTTTCCGACGTGACCACCGTCAACCTCGACGAGTACTGCGGTCTTCCCGCCGACCATCCCCAGAGCTACCGCTACTTCATGAACGACAAGCTCTTCAACCACATCAACGTGAACATGGAGCGCACCTTCCTTCCCAACGGCGACGTAGAGGATTTTGCCGCAGAAGCCATCCGCTACGAAAAGCTGGTTGCCGATCTCGGCTATGCCGATCTGCAGGTGCTGGGCGTTGGTCACAACGGTCACATCGGCTTTAACGAGCCCGCAGAGCGTTTGTTTACGGATACGCACGTGACCGCGCTTACCAAGGATACCATCCGCGCAAACTCCCGTTTCTTCGACTCGATGGACGAGGTGCCGAAGCGCGCACTGACTATGGGCGTTGGCACGATCATGAATGCTCGCCGCATCATTCTGCTTGCCAGCGGCGAGGGCAAGCGCGCTGCCATTACCGCTTTGCTTGACGGTCTGGTAGACACCATGTATCCCGTTACCATTCTTCGCTTGCACCAAAACGTCACATTGATTTGCGACGATTCCGCTTGGCCCACCCGTGATTGATTTCGTTTATAAAAAAGCGAGGACGCAGGAAACTCCTGCGTCCTCGCTTTTATTATTCGGAAAGCTCGTCGAATACGCCGATCTGCTCTCCTTGACGGAGGGGGGCGTGATAGGGAAGCCCGAGATGCTCGTAGGTGCGTCTTGTGACGCATCGCCCGCGCGGTGTTCTTGCAAGAAAGCCGATCTGCATAAGATACGGCTCGTAGACGTCCTCCAGCGTGACAGCCTCCTCGCCGATGGTGGCGGCAAGCGTTTCCAGCCCCACGGGACCGCCGTCGTAAAATTTGATGATGGCGGTGAGCATATGGCGGTCGATGTGATCCAGCCCCAGTGCGTCGATCTCCAGCTGCTGCAAAGCATAGTTGGCGATCTCGGAGGTGATCGCGCCGTCTCCCTTGACTTGAGCAAAGTCGCGCACGCGCTTGAGCAGGCGGTTTGCCACACGGGGCGTTCCGCGCGAGCGAGAGGCGATCTCGATCGCGCCGTCGTCGGAAAGCGGCAGAGAAAGAATGTCGGCACTGCGCTTTACGATCAGCGAAAGCTCCTCGGGGGTGTAAAGCTCCAGCTTAAGCAGCACACCGAAGCGGTCGCGCAAGGGGGTGCTGAGCTGTCCTGCGCGTGTGGTGGCGCCGATCAGCGTGAATTTCGGCAGATCGATGCGGATACTGCGCGCAGCGGGACCCTTGCCGATGATGATGTCCACGGCGTAATCCTCCATGGCGGGGTAAAGCACCTCCTCCACAGCGCGGGAAAGGCGGTGGATCTCGTCGATGAACAGCACGTCTCCCTCGGAGAGGTTGGTGAGCAGCGCCACGAGATCTCCCTGCTTTTCGATCGCGGGACCCGAGGTGACGCGGATGTTAACACCCATTTCGTTGGCGATGATGTTGGAGAGCGTGGTCTTGCCAAGCCCGGGAGGGCCGTAAAGAAGCACGTGATCCAAGGGCTCACCGCGTTTTTTTGCCGCGTCGATGTAGATCTTAAGGTTGCCCTTTGCCTTCTCCTGCCCGATGTAATCGTCGAGCGCCTGCGGGCGCAGGGTAACGTCGGGCTCGATATCCTCTTTTGTGGGTGAGGTGGAAAGGATGCGGCTTTCAAAATCAAATTCCGCGCCGTCGTTCATAAAATTCATGAAAGTCTCCTCCTTATCTCATCAGCTTTTTCAGCGCCGTGCGGATGATCTCCTCAGAGCTCATCGCCGCGTGGTCGATGCCTTGCAGTGCCGTGAGGATCTCCGTGCGGTTGTAGCCCAGCACGAGCAGAGCCTCTTGTGCATCGCGCAATGCCGAGGGCGCGCCCGAGACGGGGGGTTGCACGGCAGCATCGGCGGTGCCGAGATCGGGGAGTGTGCCGCTTGCGGCGAGCTTGTCGTGCAGCTCTAAAATGATGCGTGCGGCGATCTTGGGACCGATGCCGTTCGCCTTGGCGATCGCTTTTTTATCCTCGGTGCAAACGGCAAAAATAAATTGCTCGGGTGTGAATTGCGAGAGGATCGCCATTGCCGCCTTGGGACCCACGCCCGAAACGCTTGTCAGCAGCAAAAAGGTGTCCAACTCGCTTTCGTTCATAAAGCCGAATAGCTCAACGCCGTCCTCGCGCACGGCAAGGTGCGTGTAGAGGCAGGCAGAACCGCCTTGGGAGGCGAGCGCCTGATAGGTACGCTCACTGATGGTAAGCTTATAGCCCACGCCGTTTGCGTCGAGCACGGCAAAGGCGGGGCGGAGAAGGGCAATGCTGCCCTTGATGAAGTAAAACATAGAGCTCCTCCAAAAGGTCAGGTGTTATTTTGCGTTTCTTCCACGCGCTTTATGGCGCGCTCCAGCTTGATGCGGTCAAGGTCCATATCCCGTCCGCATCCAAGGCAAACCACGCGGCAGATGCTGCCCACGCGCAAAATACGAAAGCGGCGTGTGCCGCAAGGGTGAGGCTTTTTGAGCTCCACCACCGAGTTTGGCAGTAATTTTAAGATCTGCATGAGACTCTCTCCTCGTCGGTAATAAAATAATTATATCACAATTTTTTTAATAAGTAAATATTAAATAATATTTTTTCATTTTCGTTTGACGCGCGATGATTTTTGTGATATAATGTAATTTATCATAGTATGCTCGAAAAGTGTTGTTTTGCAAAGGAGGTGCGGTATGATCATTCTGGGAATAGACCCCGGGCTTGCCATTGTCGGCTGGGGCGTGGTGGAGTGCCAAGGCGGTCGCTTCAGAACGCTCGGCTACGGCTCCGTCCAAACACCTGCGGGCACACGCACCGAGGAGCGCCTTTCGATGATCTATCGAGATCTCAACGCGATCATAGACCGCTTTCGCCCCGACGAGATGGCGGTGGAGGAGCTGTTCTTCAACACGAATATCACCACGGGCATTCGCGTGGCGGAGGCGCGCGGTATCGTGTTGCTTTGCGGTGAGCAAAAGGGGCTGAGGATCTCGGAATACACCCCCTTGCAGGTCAAGCAAGCCGTTGTGGGCTACGGAAGGGCGGAAAAAAAGCAGGTCATCACCATGGTGACGAGCCTGCTGGGGCTGAAAGCCCCGCCCAAGCCCGACGATACCGCCGACGCCTTGGCGATCGCCGTGTGTCACGGACACAGCACGCATTCGCGTCTTGCACGCTACTATAATCAATGAGGAGATCACCCATGTGGAGTTGTGATAATTGGCAGGATTATGAATTGTTGGATGCTTCGGACGGCGAGCGTCTGGAGCGATGGGGAAAATATATTTTGGTGCGTCCCGACCCGCAGATCCTCTGGCGCGGTGCGGCAAAGCACCCCGCGTGGAAAAAGGCTGACGCGATCTATCGCCGTTCCTCGGCGGGGGGCGGCGGCTGGAAGCAGAGTCGCCTGCCCGAGCAGTGGAGCATCGGGTATCACGGGCTTTCCTTTCTCATTCGCCCGATGGGCTTCAAGCATACGGGGCTTTTCCCCGAGCAGGCGGCAAACTGGGATTGGTTCTCGGAGAAGATCCGCCGCGCGGGGCGTCCCATCAAGGTACTGAATCTGTTCGCCTATACGGGCGGTGCAACGGTTGCCGCCGCAAAGGCGGGGGCTTCTGTGGTGCACGTGGATGCCGCAAAGGGTATGGTCGCGCAGGCAAAGGAAAACGCGCGGCTTTCGGGGCTTGCCGAGGCGCCTATCCGTTATATTGTGGACGATTGTAAAAAGTTCGTGGAGCGCGAGATCAAGCGCGGACATTTTTACGACGCCGTGATCATGGACCCACCCTCTTACGGCAGAGGCCCCTCGGGCGAGGTCTGGAAGATCGAGGATTGCGTGGACGAGCTGGTCACGCTTGCCGCAAAATTGCTTTCTCCCGAGCCGCTGTTTTTCCTGATCAATTCTTACACAACGGGGCTTTCCCCCCTGGCAATGAGTTATATTCTTGAGCTTCGTGTAAGGAGTCGCTTCGGCGGCGCTTGCACGGCGGGAGAGCTTGGAATTCCCGTAACGCAAACGGGTGCATTTTTGCCTGCGGGCGCTTCTGCCCGTTGGGAGCTGTGAGGTGGAACGTGAGTAACGCATTTATTCATGCAAAGGATCTGTATTACACCTATCGGGAGGAGGGCGCCGTCGGCGTTCCCGTGCTGAGAGGACTTTCTTTGGATATCCAAAAGGGGGAGTACGTTGCCATTCTGGGTCACAACGGCTCGGGAAAATCCACATTTGCGAAATTGCTCAACGCCATTTTAGAGGCGGATGCGGGCGAGCTTTACGTGGCGGGAAAGAATCTGACCTCTCCCGATCTCACGGAGGAGGATATCTTTGAGCTTCGCCGTGAGGTGGGCATGGTGTTTCAAAACCCCGACAATCAGTTGGTGGCAACCATTGTGGAGGAGGACGTGGCATTCGGTCCCGAAAACCTCGGCGTTCCTACCGAGGAGATCCGCCGCCGCGTGGACGAGGCGCTTGCCGCTGTAGGAATGAGTGATTACGCGCGCCACGAGCCGCATAGGCTTTCGGGTGGTCAGAAGCAGCGCATTGCCATTGCGGGGATCATCGCCATGATGCCCACTTGCATGATCTTTGATGAATCCACCGCGATGCTGGATCCATTGGGACGCCGCGAGGTCATCGAGACCTTTGAAAGGCTGAATCGCGAGCGCGGTATCACCGTGCTTACCATCACACACTATATGAACGAGGCGGCACGTGCCGACCGCGTGATCGTTTTGGACGATGGCAAGCTGCTGATGGACGGCACGCCCGCAGAGGTCTTTGCCCGCAGCGAGGAGCTGCTTGCCGTGGGGCTGGACGTGCCGCAGTGCACCTCGCTGGTGCACGGGCTGCGTGCAGCGGGGGTTTCACTTTCGGGTGAGCCCGTCACGACCGAGGAATGTGCAGATCTGATCTGCCGCGCATTGGAGGAACGCCATGGCAACGATAACGCTTGAGCACGTTTCCTATATATACGAGAAGGGAACGCCCTTTGAGATGAGGGCGCTGGACGACGTGAGTCTTTCCGTGCGTGAGGGCGGCATCACGGGCATCATCGGGCATACGGGCTCGGGAAAATCCACTATGGTGCAGCTGTTCAATGGCTTGGAAAGACCTACCGAAGGTCGCATCCTGCTGGATGGCAAGGATATTTGGGAGAACCCGAAAAAAATGCGCGAGATCCGCTTTCGCGTAGGGCTTGTCATGCAGTATCCCGAATACCAATTGTTTGAAGAAACGGTGCGTGCCGATATCGCCTTCGGCCCGCGCAACATGGGGCTTGACGAGGCGGAGATCGCCGCCCGCGTCAGTGAGGCGGCAGCGCTTGTCGGCTTGGAGGCGGCGGATCTTGAAAAATCCCCGTTTGACCTTTCGGGCGGTCAGAAGCGACGTGCCGCGATCGCGGGCGTGATGGCAATGCGCCCCGAGGTGCTGGTGCTGGATGAGCCCGCCGCAGGGCTTGACCCGCGCGGACGCGATACCATTCTGTTGGCTATCCGCAATTACGCGCGCACAACGGGCAACACCGTGATCATCGTCAGCCACAGCATGGAGGACATGGCGGCGTATTGCGACGATATCGTGGTGATGGCACACGCCAAGGTCTTTTTGTCGGGGACGCGCGACGAGGTCTTTGCCCACGCGACCGAGCTGGAGAGCGTGGGGCTTGACGTGCCTCAGATCACCCATCTTTCCTTACGTCTTGCAGAGCGCGGTGTAAAGCTGCCGCGCGGAATCTATACGGTCGAGGCGGCACTTGCCGCGCTCCGTCCGCTATTTCAATAAAGGAACTCTCACATGAAAAATATTGCTTTGGGACAATACTATCCCATTCGGTCACCGCTTCACGCGCTGGATGCGCGGATGAAGGTGATCCTGGCTATACTCTACATCGTGTGCACGTTTCTTTGCAAAAACGTGTTATGCTTTGCGGCGTTGCTTTGCTCATCTCTTGTGCTCATCCTGCTTTCGCGCATTCCGTTGCGCGTGGTGCTGCGCGGGATCAGACCGATCCTTTTTATCATGTGCTTTACGGCGATCCTGAACCTCTTTTTCACAAGTGGCGAGATCGTGCTGTGGAGCTTTTGGCGCATCACACTCTATCTGGAGGGCGTTTACAGCGCCGTCTTTATGCTGATCCGCATCGTGGTGCTGATCCTTGGCACAAGCCTGTTCTTGACCTATACCACCACGCCCATCGCGCTCACCGACGCGATCGAATCCTTGCTGAAGCCCTTACGTCTCATACGCGTTCCCGTGCACGAGTTTGCCATGATGATGACGATCGCCTTGCGCTTTATTCCCTTGCTTTCCGAGGAAACGGGGAAGATCATGAACGCACAAAAGGCGCGCGGCGTGGACTTCTCGCAAGGGGGGCTTATCCGCCGTGCAAAAGCGTTGATCCCGATTCTGATCCCGCTGTTCGTTTCCGCCTTCCGCCGTGCCGAGGAATTGGCAACGGCGATGGAGTGCCGTTGCTATCGCGGCGGTGCGGGGCGGACGAAAATGACCGTTCCGCACGTGCACGTGCGTGATTTTGCGGCATTGCTCTTGATGGTCGCCTTCGGCGCGGGGCTTGTATACCTGAACCGACTCGGACTTGGATACACCATGGGGTGAGGCGCCGTATGGAAAAAAAGGTCTTATTAAAGATTGCTTACAATGGTGCCGCCTATTGCGGCTATCAGGTGCAGCCCAACGGTGTGACCGTGCAGGAAATGCTCAATAAAGCGGCACTTTCGCTGTTCGGATACCCCTGTGACGTGGTGGGATGCAGCCGCACGGACAGCGGCGTGCATGCACGCGGCTTTTGCGCCACCATTGCAAGAAAGGGCGAGAACGTATTGTCTACCGCTATCGAGACCGCGCGCATCCCGCGCGCGCTGAATGCCCATCTTCCCCCTGATATATCGGTGCTTTCGGCGCAGGACGTGGCGGAGGATTTTCACGCCCGTTACGATGTGGAGAGCAAGGAGTACGAGTACCTGTTTTTCAACGGGCGTGAGCGAGATCCCTTTTACGAGGGGCGCGCCTGGCATATTCCAACGCCGATCGGTCCGCACTCGCTGGAGGAGATGCAGCGCGCAGCGGCGCATTTTGTGGGAAAGAAGGATTTTTCCTCCTTCCGCGCCCACGGCGCAGATACCGAGGAAAAGGATGCCGTTCGCACCGTTTCGTATGCAAGCGTTACGCGAAGGGGGGACCTGATCTCCTTCCGCGTCCGCGCCGACGGCTTCCTTTATAATATGGTGCGGATCATGGCGGGTACGCTTGCCGCCGTGGCGGCAGGGCGTCTTTTGCCCGAGGACGTGTTGCAGATACTTGATGCGCGCGATCGCCGCCGTGCGGGGAGCACGGCGCCCGCCTACGGACTTTACTTAGATAACGTAACCTACCGTAAGGAATGATTTTTTGAAGGGAGGGATAAAATGAATCGAGAGGAAGAAAAAAAGAATGCCGTGGTGCCCGTGCAAAGGGCGCTTCAGCCCGTAAGCGAGCCGAATTATTGGCATCGCACGGCGCTTGCGTATAAGATCGCGTTCCGCATTTTGCTGATCGCATTGCCGCTTGTTGTGGTGCTGTTCACGATCGTTTGCGCGCGTACCTTTACGTATGACAGCGTGTTCAGCTTCTTTAAGGATCTTACCTCAGCCGCCTCGTTTATCCCCTCGGACTATGAAACGGTCACGTATACGTATGAGGAAGGGGAGCGCACGGCGCTCGGCTATCGTGGCGGCATTGCTACGGTCACAACGGGGGGAGTGGAGATCTATTCTCCTGACGGAAAGCGGCTTCTCGACGTTCCCGCGACGCTTGCCGCGCCGCGCGCGGTTGCTTCCCGAAAGTATCTGCTCGCGTATGATTTCGGTGATACGGAGTTTTTTATAACGAATACGTACACCAAGCTGTACGAGGGGGAAACGGAATTTCCCATCTATTTGGCACACGTTGCGGATAGCGGACGCTTTGCGTTGGTGACCGCCTCGGAGCAGCATTTATCGCAGGTTCTGCTTTACGATGCCAATTTCAACCTGATCCAACGCTTCGGCCGTGCCAGCGCAACAACGGACGTCTGCGTATCGAGCAACGGCAGATACGTGGCGATCGCGGGGATCCTCACACAGGGCGGAAAGCCGCAAAGCGTGGTGGAGATTTATCGCGTAGGGGCAAAGGAAAGCGTGTTTTCCCTGACGTTGGAGCAGGAAAGCGCCGTGCGGCTCTCCTTTACCGATGATCGCCATTTGGCACTGCTTACGGACAAAGCGCTGCGGATACTGGATTCGGACGGCGACGTGCGTGTGCAGATCGACTGCGAGGGCAGCACGCCGATCGGCTTTGACTGCAACGAAAACGGGTGTGTTGCGGTTTTTGAAGCCGATGCACTCGAAATGCAAAATCGCGTGATTGTTTTAGATAAAAAGGGCAATACGCTTTACGACGCCCCATACGAGGGTGACGTGCTTGACGCTGCTCTTGCGGAAGAACGCGCGTTTATTTTGTCGGGAGAGCGCGTAACGTGCATAGATACACAAAGCAAGTCGGCATCCGACGTCGCCTGCAAGGCGGGTGCTATCGGGCTTTTTGCCACGGACGATAAGCACGTCCGCCTCCTTTATGCAGGGGAGGTCACGTATATAATTTATGAAGAGCTATAAGCAAAGAAAGGTATAGATAACATGGTCATGTGTTCCAAATGCCACAAGCGTGTGGCAACGGTTTTTGTTACCAAGGTGGAAAACGGACAGCGCAAAACCGAGGGGCTTTGCATCCGTTGTGCCGCAGAGCTTGGGCTGCCCACCGAGCAAATGATGGGCAATGTTATGGGGAAGTTGGGTATTACACCCGAGCAGATGGAGAACATCGAGGAGGAGATCAACGGTCTTATCCAAGGCGGCGTTCCCAGTGATAACGACGATACTGAGGATGGTGGCGCGCCCGCGATAGATTTCCCCAAGCTGTTCCGTGAAAGCGGTCTTTTCGGCAATCCCGTCACTCCTGCAGAGGGCGCGGAGGCAGCAGAGGGAGAACGCAAGGAAGCACCTAAAAAGGGAGAAAAGCCCCAGAAGGAAAAAAGAAGAAAATTCCTGGATACTTACTGCCGCAATCTCACGCAGCGAGCAAGGGCAGGGCAGCTGGATCGCATCGTGGGGCGCGAGCGTGAGCTGGCGCGTGTGATACAGATCCTGTGCCGCCGCCAAAAGAACAACCCCTGCCTGATCGGTGAGCCCGGCGTAGGTAAGACTGCCATTGCCGAGGCGCTGGCACAGCGTATTGCGGATGCGAACGTCCCTTACAAGTTACGCGGCAAGGAGGTTTATCTTGTGGATCTTACCGCGCTCGTCGCGGGCACGCAGTTTCGCGGACAGTTCGAATCTCGAATCCTCGGTCTGCTCAAGGAGGTTACGGACGCGGGGAACGTGATTCTTGTGATTGACGAGGTGCATAATATCGTGGGCACGGGGGATTCCGAGGGGAGCGTCAACGCCGCCAATATCCTCAAGCCTGCGCTTTCGCGCGGCGAGGTGCAGATCATCGGTGCGACAACGCTCAACGAATACCGCAAATATATTGAAAAGGATACCGCGCTGGAGCGCCGCTTCCAGCCCGTGACCGTGAACGAGCCCTCTCTTGAGGATACCGTTGAGATGCTGCGAGGCATCAAGCACTATTACGAGGAGTTCCACTCCGTGCATATCGCGGATGCGATCCTGCGCCGTGCCGTGGTGCTTTCCGAGCGCTATATTACCGATAGATACCTGCCTGACAAGGCGATCGACCTGTTGGACGAGGCTGCGGCAAACGTCTCTCTTAACAGTGCCGTGATGAACGAAAGCTTTGAGCTCAAGGAGCAGATGCTGCGCGAAAAGGAAAAGCGCGAGCGGACAGAGAACGACGAGAAGCTGGATGAGCAGCAGAAATTTGAGGAATTGGCAAAGATCAAGGCGAAGGAGCTGCAGCTGGCACAGCGCTTGGGCGAGATCGAGCCCGATTGCGGAAACGTGCAGATGAGCGAGCAGGATCTCGCGCAGGTCATCGAGGTCTGGACGGGCGTTCCCGCCGCCAATATCAGCGAGAATGAATTCAAGCGCATTGCGGGTCTCGAGGAGCGCTTGAAGGCGCGTGTGATCGGTCAGAACAAGGCGGTAGAGGCGGTGGCGCGCGCCATCAAGCGCAACCGTGCGGGCGTTTCCTATAAGCGCAAGCCCGTTTCCTTTATCTTTGCGGGTCCCACGGGCGTGGGAAAGACCGAGCTTGTCAAAACGCTTGCCGCCGATCTCTTCGATAGCCCCGAAACGCTGATCCGTCTTGATATGTCGGAATTTATGGAGAAGCATTCGGTGTCCCGCATCATCGGAGCGCCTCCCGGATACGTGGGATACGACGAAGCGGGACAGCTGACGGAAAAGATCCGCCGCCGTCCCTATTCCGTGGTGCTGTTTGACGAGATCGAGAAGGCGCACCCCGACGTGCTGAACGTTCTTTTGCAGATTTTGGACGACGGTCGTATTACCGACGCCCACGGAAAGACCGTAAACTTCGAAAACACCGTTCTCGTGATGACGACCAATGCGGGCTCCGACCGTGCGGGCGCGCTTGCAGGCTTCGGCACGGGCGAAAGGAAAATGGAGGAGGCGCGCACCGAAAAGGCGCTTGCGCAATTCCTGCGCCCCGAATTTCTCAACCGCGTGGACGAGGTCATTACCTTCCGCGCGCTGGAGCAGGAGGATTTCGTGCGTATTGCCGCCATTTTCATGAACGAGCTGAAAAGCGCGCTTGAGGAGAAGGGGATCAAGCTGACCTTTACCGAGGAAGCACTTGCGCTGATCGCGCGGGAATCCTATTCTCACAAGTACGGCGCGCGCAATATGCGCCGCTATATCCAGACCCGGGTGGAGGACACGCTGGCGGAAAAGATCATTGCAGACTACAATCGCACCGTGACGCACGCGTCGGTGACGGCAAAGGACGGCATTTTGTCGGTGGATGTACTTTAAAGGCGCTGAAAATGTAAAAAAAATGTAAACGTGTGAATTACTGCTTGCGGTCAATTCATGTTTATGTTATAATATTATCCGCTTGCGAGGAAACGCAAGACAAAATTCACACACGGGGAATAGGGCGCAGTCGGTGCCACAGGCACGTGCTTGCGGTCGCGGCGTCAGGCTCGTGGTGGAAAAACCGAAGGAGGACATGAAACATGTCAGTAATTTCCATTAAGCAGCTGCTTGAAGCAGGCGTCCATTTCGGACATCACACCAGAAGATGGAACCCCAAAATGCAGGAGTACATCTTCACCGAGCGCAACGGTATTTATATTATCGATCTGCAGAAAACGGTGAAGAAGTTTGAGGAAGCCTACAACTTCGTTCGCGACCTCGCCGCCAACAACGGCACCATCCTGTTCGTGGGCACCAAGAAGCAAGCCGCAGAGGCGATCAAGGAAGAGGCCACCCGCTGCGGTATGTACTACGTGAACGTTCGTTGGCCCGGTGGTATGATGACCAACTTCAAGACCATCAAGAAGTCCATCGCCCGTCTGAACAATCTCACCAAGATGCAGGAGGAGGGCACCTTTGACCTGCTCCCCAAGAAAGAGGTCATCGGCAAGCAAAAGGAGATCTTTGATCTCGAAAAGAGCTACGGCGGTATCAAGACCATGGAGTCCTTGCCCTCTGCCGTGTTCATTGTTGACCCCCATAAGGAGCACAACGCTGTGCTTGAGGCTAAGAAGCTGGGTATCCCGGTTATCGCTATCGTTGACACCAACTGCGATCCCG
>CAZOFQ010000019.1:0-17952 GCA_964579105.1 uncultured Lachnospiraceae bacterium
TCAAGCCTCTGAAATCGGGAGTTTCAGGGGCAGAGATACTGCCAAAATAGTCAGTATTTTCAAGGGTTCTCGGCGTTTTTGGAAATCGCAGAACGGAAAGCGGTGATTTGCTCCCGAACGTAGCGCCCTACCAAGCTGAGCCACACCTTGATGCTTTTGCACTATGCTATTATAGCAAAGTTCGCTTGGGTTGTCAAGAGGATTTGCACGAAAAAGAAAGTTGGCGAAAAGAAAACTTGCAAAATAGCGTGTAGTATGATATAATTTTATTAATATGCAAGCGCAAATTTATGCACAAGGAGCAAACGCACATGAAAGTGGTCATTTTGGCAGGGGGATTCGGTACTCGCATCAGCGAGGAATCCCATTTGCGTCCCAAGCCGATGATAGAGATCGGCGCGCGCCCTATGCTGTGGCACTTGATGCAGTTTTACGCTTCCTTTGGGTATGACGAATTTATCGTGTGTGCGGGCTACAAGCAGGAAGCCATTCGTGCTTGGACGGAGCGCGGAGAATGTGCCCCATGGAAGGTCACCGTGGTAGATACGGGGCTGGACACCATGACAGGTGGACGGATCAAGCGTATTGCTCCCTTACTGGGAGACGCACCGTTCTTTCTCACCTATGGTGACGGGCTTTGCAATATCGATCTGCAAGAGGAGCTGGCGTTCCACCGTGCCCACGGCAAGGCGGCAACCGTGCTTGCCGTGCATCCCGAGCCGCGCTTTGGCGTGTTGAAGCTGGAGGGCGACCGCGTGACGGCATTCCGCGAAAAAAACCGCGTGGACGTGGACTGGATCAACGGCGGCTTTATGATACTGGAGCCGAGCGTGCTGGAGCGCATCGAAAGTGACGCAACGGTGCTGGAAAGAGAGGTCATGGAAGCTCTTTGCCGCGACGGAGAGCTGATGGCGTACTGTCATAACGGCTTTTGGCAATGCATGGATACCATGCGTGACAAGGAGCGCTTGGAAGCGCTTTGGTCCACAGGACAAGCACCTTGGATAAAGGGGGAGCACTGATGCATACCGCATTTTCTTTGGAGTTCTATCGCGGCAAGCGTGTGCTGGTAACGGGACATACGGGCTTTAAGGGTGCGTGGCTCTGCCATATCCTCAAAGGGCTGGGTGCCGAGGTTGTAGGCTACGCGAAGGAGCCTCCTACCACTCCCTCGCTGTACGAGATTGCCCATGTGGGCGAGGGAATGCGCTCCGTGCTTGCGGATGTTCGCGATTTTGACACCCTTTATGCCACTTTTTGTGATTTTCAGCCCGAGATCCTGCTTCATCTTGCGGCGCAGCCCATCGTGCGCGAGGGGTATCGCGAGCCCCTCACAACCTTCGACACCAACGTGATGGGCACGGTGAACGTGCTGGAGTGCGTTCGCCGTACGGAATGCGTTCGCTCCGCCGTGATCGTAACGACCGACAAGGTGTACGACAACGAGAACGGTCGTATTTTGCGCGAGGACGATCGACTGGGCGGTGCGGATCCGTATGCTGCCAGCAAGTCCTGTGCGGAATGGGTGACGGAAAGCTACAAGAGATCCTTTTTGGCACAAAGGGGTATTGCCGTTTCCACCGCGCGCGCAGGGAACGTGATCGGCGGCGGTGATTTTGCCGCGGATCGCATCCTGCCCGACCTTGTGCGCGGTGTGCTGCGGGGTGAGGAGACCGTGTTGCGTCATCCCGATGCGGTGCGTCCTTATCAGCACGTGCTGGAGCCGCTGTTTTGTTATTTGATGCTTGCTGCACGGCAGTGCAAGGAAAAGCATCTGGCGGGAAGCTATAATATAGGACCTGCTGCGTGTGATTGCATCACAACGCGTGTGCTTGCGGAGCTTTTTTTCGCCCACATTGCGGGGGTGCGCTTTCGCATTTGCCCCGATAACGGTATGCGGGAAGCCGAAATGCTGCGTTTGGACTGCAGCAAGCTGGAAAAGACCTTCGCATGGCATCCTACGTGGAGCGCGGCACAAGCCGTGGAGCGCACGGCGGCGTGGACGCGCGCGTATATGGCGGGCGAGGACGTTACGCGCGTGATGGATGCGCAGATCGAGGAGTTTATCAACGCATAAGGAGTGCTTATGTTTTTTGACGGAAAAAGCGAGGCGCAGGCAAGAGAGGAGATCCTTGCCCGCGTCAGAGAATACTGTGAAGCCTTTCATGGCGGCGGCGCTTGCGGGGCGCAGGGGCGCATCCCTTACGCCGCGCGCGTGTACGATGGCGACGATATGGCACAGCTGGTGGATGCCTCGCTGGATTTTTGGCTGACTGCGGGGCGGTATACGGCGCGCTTTGAGCGTGAATTTGCCGCATACGTGGGTGTAAAGCACGCCTCTTTTGTCAATTCGGGCTCGTCAGCCAATCTGCTCGCACTGGCGGCGCTGACCTCGCCGTTGCTTGGTGAGCGCGCACTGCGACGCGGTGACGAGGTGATCACCGTGGCGGCGGGCTTCCCCACCACGGTGGCTCCCATCCTGCAGCTGGGTGCAGAGCCCGTGTTTGCGGATATCACGGTGCCGCAGTACAATATTGACGTTTCTGCGCTGGAGGCGGCGCTTTCCCCGAAAACGCGCGCGGTGATGCTGGCGCACACCCTTGGAAACCCGTTTGACCTGAAAACGGTGCGGAATTTCTGCAACAAATACGACTTGTGGCTTGTGGAGGACAACTGCGATGCTTTGGGGTCGGAATACGAGTTTGACGGCACCGTGTACCGCACGGGCGCGGTGGGGGATATCTCCACGGCAAGCTTTTACCCCGCGCACCATATCACCACGGGAGAGGGCGGCATGGTCTGTACCAACGATGCCACGCTACATAAGATCATTCGCTCCTTACGAGACTGGGGAAGGGACTGTGTATGCCCCCCGGGTGAGGATGACCGTTGCGGACACCGCTTCGACGGGAAATACGGCGAATTGCCCCAAGGGTACGACCACAAATACGTGTACTCGCATTTTGGCTATAATCTAAAAGCTACGGATCTGCAGGCGGCTGTGGGATGTGCGCAGATGCAAAAGCTGCCGCAGTTTGTGGCACGCCGCCGCGAGAATTTTTCTCGCTTGCGCGCACAGCTGGAGGACGTGGCGGATCGTCTGATCCTGCCCGAGGCTTGCCCGCATGCGACCCCCTCTTGGTTCGGATTCCCCGTGACCTGCCGTGAGGGTGTGGAGCGCGAGCGCGTGCTTTCCTACCTGGAGGAGCATGGCGTGCAAACGCGCATGCTGTTTGCGGGAAATCTCACCAAGCATCCCTGCTTTGACGGGATGCGCCGTTCCAAAACGGGGTATCGCACGGTGGGCGAGCTTGCCGTAACGGACATGGTGATGGCGCGCACCTTCTGGGTCGGTGTGTACCCCGGAATGGACGCGGACACGGTGGATCGATTGGCGGATCTGATCAAGGAATCTGTAAAATAACGCCGAACGGGGCGAAAAAACGGAGTAAAACATGAGTGAGGAAGTAAAGGCACGCAAATGCGTATGCATCGTGGTGCCCACCTATAACGAGGAAGAAAACGTGCAACCCCTTGCCAAGGCGGTTGCCGCACAGTTTGCAGAGCACCTCCCCGCATACGACTACGAGATCTTATTTATCGATAATCGCTCCACGGATAACACGCGCGAGAGGATCGAGGCGCTGTGTGCTGCCGATGCGCGCATCAAGGCGATCTTCAATGCGGGTAATTTCGGGCAATTCAACTCTCCCTACTACGGGCTTTGCCAAAGCACGGGGGACTGCGCGATCCTGCTTTGCGCGGATTTTCAGGACCCCGTGGAGCTGATTCCCGCGCTGGTGGAAAAATGGGAGCAGGGCAACCGTGTGGTCTGCGCGATCAAGCGCGAGAGCCGCGAGAGCGCCGTTGTGCGCTTTTTGCGCACCTGCTACTACAAGCTGCTTGCCCGCACCTCTGCCACCGCGCAGATCGAGCATTTTACGGGCTTTGGACTCTACGACCGCGATTTTATCAAAATGCTTGCTTCCCTGGATGACCCCACGCCGTATCTGCGCGGCATCGTGGCGGAGCTTGCACCCGATCACGCAGAGGTGGCGTACGTACAGCCGCGCCGCCGTGCCGGGAAAAGCAGCAACAATCTTGCCACGCTGTACGATGCGGCAATGCAGGGCTTTACCACCTATACCAAATTCCCCGTGCGCATGATGATGCTGTGCGGTGTGCTTTTGCTGCTTGCCTCGCTTGCGGGCGGCACGGTGTCGATTGTACACTATATCGCAAGGGGCAAAATGGCATCAGGGCTTTTGCTATCCTGCGTAGGTCTTGTAGGTGCACTGAATTTGATGGGGCTTTCCGTCATTGGAGAATACCTCATTACGGTGCGCGATAAAACGCTGAGGCGCCCTCTTGTGATCGAGGAAAGGCGTCTTAATTTTGAGAAAAAGGACGAGGAGAGATAATGTTCTTTTCCGCGCCGTATGAATATCCACCAAGTGGGATTTATTCCGTAGGGCACCTGATCCTGTTTGCGCTTACGGTGCTTGGTGTAACGCTTGCGCTTTATGCTTCGCGCCGTATGAGCGCGCCCCTCGTGCGGCGCACCGTGCGCGTGCTCACAGTGTTGCTTTGGGTGATGGAGATCGCCAAAATATTGTTTGTGCTTCTTGGCACGGGCTCGCGGAATCCGAACGATTTCGTTCCGCTTTATTACTGCAGTCTCTCGTTGTATGCGGGTGCGCTTTCCTCTTGTAATTGCACGCGCCTGCGTGCCGTAGGTGATTGCTTCATTGCTACCGCGGGACTTGTGGGCGGGGCGGTGTTTCTGCTTTTCCCAACGTCCACCCTGCCTTACTATCCCGTGTGGCATTTTCTTTCCCTGCACAGCTTTTTTCTACATGGGTGTATGGTGTATCTGGGGCTTTTACTGCTTCTGCGCGGCACGTATCGCCCCGTATGGAGAGACGTGCGTTATCCCGCACTGCTGATCAGCGTCATGTGCGCGCTGGCTTTGATTTTTAATACCGTTTACGATCGTATCACGGGTACGGCGGTGGCAAACCTTATGTTTCTTTCCAAGGATACCCCGGGCACGCCGCTTGCGATCGTTTACCGGGTGACGGGGCGGTTCTTCACCGCGTTCATGTGGTTGGTGCAGGCAGTATGCCCGTTTCTTTTGGTGTGCGGCGGATATATGCTTGTTGTAAAGATCAAAAGCTCCCGCGCGGATAGCTAGCGCGGGTCAAAAAGGAGTTGGAGAGATGGCGGATTTTTTATCCGAAATATGCCCGTTTCTTGCAACACCCTCCACCTTAAGCGTTTCGGAGAGCATCGGCTTTTACGCAACGCGCGTGATCGGAGTGGTGTTCCTTTTGTGCTACGCCTATCAATTCTTTTATATCTTCTTTGCTTGTATTCGCAAGCCAAAGGAGTATCCTCCCGCGCCGCAAACCAAGCGCTACGCCGCTGTGATCGCGGCGCGCAACGAGGAAAACGTGTTGTCCGCCCTGCTTGACAGCATCAAGGAACAGACCTACCCCGCGCATTTGATCGATATTTACGTAGTGGCAGATAATTGCACCGACGCTACTGCCGCCGTTGCGCGCGCGCACGGAGCCGTTGTGGTGGAGCGCGAGGATAAAGAGCGCATCGGCAAGGGCTATGCGCTGGCATACTTGTTTGAGCATATCGAGCGTGAGAAGGGCTTTCGCGCGTACGATGCCTATTTGTTTTTTGACGCGGATAACGTGCTGCGCGAGGATTATTTCGAGCAGATGCATAACGCCTATTGCGCGGGGTGGCGCGTGCTCACCTCCTATCGTAATTCCAAAAATTACGGCAAAAACTGGATCAGCGCAGGCTATGCTCTCTGGTTTTTGCGCGAGGCAAGGCATTTGAACAACGTGCGCTCTCTGCTTGGAAGCAGTGCCGCGATCGCGGGCACGGGCTTTTTGGTGGATAGCGCTGTGATCGACGCAAACGGCGGCTGGAAGCATTTTTTGCTCACGGAGGATATTGAGTTTACCGCCGATCTCGTGCTGCAGGGGGAGAGGATCGGTTATTGCCATGCGGCGCAGTTCTTTGACGAGCAGCCCGAGACTCTCTTGCAATCCTGGCGGCAACGCAAGCGCTGGGCGAAGGGGTTGTTTCAGATGATCAAGCATTACGGTGCGCGACTGCTTGTCGGTGCTCTCAAGGGCAGCTGGTCCTGCTTTGATATGCTGGTCAGCATGATGCCCGCGTTTCTGCTTTCCACGCTGCAGCTTGCTGTGATCCTATGCCTTTTCGCGGCTCACCTGCTTGAAACGGGAAGCGTGTCCACCATGCTGCTTGGTTGCTTTGTTGAGTTCTGGATCTTTGGCTATGCCGTGTTTTTGCTGGTCGGCGCATTTGCGTTGTTTGCCGAGCGAGGACGTATTTGCTGTAAAAAGGGCAGAGCGCTGCTGCTGTTGCTTGCCTTTCCGCTGTTTATGCTTACTTATATTCCGATTTCCGTCTCTGCGCTGTTCACGCGCGTGGAATGGACGCCTATTCGGCACAAATACGCCGTTTCGGCAAAGGAGATCGAAGCGAATAAAAAAGAGCCGCAATGAAGCGGCACGCAAAGGAGCTTGCTATGAAATTTTTGATCGCATCCGATCTGCACGGGGATCTTCGTGCCGCCCGTGCCCTGCTTGACGTGCTTGAGCGCGAGCATGCCGATCGCCTTGTTCTGCTTGGGGACATCCTTTACCACGGACCTCGCAATGACCTGCCTGCGGACTATGATCCCAAGGGGGTGATTGCTCTGCTCAACGGAATTAAGGATAAGATCCTTGCCGTGCGCGGTAATTGCGATACCGAGGTGGATCAGATGGTGCTGGAGTTTCCCGTTCTTGCCGATTATGCGGTGCTCCCGCTTTCCAACGGTGCACTTGCTTATCTCACGCACGGGCATCGCTATCACGAGCAAACGCCGCCTCCCCTGTGCGCGGCAGACGTGCTGCTGCACGGGCATACGCACGTGGCGGGAATTACGTCTTGCGTAGGCGGTCAGCCGTGTCTGAATCCCGGCTCGCTTTCCCTCCCAAAGGAAAATACGCCGCCCTGCTATATCCTCTTGGAGGGAAGTACCTTCACTATGCGGCGTATGTCGGATCATAGCGAATATGCTGTTCTTGTACTTTAAGAGATCAATGTTGGAATAAATTAAAAAATAAACCCTCAAAATTGGAAAAATGTATATAGAAGTTGGAAAAACAAAAAAGCGTGCGAGCAAGCCCTCGCACGCTTCTTTTATCATTTCACTTAAATCAGCCAGCTTCCTGCTTGCATCACACGGGCGGGAAGCAGATCCCCCTCGCTGTCCAGCAGCAAAAGGTCTGCCCGCGCTCCCACGTCAAGCGTGCCCAGCGTTCCCGAAAGCCCCATATAGTCGGCGGGGTTCTTGGTGGCGGCGATCAGCGCCTTGCTAAAGGGAATACCGCAAAAGCTTGCAAAATTTTGTACCCCGTGCAAGAGATTCAACGTGCTGCCGGCAAGGTTTCCTTCCGGGGTCAGCGCCTTTCCGTCCTTTACCACGACGGGCAAGCCTGCAATCGAGTAGTTGCCGTCGGGGCAGCCCGTGCCCGCCATTGAGTCTGTCACAAGCAGAATGCGGTCAATGCCCTTGGCGCGGTAGGCGAGCGCGATCATGGCGGGGGCAACGTGTACGCCGTCGCAGATCAGCTCTGCGTAAACGTCGGTGGTCAGAGCCGCCGCCACGGGACCGCTATCGCGATGGTGGAGCGAGGGCATGGTGTTATACAGATGCGAGAAGCAGTCCACACCGTCCGCGATTGCCGCCATGGCGATCTCGTAGGTTGCCTCGGTATGGCTGATGGAGGGGCGGAAGCCCTTTTGTACGCAGGCATGGCGGAAGCTGCCGTCGCGATCTGTTTCGGGGGCAAAGGTCACGCGCATGGGCATGGGGGCAACTGTTTTAGCAATTTCCTCGACCTCGTCGGCGTTTGGTGCTGTGAGCAATTTGGGGGAATGTGCACCGCGGCGCGCGGGGGAAAGGTAGCGTCCCTCAAGATGGAAGGCGACAAAGGAAGGGGAGCTCATGGCACGAATCCGCTTGGCAGCGGCTTGCCATCCCTCGTAGGTATCGGAAGCAAGCGTCGGCGCAAGTGCGGTCGTGCCAAAGCGTGCGTAATCTGCTGCCATCTCGGCAAGCTTCGCCTCGTCGGCATCACAAAAATCCCCGTTTACGCGTCCGTGCGTGTGTAGGTCGATAAGACCGGGGAGCGCGAGACGTCCCTTGCCGTCCAGGACCTCGTCCGCGTCGCCGTTCGGTACAAATTTTCCGTTTTCCACGGTCAGACAGCCTGCGGCAAACGAGCCGTCGTTTTGCCACACGAGCAGATTTTCAATTCTCAATTTCATATTGCTTTACCTCGTTTTAATGTGCTGTGTCAAATTCTCCTTACGGCACCCGCAAGGGGCAAGCCGCTTTGATAGGCGTGAATGACCGTGTCGACCTCGTCGGGGGATTCCAGCGTAAAGAGGAAGTGCCCCGCACGTATCCCTGCGCGGGCAAGCTCCCCCGCACGGTCGCTCATTACGGTTTTACGGCTGTTGAGCAAAACGTTGCGATGCGGCGGCTCGCATAAAATCGGAAAGACCTCGCCGCGGCGGTCGACCAGCGCATTGCGCCGTTCCTTGCAGGCGATACAGTCACCCACCTCGCATCCCGCGCATTTTTCCAGCAGCATCAAGGGGAGGCGACCGTAAACGATAGTGTCGACGGCTCCGTTTATATCCCGTATCTGCGGGAGAGTCAGCTCGGGGGAAAGGAGCACATCGGTAAAGCCCCTTTCGCACAGTATCTTTACGGATTCCGTATTTGTGACGTTCAGGCGGAAATCACCGTGAGGGATAAGCCCTGCGTCAAGTGCCAATTGCAGATGCCCCACGTTGCCGACCAGCGCGTGTACAGCACCTGCTGCCTTGGCTTTCTGCAGCTGCTTCTTTATTTCGCAAACCTCCCGATCAAAGATCACGGGCGGCAGGATCACACCGTCCGCAGGCGCACGGAAGGCGTGAAGCGGAAGATAACAATGCGCGAAGTAGGCGCTTGCCTTTTCGGTGATCTGTGCGGCGTATAGGAAACGCGCGCTGCGCGTTGCCGACTGTTCTTTTTTTAAAACAGGGGGGACGTAAGCTGTTTTTGGCGGCAGCTCGCGTGCCGTGGCGGTCAGCGCTGCCAGAGCCGAGCGCCGTAGCGCATTCAGGCGCGAAACGGGCACCATCAGTCCCTCATCCAGCAAAATCTCTACCCATTCGGGGGTGTATGGCGTTCCGCCCAGTCTGCAAAGCGAGCGCTTGACCGCCTCCTCGTCCATGGGGGCGCGCTCTGCCAAAAAAGGCGGCTCGTCCGTAACGGTAACAGCTTTTGCTCCTGATGTCACGGTCAGCGAAAGCGGTGTGCTGCGTTTCATGGTGAGGGAGAGATAAAGCGGCACGGTTCTTGTCATTTTTTCAAACGGCGGGAGCGTTTCGGAGCGTTTCTTATCGTTTTCCGAGCGTACTCCCATCATTTTCCGCCCCGTTTTGCCACTAAAATAAGCATCGGTGAAGCCGCCGCGCGAAAAAACGGCGGCAAGCGCTTCCATTTCGCGGTCGGTCGCGCCGCGGCGCTCATCCAAAAGCCGACGCCATGCCGCCACGACCTCGCGTACGTATTCGGGGGATTTGAGCCGCCCCTCGATCTTGAGAGAATCCACGCCCATCTCGATGAGGGTAGGGACGTGCCGCGCAAGCGAAAGATCCTTGAGCGACAGCGGATAATGCCCGTGCCTGTCGGGTAGGCGGCAGGGCTGCGCGCATTCGCCGCGATTGCCGCTGCGCCCTCCGACGAGCGAGGAGAATAAGCATTGCCCCGAATGGGAAACGCAAAGTGCACCGTGTACGAAAATTTCCGCCTCCAAGGGGCTTTCCTTCAAAAAAGTGCGGATGTCCGCCTCGGAGGTCTCGCGTGCCAGCACCATGCGGGAAAAGCCTGATTTTTGCAGCTCTCTTGAGGCGGCAACGTTGTGCCCGGAGCATTGCGTGCTTGCGTGTAATTCAAAATCGGGCAGGTGGCGGCGGATAGCTGCTGCCGCGCCGAGATCTGCCACGATCAGCGCGTCTGCCCCTGCAAGATATGCCGCTTCTGCGGTATGAAGTGCACGCGGCAGCTCGCGGTCGGTGAGCAACGTGTTAAGCGTGACGTACGCTCTTGCCCCGAAGGCGTGACAAAGCTTGATCCCCTCGCGCATGTCCTCTTCGTTGAAATTTTCCGCACGCAGACGTGCGTTAAAATCACTTCCGCCGAAATAAACGGCGTCGGCACCCCCGTCCAATGCGGCTTGCAGTGCCATGGGAGTGCCTGCGGGGGCAAGGAGCTCCGGAAGCCCTCCTTGGGCGATCATACGCGCTTTTGCGCGCCGCCCAAGGCGTCGCCGATGCTCATTTGCTCATATTTTTGCGTGGTGCGCTGTTCCTCCGGCGTGATCTCGATCTCGGGCTCTGCCTCGTAGCTCTGATAAGCAAGCGAGGGCTCGCGCGTTTCCACGCACATGGCGGCAAGCTTTTCACGAAGCTCGCGCACCTCGGTAAGGATGGAAAGCACCTGATCGTGCATGCGGTCTGCGCGCGTGTTCGCTTCGCTGTTTTGCTTTGCCAGCTTGGCGTTCAGGCGGAAGAGCGTTGCGTTATCCTCAAGCAGTGCGTCGTGTGCACCGCGGCCGGCTTGCAGCTCCGCGCGCAGCGTTTCGTTTTCGCCGCGCAAGAGGCTCGCCTCAAAATTGTCTCCCGTGGGGTCTGCACGGTGTAAAAATGCCTCCAGCTCCTTGATGCGTTCCTCTAAATGCAAGCCCTTGGTGATGGAATCCAGCGCCACAAGCAACGCCGCCTCGGTACGCGTGCAGGAATGCCCCGCCGAGCAAAGGGATTGCATCTGCGTATTCAACGCCTTTACGGCGGCGTCAACGGTCTGTTGCGTTTCGTCACAAATAATATTCATCTGCACGTCTGCCACGTTAATGGAAAATTTTTGGCGCATGAGAGTCCTCCTTTTTCAAGTGCCTCTTGCAAAGTGCGGCACTTTGGTGTATAATGAGATCATCTCTATTATAATACAAAAGCAACTATTTTTCAAATACTTTTTTCAGAAAGGCAAATATTTATGTCCGTACTTTCCGTTTGCCGTCGCATCGTGGTCAAGATCGGTACGTCTACCCTTACGCATGACGAAGGGCATCTCAATCTTCGCCGCATTGAAACGCTGGTCAAAACACTTTCCGATTTCAAAAACAAGGGGCATCAGGTGGTGCTCGTTTCATCAGGTGCCGTGAGCGCGGGCGTCGCTCGCATGGGGACGCACCGCCCTACCTGCACGGCAGAAAAGCAGGCAATGGCGGCAGTGGGGCAGAGCGAGCTGATGAAGCTCTACTCTCGCTTTTTCTCGGATTACGGTCACACCGTGGCGCAGATCTTGATGACCAAGGATGTTGTGGATAATCCCACGCGCCGCGCCGCCGCAGAGGATACCTTCCGCACGCTTTTGGAAATGGGCTGTATCCCGATCGTGAACGAAAACGACTCGGTCTCCACGCAGGAGCTGAACTTCGGCGGCAACGATACGCTCTCCGCCTACGTGGCACTGGTTTGCCACGCCGATCTTCTCATCAACCTTTCCGACGTGGACGGTCTTTACGACAAGGACCCCCGTAAGCACGCGGACGCAAAGCTGATCGAGCGCGTGCACGGAATTGACGAGAGCATTCTTGCCATGGCGGGCGGTGCAGGCACCGAGCGCGGCACGGGCGGCATGGCGACCAAGCTGCAGGCGGCGCGCATCGTGCTGGAAAAGGGCATCCCCATGTATATCCTTAACGGTAAGGACCCCGCCATCCTCTACGAGCTGCTTGACGGCAACCACGTGGGTACATACTTTGCGGTGGAATAAAAACATATAAAAAAGGCGAGTGTGTCACTTGCCTTTTTTATATTGTAATATTTTTTTTTCGGAAATACTTTATACGGATCGAAATCAGCAAGGCGTGCCCCGTTTCTTCAAGTCTCAAGGCGTCAATATAAGGATCTATTGAAGCGAAAAGCCTCCAATCCTCGTCCCGAAGCATGCGAAAGGGAAGAGCGAAGGAAACCGTGCAAATGCCCTTACTAAAAGAAATGTCAATTTTAAACTCGTGCTTTTCAAGATCCTTCAAATAGGCATCGCATTGTTGGTAGACCGCTAACAGATTTTGGTAAGCATTGTCAAGTATAGGGATAGAGAGAGAGGGCTCGAAAGGGCGCGTTTCGGGGAAAGCGTTGATCCAATAACGACCCCGCATGTTTTTTAGAGCAGCGTCGGTCAACATACACACACCTCCTATATACATATATAAGTATATACGCGATCAAAAGAATTGTCAAGTGAATGTATATTTTATAAAATGTATATAGGGAGAGGTGATTGCATGATTCGCTTGACACTGGATGTATATTTGGGAAATATCGGGGTTACCCGATATAAGCTGGCGCAAATGACGGGAATCGGATTCCAGACAATAGATAAGTACTATAAAAACAAGGTCGTTCGCTACGATAATGATGTTCTTGATCGCATCTGCAACGCCTTGCAATGCGATGTTTCGGATATCATTTCTCATACCAAGGATTAAAAAGCGGGATTTGTACAGTCTCGCTTTTTAATTTTTAGAGCGCTGTCCCCTGTCTGTAACATAGTATTATTTTATATTACTTTATATGATTTGTCAATATAAAGTGGAATGATTTGTTATAATACAGAATATAAAATCAACAAGATAAAAAGGGTGGGGTTAGAAGATGAAGCCGTTAAAGGAAAGAATCAGCATTACGATAGATGGTGATGTGTTAAACGGTATTCGTGCTTTAGCGGATAATTATGAACGCTCATTGTCGCAATTTATCAACATCATATTGAAGGATTATTTGGATCCCGAAAAATATTCAGAAGCCCTCAAAAAGGTGTTAGAAGGTAAAAAGGCTTAATTATAGCCTTGAAGCTTGTCTTTGCTTCAGCTAAGAAATAAAAATAAGAGCAGGATTTTTATCCTGCTCTTATTCTTTTACCTGCGTGAGCAGTGCCTGTATTTGCTGCTCGGTGGTTTGTGGCTTATCGCCGAAGGGGAAGGGGATCCCCATGCTTTCATATTTCGAGATGCAGATCGTGCGGAAGGGCAAAAGCTCTATTTTTTTCACACACGGGTACGTGTTTTGCAGTGCAAGCAGGGGCTTTGTGTCCTCCTGCGTATCGTTAATGCCCGTCACGATCACGCGGCGCAGCCACGTGTCGATCTTGTGTTCATTCAGCTCGTGCAAAAAGCGCTCTACGGGGGCAAGGTCGCACCCGATATAGCGGCGATAACGCGCACCGTCAGGCATCTTATGGTCTAAAAGGCAGAGATCGGTCACGTCCAAAAGCGCGGCGATCTCCTCGTTCCAAAGGCACCCCGAGGTATCCAGCGCCGTGTGGATGCCCGCGCGCTTGCAAAGCGTGAACAGCTCGCGTAAAAAGGGTGCTTGCAGCAGCGGCTCGCCGCCCGAAACGGTGATGCCGCCCTCTTTGCCGTAATATGCCCTATAACGGGTGACCTTTTCGAAGATCTCCCGTGCACTCACTTCATAGCCGCCCTTTGTATCCCACGTGTCGGGATTGTGGCAAAAGGCGCAACGCAAGGGGCAGCCCTGCAGAAACAAGACAAAGCGAACGCCGGGGCCGTCGACCGTCCCCAGCGTTTGCACGGAATGAATGCGCCCCGTCATCAAAGCACCTCGTGGAAGGTGCGGCTGATGACCTCGCGCTGCTGCTCACGGGAAAGCTTGTTGAAGTTTACGGCATAGCCCGATACGCGGATGGTCAGATTGGGGTAGCGCTCGGGGTTTTCATACGCGTCCATCAAGGTCTGCTTGTTCAGCACGTTAACGTTGATGTGGTGTGCGCGCTGCGTGAAATAGCCGTCCAGAATCGAAACGAGGTTGTCTGTGCGTTCCTCGGGGGAGTGTCCCAGTGCCTCGGGTACGATAGAGAAGGTGTTGGAAATACCGTCGCGACAGCAGTCGTAGGGCATTTTGGCAAGCGAGTTGAGGGATGCCAGCGCGCCGTTTGTTTCGCGGTTGTGCATGGGGTTTGCACCGGGGGCAAAGGGCTCGCCAGCCTTGCGTCCGTCGGGCGTTGCCCCTGTTTTCTTGCCGTAGACCACGTTTGAGGTGATGGTGAGCGCGGAGAGCGTGTGCACGGCGTTGCGGTAGGTCGGGGTCTTGCGCAATTCCGTGATGACGTCGGAAAGGATCTCACGCGCAATGTTGTCCACGTCGTCGATGTCGTTGCCGTATTTGGGGAAGTCGCCCTCGGTCTCGAAATCCACGATGTAGCCGTTTTCGTCACGCACGGGCTTCACGGTGGCGTATTTGATCGCGGAGAAGGAGTCGGTGATCACCGAAAGTCCTGCCACGCCAAAAGCCATCAAGCGCTCTACCTCGGTGTCGTGCAGCGCCATCTGGAGCTTCTCGTAGGCGTATTTGTCGTGCATGAAGTGGATCACGTTCATGGTGTTGACGTAGAGGCGGCAGAGCCACTCGAGATAGACCTTGAAGCGTGCGGTGACCGCCTCGTTTTCCAGCACATCTCCCACGTAGGGCTCGATCTGCGGACCGAGGTGCATGCCCGTGGTGCTGTCGTAGCCGCCGTTGAGGGCGAGCAGCAGGAGCTTGGGCAGGTTGCAGCGAGCGCCGAAGAACTGCATCTGCTTGCCGATCTTCATGGCGGAAACACAGCAGGCGATGCCATAGTCGTCACCGTATTCAGGGCGCATCAGGTCGTCGCTCTCATATTGAATAGAGTCGGTATCGATCGAAACGCGCGCACAGAATTTTTTAAAGCCAACGGGCAGCTCGCGCGACCAGAGCACCGTGAGATTGGGCTCGGGCGCAGAGCCGAGGTTGTAGAGCGTATTGAGAATACGGAACGAGGATTTTGTGACCAGCGTTTTGCCCGAAAGGCTCATGCCGCCCACGCTCTCTGTGATCCACATGGGGTCGCCGCCGAACAGCTCGTTGTATTCGGGCGTGCGCAGGATGCGCGCCATGCGGAGCTTCATCACGAAATCGTCGATCAGCTCCTGTGCCGCCGATTCGTCAAGAATGCCGCGCTCAATGTCGCGCTGAATATAAACGTCAAAGAAGGTGCTGACGCGCCCCATGGACATGGCTGCACCGTTTTGCTCCTTGATGGCGGCAAGGTAGGCAAAGTAGGTCCACTGGATCGCCTCGCGTGCATTTGCGGCGGGTGTGCTGATATCGTAGCCGTAGGAAGCCGCCATGTCCTTGAGCTTTTTGAGAAAGTCGATCTGGCGGTAAAGCTCCTCGAGCAGCTGGATATTTGCGGCGTCCATCTGGCGCTCGCCGAACTTTTGCTTATCCGCGATCTTTTGCTCGATCAGCGCGTCAACGCCGTAGAGTGCCACGCGGCGGTAGTCGCCGATGATACGGCCGCGGCCGTAGGCATCGGGAAGCCCCGTCATGATGCCGATGTGGCGTGCGCGCTTCATCTCATCCGTGTACGCGCGGAAGACACCATCGTTGTGCGTGGTGCGGTAATGGAAGGCATTTTCGATCTTGTCGGAGAGCCGGTAGCCGTAGGCGGCGCAGGCAGAGCGAGCCATGCGGATGCCGCCGAAGGGGTGCACGCCGCGCTTTAAGGGGCTGTCGGTCTGCAGACCCACGATCAGCTCGTTTTCCTTATCGAGATAGCCGGGTGCATAGCCCGTGAGCGAGGAAACGGTTTCGGTGTCAATATCTAAAAGCCCGTTCTGCTCGCGCTCCTTGGCAAGCAGGACGTTCAGCTTATCCATCAGAGCGCTCGTGCGCGCGGTAGGACCGCAGAGAAAGGCGCTGTCGCCCTCATAGGGAGTATAGTTGGTTTGAATAAACTCGCGCACGTCGATAGCGTTTTTCCATGCCGTGCCTTTAAAACCTTCCCATTGACCAAATTCAAGCATTTTATGATCCTCCTTGGAGTGGAACTTTACAAACAAAAAGACAGCCCTTGTGGACTGCCCAGACGGTCGGCTCTGCTGCGGAGAGCCCGCAGGCGCACTACACGGTGTAAGCTCACCCGATCCGTCAGCAGTACGCTACATCTTGTGTCGATGTACTTTGATTATACTATATTTGCGAAAAAATGTCAATTGTAATAATATATAAAAGCGCATGTAAAAAAATGTGTCTTTTTCATAAAAGATGAAAAGCGGTTAAATTTTTCACAAAAGAATGGAAAGAATTTAGAAAAAAAGCCCTTGATGCTTTGCTGCATTCAAGGACTTTTTTTGATGTGCTCCAAGCGGTAAAGTAAACGAATAAGCGGCAGTGCCAGCGTGCAGGCGGCAATGTTACCGAGCGCGTGCATCACGTCAAATACAACGCCCGAGGCGATCCATGCCAGCGTCATTTGGAGATTCATTTTGAAAAACAGCGCCTGCGCGGGGGCGTAAAGAATGCCGTAGCAAATTCCGTGCAAGCCGCCGAGCAGCATATATACGGGCACGGCAAGCCTGTTTGGCATGCGGCGCGGCAGAAGCATGGTAAGCCCCCAAAGCGGCAGCCAGATATAAAGATAAGGCACCCACCACACGTTAAAGCCTGCATAAACACCCGTCAGCAGCACGAAAAGGTAAATAGGTACCAGCGCCTTTGTGCGGTAGACCACGGTAAAGGTGATGACGAACAGCGCGAGGAGGTGAATGTTCGGCGCCCACTCCAGCAAGAGCTTAGAACAGAACATCAACGCGCCCAGCATGGCAAAGATTGTCATTTCCCGCACCGTTAGCCACCTTTTTCTGCGCGCACGCCTCCGTGCAGGCGGTTCCGCTGCCTGCATGGGGGTGTTTTCGTTATTTCGTTCTGGTAAGCTCATATTGCTCGCCGTCGGCGATGACGGCGCCGTCCACGCCGATCATCATCATTTCGCCGTTTTTGCTGAACATCCACCACCAATTACCGTTCTCCCAATCGGCATAAATGCCGTTGACGGTGTGGACGAGACCGTTATCGTCAAGGATCAGCGCCTGCTCCCTCAATGCCTCACCCAGCGTCTCCTTGTCGGTGTGCAGCGTGAAGGTGAGCGTCTGCTCCTCGGCTACGACCTTGACCACCACAGTTTTTTCACCGTCACCAAAATCCTTATCGCTTGTGTAGGTGGCGTTTTCCCAAACACCTGTTTTTTCCACGTCGGCACAAGCCACAAAGGAGAGGGCCATGACAAGCGCGAGAAGGATAAGCGTGAGTCTGCCTGCTGTTTTCATACTTTTGTCCTCTTTTCTTTTCTACAAAAGGTATGATGTAAAAAACTCCCCACAACCAAAGGTTGGGGGGAGAGAATAGCAAAAACGGTGTCGGAACCACCACCGCTATTCGCCAAGCCCCTCCCCCTTGCCCGGGAGTGCTTTACGGCACGGGACGATGAGCATTCCGACTGGTGCTGACCTCAGCAGTAACGGTAATGGCTGTTGCGACGGATTTTCACCGTACTTTCCTCATCCTCGCTCGGCTTCTTTTGAATGGAGCGATTGCGCGGTGGAAGCTCCCCGCGCCGAACCGTGTTCATAAGCTTTGTATGGATTTTGTCGCTTTTTGCGACGCTCTTATTATACAGCCGATTGTTTGGGTTGTCAAGCAAAAATGCGATTGTTTTACCGAAAAAAGATTTTAGGCAAAATTCCCGAGGATATCGCAAACTTCTATCACCTTTTACACGCTTCCTCATAGAATGATAGCGAGGGAGGGAAAACAAGGTCGTATTTCCCCCCATAACTCCAAGGAGGAAACAGGTATGAACAACAATTGTCTCGGCGGAATCTTCGGTGGCGATAACAACTGCTGTTGGATCATCATTCTTGCACTCATCGTTCTTTGCTGCTGCTGCAACTGATTCACGCTACCTAGGTT
>CAZOFQ010000020.1:0-2181 GCA_964579105.1 uncultured Lachnospiraceae bacterium
CCCAAACACGATTTCCAGTCGTGCGCCTTAGACCAGCTCAGCCATCTCTCCGTGCGACCTATATATAATAACAAATTTTTTCTGATTTGTCAAGTGCTTTTTTGATTTTTTTGAATTTTTTTGAAAAAAGTAATTTGGGTCGCAAAAGCAATCGGGATTAGGGATATTTTTCAAAAATACTTGCTCTATTTATCACAATTTTATTTTTTCGTTGAGCAGCTTTGATGAATTTAGCAGTATTTCCCAAGGAGTGTTCCAAAAAAGTGATGACATAATCGGATTTTTCTATCATCCGGCGATTTACATAAGAAATTGCAAAGCGTTTTGGAATGTGTTCTATGCCATCGGGGAATATGGTGTTGTTTTTATAAAAAAGGCGTCCTCTTGTGAATGGGGTAGATATGCTAAAACAACGAAATAATTAATTTGAGGATACGTATTCTTCAAAAGCTTGCATGTCAACCCGTATTCGGGTAATTTTGCTTTTGTGGGGCATTATCATTAGATTACCCATAATTGGGTAATCTAATGATGAGGTGTGTCATGGGATATTCGAATCTTTACGTTATGAGAATACGTGGTCTTTGTGAAAAACGCGGTATCACGATCAATAAGTTGGCTACTATGAGTGATGTAAAGCAATCCACGCCGGATAATATTATGCGCGGGTGTACCAAAAATCCCGATGTGCGAGCACTGCATAAGATCGCGCTGACGTTTAATATGACTCTCTCGGAGTTTTTAAATTTTGAAGAACTGAACGAATACTCCTTTGATGACGGAGATGAAGAATAAAAGCAGGGCAATTACCCTGCTTTTTTACTTGCCTTGACAAGCCTAAGACATACGTGATATAATATGGCAAGCAAAATGCGAGGAGTGAGATTATGAAATTGTTTGATTTTCATCTTCATCCCGGGTACGATTTCCATGATGAGGAGCTTGGATATCATATCACGCCCGAGCTGTTTGTGCAGGGGCTGAAAAAATGCGGTGTTGATTTTTGCGCGGGAAGCGTGATCCACAAGGCGGATGCCAACAGACCGCTTGCAGAGTATGCCGAGATCCTGCCGCGTCTGAATCGGGAAGCGTATGAGTTTTACGAGCGTTACCCTGCGTTTTATACCCCGGGGCTTCACGTGCATCCCGAATGCGCGGAGCTTTCCTGCAGGGAGCTGGAATACTACGCAAAAAGGGGTGTTCGGCTGGTGGGGGAGCTTGTACCCTACCAAATGGGGTGGCGCGATTTTTCCGACAAGCGGTTGTGGGAGATTTTAGAGGTGGCGCAATCCTTCGACATGGTGCTGAATTTCCACCCCAATAAGCGCCCTGCGGATATGGAAGCGCTTGTGAAGCAATTTCCGCGCTTGCAAATCGTGATCGCGCATTTGGACGGGTACGGGCTTTATGATTTTGCCATAGAGGTCATGCGAAAATATGACAACGTGTATTTTGATATCTCGGCACACGGTGCAACGCGCGAGGGTATGCTGCGCGATGCGGTGGATCGCGTGGGCGCACAAAGAATTTTATACGGCACGGACTATCCCGGGTATTCGCCGACGCCCTTTATCAACGCCGTGCTGCAGGCGGGACTGACGGAAGCCGAGCAGGAATACATTTTTTGCAAGAACGCTTGTCGCCTTCTCGGTGTTACGCCGGATTAACAAGGAAAAAAGCCCCTTAAAAGGGGCTTTTTTTACGCGATCTGTGTGATGACCAGGTGTGCGGAGACGGGATTGGTACCGCCCGCAAGGGGTGTGATGGTCAGCGCTGTTGCTGATTCTTCGGGGTTGCGAACCGTCAGGATGGAGTTTGTCTCCGTGGTGTTAACAAGCACCATGCCCACGATCTGCGAGGTGCCCGTGGCACGCCCCGCAACGGTATATTCCAGCTCCTCGTCATCAAGTGTCAGGATCAATTGTCCTGCTTCCGTTACACTGACTTGGAAAAAGACCTGATAGACGCCGATCTCGCTCAATTGGAAGGCGGAATCTCCCGTGCGCGTAATAGCTGCACCGCTGCTCGGACCATCCTGCGGGAAGCTGACATCCGTGCCCGCAGCAACCGTTGCGGCGTTATCAGGTGGCATCAGAGCGAAGAAGTCTGCATAATTGAGCACACCGCCGATAGGTCCTTGTGGACCGATGGGACCCTGCTCGCCGATAGGTCCTTGTGGAC
>CAZOFQ010000020.1:2281-17856 GCA_964579105.1 uncultured Lachnospiraceae bacterium
GTCCTTGTGGACCGATGGGACCCTGCTCGCCGATAGGTCCTTGTGGACCGATGGGACCCTGCTCACCGATAGGTCCTTGTGGACCGATGGGGCCCTGCTCACCAACGGGACCCTGGAGACCAACGGGACCCTGCTCACCAACGGGACCCTGCTCACCGACGGGGCCCTGGAGACCAACGGGACCCTGCTCGCCGATAGGTCCTTGTGCACCGATGGGACCCTGCTCACCGACGGGACCTTGGGGACCGATGGGACCTCTTGGTCCTACGGGTCCTTGCATCCCCTGAATTCCTGCGGGACCCTGCGGACCTACCAGACCGTCAGGACCGCGAAAGCCCGTAGGACCTCGCTTTCCCACAGGACCTTGAGGACCTTGAGGTCCCGGGCAGATCGGACAGCAGTGCAGCGGTCTTTCGCCGTCGTTGGCCTCTGTCGATCCATTGCAAAAATAAGAGGAAAAATCTTCTTTTTTCATAATGTGCTCCTTTTCAAAAAAGGTGGGGGAAGCCTCCCCTTAATTATTCTATGTTTTATGTAAATAAAAGGTACGGAATACTTGTAAACGGGCGGGATCTGTGCTATAATGGGAGCAATCGAAAAAAGGAGCGATCTGCATGGATATTGCTAAAGTCGACAAAAATTTCGCCGTGGAGCATACGATCTCCCACGAAGGGCTTTGCTTTTATGACGCAGAGCAAGCACCGTTCAGAGTCTACGGTGTTCAAAGGGACGACGGTTGCTACCGCCGCATGCCCGAAGCTGTTGCCGCCAAAGTGAGCTCGGGCGTGCTCACCCTGCATTCCAAAACCGCAGGCGGCCGTCTTCGCTTTGTGACCGACAGTCCGCGCATCGCCATACGTGCCGAGATGGATAATTTTCATCTCTCGCCTCATTTTGCGTTTACGGGCGTTGCAGGCTTCGATCTGTATTTGGATGGATTTTACCGCAAGACCTTTGTTCCGCCCATTGACATGAGGAATGGCTTTGAAAGCGTGATTGACGTTACCTTTAAGGGGGAGCATGAAATATTGATCCATTTTCCTTTGTATGCCGGTGTAAAACGCTTGCAGATCGGCTTGCAGGAGGGAAGCTCGCTCAAGGGCGCGGCAGAATACCGTTTCAAAAAGCCGGTGGTTTATTACGGGTCGTCCATCACGCAAGGTGCATGCGCTTCCCGCCCGGGTAATGCCTACGAAAACATCATTTCACGCGTGTTGGATTGCGACCATATCAATCTCGGCTTTTCGGGAAATGCCAAGGCGGAGGACGCGATCGCCGACTACGTGGCGAGCTTATCCATGTCCGCCTTTGTTTATGATTACGATCATAACGCCCCTACGGTGGAATATTTGGCGGGTACGCACGAGCGCATGTTCCGGCGGTTTCGTGCCGTGCAGCCCGACATTCCCGTTTTGATGCTTACAAGACCGAAATATCACTTGCATGACGAGGATAAGCAACGCTTGGCGGTTGTAAAGCAGACCTATGAAAATGCGCTTGCGGCGGGGGATAAAAACGTATATTTTATTCAAGGCACCGATCTTGTGGAGTCTGTGCGAGAGGTCGCACTGGTAGATAATGTCCATCCCAACGATGCAGGCTTTTTCTCCATGGCAAACGTGATCGGGGACAAGCTGAGAATGCTGCTGCAATAAGAAAAAGCACCGCCATGCGGTGCTTTTTCTTATTGCGTTTTTTTGAAAACAATGGCGCATCTGCTTGGCAGATAGCATGCAAATTGGGGTGCCTTGCCGCCCTTGCGGCTTGCCCTATAGGAATACGTCATGCTTGTGCGTGCAAAGCCGCCGAATTCGGGGGAATCGGTGGAGAGCAGTGGTTGGTAGCACCCCGTTTGCCCCGTGGGGATAGGGTATCCCTCAAAGGAGCGCGTGGGATGAAAATTGAAGGCGAAAACAAGGTCTCCCTTGGTGTAGATCACGACCTTATCCTCGTTGTGGAGGTGGTGGCAGACGGTCTTTTTTTGCAGCACGCCCTCTTTTTTCAGCAAAGCGAGCATGGCTTTGTCAAAGACGGCGAGCTGACCGTAGCGCAAGGCGTCGTTTTGCGCAAGGCTCCACTGTCTGCGGCAGTAGTGATAGCTCCAGCCGTTGCCCTCGCGCGGGAAGTCGATCCACTCGGGGTGTCCGAACTCATTGCCCATAAAATTGAGGTAGCCCTCGCCCGCAAGCGTGGCGGTGATCAGGCGGATCATTTTGTGCAATGCCATGCCACGGTCGATCACGATGCTTGGCGTATGCTTGCTCATGTGCGTATACATTTCGGCATCGCATAGGCGGAACATGATGGTTTTATCTCCCACGAGCGCCTGGTCGTGTGATTCGACGTAGCCGATGTTTTTTTCCTTGGGGCGGCGGGTGGTAAGCTCGTACCACAGCTTTCCCATATCCCAATGCTCGTCGGGCAGCTCCTTGAGAAATTTGATCCAAAGATCGGGCACACCCATGGAAAGGCGGTAATCAAAGCCGATGCCGCCAAAGGGGATAGGAAGGCACATTCCCGGCATTCCCGACATATCCTCGGCAACCGTGATCGCGTGGGGGTTGTTTTGATGGATCAGCTCATTGGCAAGCTGCAGATAAACGACGGCATCCATATCCGTGTTTTCCGAAAAATACATGCCGTAATCCGTAAAAGCGGCACCAAGTCCGTGGTCGCGGTAGAGCATGGAGGTCACGCCGTCAAAGCGGAAGCCGTCAAAATGGAATTCGTCCTGCCAGAATTTCAGGTTGGAAAGCAGAAAATGCAGCACCTCGTGCTTGGCATAATCAAAAAGCTTCGTGCCCCACGCGCTGTGGTCACCCCGTGCACCCTCGTGAAAAAACTGGTGCACTGTTCCGTCAAACTCACAGATCCCCTCGTTTGTGTTCTTGACGGCGTGGGAGTGAACGAGATCCAGTAATACGGCGAGCCCCATTTCGTGTGCCTTGTTGATCAGTGCCTTGAGCTCACTTGCGTTTCCGTAACGGGAGGAGGCGGCGAAGAAGTTGGAGACCTGATAGCCGAACGAGCCGTAGTAGGGATGCTCCATGATCGCCATCAGCTGCACCGTGTTGTAGCCCGCTGCCTTGATGCGCGGCAAAATGCTTTCGGTAAACTCGCGATACGTGCCAACGGCACACTTTTCCTGCGCCATGCCGATGTGCGCCTCGTAAATAAACGGCGTTTTTTGCGGCAGAAAGCCTGCGTCCGTCCAGGGAAAGGGAATTGTGGGATCCTCTATCTCGGCGCACCACGCAAGGGTGTTGGGATCTTGTGCCACACGCGTGGCGTACAACGGGATACGGCGCAACGTCTTACCCTCGTGTATCACGACAGCTTGCACCCTTTGCCCTGCGCGAAGCGCATTTTCACCCTGCAGAGCAACCTCGAAAACACCGTTTTCTTTTTTTTGCAGAGGGCAGGCGTAAAGCTCCCAGCCGTTAAAATCTCCCGTTAGGAAAAGCGCTTCCGCGGCAGGTGCCCATTCACGGTACACCCAACCGCCTTCCGTGCGGTGGAATCCGAAAAAAAGGTGACCGTTTGCAAAATCGCACAAGCTCTTCGTTTTTCCAAGCAACGCTTTTTTTCGTTGTCGGAAAAGCTGCACCCTTTTTTCAATGTCCTCTTCAAAGGGGACGAGATATGGGTCGATATCCAGAATCTTTTTTCTGTGTCCCTCTGCCATAACGATCCCTCCTCCGTATAAGATCAAGTTGTTTCTATCGTTTCCAGAATAAAACCGTAGGTGTCCAGCTGCGCCGCACCGTCTCTTATGTGCGCGCGCTCGAAGAAAACGGGCGTTCCCGTGAGTGAAAGCTCTGTCGGTGCTCCCGTATTGACGAAGGCACGGCAAGAGCCGTTGCTTGTCTTGCGCTCGAGCATCAAAAGACCGTCGGCTATGCTGTGTACGAGCACGTCGCCCTGCCGCAGAGCGTCAAATTGACGGCGATACGCACTCATTTTCATGTAAAAGTCCCGTAACGGGTTGTTTTTTACGGTGTCCCAACGGAAATAACCGCGACAGAACGGATCGCCAAAGCCCTGCATGCCGATCTCATCGCCGTAATAAATACAGGGCATCCCGGGCAGCAGAAATTGCAGGAAAACGGCGACGCGCGCGCGCAAAAGTGCGATCTCCATAGCGGAGCTTGACATGGTGAAGGCTACAAGAGCCTCTTTGCTTTGCGGAACGGGGTCGGGGGAAAGCAGGGAAAGCAGTCGCGGCGTGTCGTGCGTGGAGAGCACGTTCATCAGGGTGTGAAGCACCTTTTGAGGGTAGTTTTCCGCAAGCTCCATCACGGTGTGCGCCAGCGCTTTTCCGCTATCCCGTCCGCATACGTAATCTAAGATCCCTTTTCGGAAGGGATAGTTCATCACGGAGTCCAGCTCCCCACCCGTGAAATAGCGTCTGCGTCTGCCGTAGCTGATCTTATTAGAGGCATCCTCCCATACCTCGCCGATGAGCAAGGCGTCGGGCTTAATGGCCTTGAGGCGCGCGCGAAGCAGCGAGATAAACTCGTCGGGTAATTCGTCTGCCACATCAAGGCGGAAGCCGTCGGCGCCCGCGCGCAGCCAGTGTGCGATGACGCTGTCCTCATCTCGAATGATGAAATCGCAAAAGCCCTCGTCCAGCTCCTTCACGCAGGGAAGCGTTTCGATGCCCCACCAGGAGGTGTAACGGTGTGGGTATTCTTCAAAATCATACCAGGAGCGATACGGGGAATCGGGAGAGTGGTATGCACCGTTCCCAAACACGCCGTTTTTATCAAAATAGCGGCTGTTGCTGCCCGTATGCGAAAATACGCCGTCAAGGATGATCCTCATGCCGCGCGCGTGAGCTTGCTCGCAAAGTGCGGAAAAATCCGCCTCTGTGCCGAGCAGCTCGTCAATTTTGCGGTAATCGGCAGTGTCATATCTGTGGTTGGACCACGCCTTGAAGATGGGATTGAGGTAGATCACCTGTACCCCGAGCTCGCATAGGTAGTCTAATTTTGCAGCGATCCCCCTCAGGTTTCCGCCGAAAAAGTCGCAATTGCAGACCTCACCGCGTGCATCGGGCAGAAAGTCGGGCACGTCCGTTTTATCGGAATGGATGTAAAACGGGGTGAGCTTTTCACTTACGTCACACGTGCCCTCCTGATGGAAGCGGTCGGGGAAGATCTGATACATGAGTGCCCCCGCGTATTCCCGCGGCACGGTGAAGTCCGCAGGCGTGCAGGAAAGCTGCCACAGCTCCCCCGCCTCCATGTTCGTTTGATCGTAGCCTTGCTTGTATAAGGCAAAGCTCTCGTTCGGGGTCGTGATACGGAAATAGTAAAAATAGAGCGCAGGGGTTGCCAAGGCAAACGCGCAGGAGAAGATCTCGTGATCCTGCGTTTCGCCGCTTTTTTGCATAGAAAAAACAGCGTGCTCGCTTTTATCCTCGTTTAAAAGCAGAAGCTTTACGGCACGCGTGCGACAGGATTTTGGGATATGGATCGAAATATTGCACTTTTGCCCCTCGGTAAGCGTACCGAAGGGCAATTTGAAGGTGGTATCCTTGCTGTTATAAAGAATTCGCATACCTTACATTTTCCAGATATTCTCGGCGTATTCCATGACGGATCTGTCAGCGGAGAAAATGCCCGCCTTGGCGATGTTGTAAAGCGACATCGACATGAATTTGTTTTTGTTGAGGTAGGCTTCGCCCACGTCTCTTTGCGCTCGTGCGTAATCCGCAAAGTCGGCAATTGCCATATATCTGTCGGCAATACCGAAGCGATTCGTGGTAAGCGAGGCGGCAATATCGTCAAAGCGGCGTCCCAGAACGCCCGAGGTGAGCATATCGATCACTTCCTTAAGCTCGGGATCCTTAGCGAGGAATCGGCAAGGATCGTAGCCCTGCTGCCAGAGCGCGGTGACCTCATCCACGTTCATGCCAAACAGGAACATGTTCTCGCGACCGACCTGCTCAAAGATCTCCACGTTTGCGCCGTCCATGGTGCCAAGCGTGATCGCGCCGTTGATCATCAGCTTCATGTTGCCCGTGCCCGATGCTTCCTTACCCGCGATGGAGATCTGCTCGGAGATCTCTGCGGCGGGAATGATCAGCTCGGCAAGCGAGACCTTATAGTCCTCGATGAAGACCACCTTCAGCTTGTCGTGCGTGAGGGGGTCGGAGTTGAGCAGATCGGATACGGCGCAGATCAGGCTGATGATCTGCTTTGCCATATCGTAGCCTGCAGACGCCTTTGCCGCAAAGATAAACGTGCGGGGGGCAAAGGGGGCATTCGGGTTTTTCTTGAGCTGGTTATACATATACAGGATCTGCAGCACGTTCAGTAGCTGACGCTTGTACTCGTGCAAGCGCTTGATCTGTACGTCAAACAGGGAATTGGGGTCTACGTTCACGCCGTTTTTCTCGGCAATATAAGCCGCAAGACGGCGCTTATTGTTCAGCTTGATGGCGGCAAGGTCGCCGAGCACCGTCTCGTCATCCTTGAATTGCAGCAGCTTTTCCAGCTTGGTGGCGTTTTTGAGAAAATCCTTGCCGATGAGCTTGCTAAGATACGCGGTAAGCTCGGGGTTGGACTGACAGAGCCAGCGGCGGTATGCAATGCCGTTGGTGACGTTGCAGAAGCGGCTCTCGTCCATCTTGTAGTAATCCTTGAAGATGCTCTGCTTGAGGATCTCGGTGTGAAGCTTGGACACGCCGTTGATCATATGACAGCAGGAGAGGCAAAGGTTTGCCATGCGCACCTCGCCGTCGCCGATGACTGCCATATAGTTGATCTTGCCGAAGTCGCCGGGATAGAAGGCGTTCAGCTGCTCGCGGAAGCGGCGGTCGATCTCCCTTACGATGGCATAGATGCGGGGGAGCTGCTCCTCAAACAGAGAAACGCTCCAGCGCTCCAGCGCCTCGCTCATGACCGTATGGTTGGTGTAGGAAAGCGTCTTTTGCGCAATCTCCCAAGCCGCATCCCAGCCAAAGCCGTGCTCATCCATCAAAAGGCGCATCAGCTCGGGCACGCAAAGCGCGGGGTGCGTGTCGTTGATGTGAATGGCAACAAAGTCGGAAAGATCCGCGAGCGACTCGTGGTTTTTGAGGTGCTCGTTCAGGATGCTTTGCAGCGAGGCGCTGACCAGCAGATACTGCTGCTTGAGGCGCAAGCGCTTGCCCTCAATATGGTTGTCGGCAGGGTAGAGCACCTTGGAGATGACCTCTGCCATGGTATTCTGCTCCAGAGAGCGAACGTATTCGCCGCGGGAGAACGCGCCCATGTCAAAGCTGGGCAGCTTGGCGCTCCAAAGCACCAGCTTATTGACCGCTTTGCAGCTGTAGCCCGAGATATACATGTCATAGGGGATGGCGATCACGCTTTGGTAGTCGGTCTGTGCCACGCGGAACTGACCGTTATCATACCACTCGCTGACCCTGCCGCCGAACTTGATCTCATAGCTCTCGTCGGGTCTTGCCTGTAGCCAGACCTCGCCGCGCTCCAACCAGTTGTCGGGGAATTCCAGCTGCCAGCCGTCCACGATCTTTTGCTTGAAGATGCCGAACTCGTAACGGATCGAAAAGCCCGTGGCGGGCAGATCGTTGCCCGTGAGGCAATCGAGATAGCAGGAGGCAAGCCTGCCAAGTCCGCCGTTGCCAAGCCCTGCATCGGGATCGAGCGCATAGATGTTATCGATGTCAAAGCCCTGGGATTTCATGATCTTGCGGAAATCTCCCTCTACCCCCAGGTTGTAAAGATTGTTTCGCAAGGAGGTGCCCACCAAAAATTCCATGGACATATAGTAGACCTTTTTTCTGTCCTTTGCCTTGTAGGAATCCTTGTACTCCTTGCGCTTTTGCGCCAGCATTTCGCGCAGCAGCGTACACAGCACCTTATATGCCTGCTTGTCGGTGGTTTCCGCAATGTTGCAGGAAAAAAGTCTGACGGAGGTTTCGTTCAGTCTGGCGAGCAGCTCTTCTTGTCTTTTTTGCATGGTATGAGTCTCCTTTGGTGGTGGGTTTATGCGTTTTTTAACAGTTTTTTGTAAAGCTCCATATATTCGCCTGCGGGCACCTTCCACGAGAAATCGGTGGTCATGCCGTTGCGGATGAGCCTTTGCCAATCCTTTTTATGATTGAAATACACGTCAAGCGCGCGATAGAAGGCGCCCAACAGATCCTCCTTGCCGAATTGCGAGAAGGTGAAGCCAAGCCCCTCGCCGCTTGCGGAGTTGTAGGGGAGAACGGTATCCTTAAGTCCGCCCGTTTCATGCACGATGGGAACGCTGCCGTAGTGCATGGCAAGCAGCTGTGATAGACCGCACGGCTCACTTTTCGAGGGCATCAGATAGAGATCGCTTGCGGCGTAGATCTGCGAGGCAAGCGCTTGGCTGAAGCGCAGATTCAGCGAAAACTTGTCCTTGTAGCGGGCGGCAATGTCCGCAAGCGCTTGCTCGTACGCCGCGTCTCCCGTTCCAAGGAAGGCGAGCTGTATGTCTGCTTGCAGCATCTCCTCCAGCGCCTCGCACAGGATGTCAAGCCCTTTATGCTCCACAAGCCTGGAAACCAGCCCCACAAGAGGGGTGGCGGGCTTTACGGGGAGCCCCAACTGCTGTTGCAGCGCTTGCTTGCACGCCGCCTTGCCCTGCGCGGCGGTGTCGGCGTTGTAGTTCTGCGGCAGATGCACATCGGTGGCGGGATCGTTTCCAACCGTGTCGATGCCGTTGACGATGCCTGTGGTCTTAAAGGCGTGCTCGCGGATGACGGGGGAAAGCCCGTGCGCGAAATACGGGTAACAGATCTCCCTTGCGTAGGTGCGGGAAACGGTGGTGAGGCAGTCGCAGGAAAGGATCGCCCCCTTGACAAAATTCAGCGCACCGTTGTAGGAAAAGGTGCTCTCGTGTTCTGCGGGCAGTCCCAGCACGTCACCGAGGAAGAGAGGGTCAGCCCAGCCTTGGTATTCGATGTTGTGGATGGTGAATACCGTTTTGGCGTGTCCCAGCTGCTCGTGATAAAAGGCGTGCAGGAGCGTAGGCAGCAATGCCGTTTGCCAGTCGTTGCAATGGATCACGTCGGGCACTTGCCCGAGATGCACGAGCGACTCCAGGATCGCCTTGCAGAAAAAGGCGAAGCGCTCGCCGTCGTCAAGACAGCCGTATACCTCATTTCTGCCAAAATAATACTCGTTGTCAATGAAGTAGACCTGTAGCTTGCGGCGCTTGGAGGTGAGCTTCATCAGCCCTGTGTAAGACTGCCGCCAGGAAAGCGGTGTGTCAAACACCGCGATCTGTTCCACGGGAAATGCCGCATTTTGCTTGATCTTTTTATAGTAGGGCAAAAAGAGCAGGAGCTCGTTGCCCTTGTAGTCGGCAAGGGCTTCGGGAAGGGCCTGTGCCACGTCCCCGAGTCCCCCTGTTTTGATAAACGGTGCGGCTTCGCTTGCCGCAAAGACGATTTTCATACGGTTTCTCCCTTTTTTACAATGACGGGGTGCTGCGGGGTTCCCTTCAGACACGCGCCCTCGCTTACGGTCACGTTTTTATCCAGTATGACACACTCCAGCACGGCGCCCCTTCCGATCCTCGTGCCCTGCATGATGATGCTGCTCTTTACCGTGGCGTCCTTTTCAACGGTCACCTCGCGGAAGATCACGCTGTCCCTTGCGGTGCCGCGCATCACACAGCCGTCCGCTATGATGCAGCTCGAGACCTTGGAGCCCTCGCCGTAATAGGTGGGTGCTTCGTCGCGCACCTTGGTATAAATGGGCGAATCCTGCAAAAAGATGCCGTCACGCACCGAGCTCTCCAGCAGCGCCATGTTGTTTTGATAGTAGCTGCCGATGTTGTCGTTATGCAGCACCACGCCGTTAAAGCGGTACATGCCGATCTTCAGCGCACCCGCGTTAAATCGGCGTTGCAGATAGTCCCGTTCAAAGTGTATGTACCCTTTGGAGTAGGAGTCCTTGATCGCTTCGACCAAAAGGGAACGGCTCATAACGAACATGCCCATTCCCGCAAAGGCATCTGCTTCGGTCTCGGCGTCGAGCTTCATTTCTGTCACGGTGCCCGTTTCATCTGCCTTGATCGCCAAGGGGGCTTTTTTGCCTGCACCCGCGGCATTGGCGATAACGGTCACGTCGTTGCCGCCAAGCACGTGCTGCTTGATGACCTTGTCAAAATCCAGATTGCACAGCACCGTGGAGTCGCAAACCACTACGTAGTCGTAGGCGGGGTTGCTGATGAAATGAAGGGCGGAATACAGTGCCTCCAGCTTCCCCTTGTATACTGTGCCGATGGTTCCTTCGGCGAAGGGGGGGAGAAATACCACGCCCTCGGTCTTTCTGTTCAGATCCCATGCACTGCAGGTGCCGAGATGGTCCATGAGCGAACGGTAGTTGTGCTTTGTGATGATGCCGATATTATAAATGCCCGAGTTGGACATGTTGGACAGGGCAAAGTCGATCTGGCGGTATCTGCCGCCAAAGGGAAGGGAGGCTACGGTCCTGTGGTTGGTGAGCTCGCCAAGGGAGCTGTCATAAATATTAGAGAAGATGATACCCATTGCTTTCATGTCGGCGTCCCCCTTAATAAATTTCCTTGGGCAAAAGCGTTTTGTTTTGCGCTACTTCCTTATCCTTTCCCACAACCGCAATGCCCCATGCGTCCTTTTCGTAAAACTGCGGGTTATCACCGACGCGCGCATTGGCGTGTACCGTGGCGTTTTCGCCGATGATGGCGTAGCGGATCGCGGCGTGCGTGCCGATCACCGCCTCGGGCATGATGAAGCTGTCGTGTACCTCGGCGTCCCTTTCGATCACGCAGCCCGTGGAGATCACGGAGTTGTAGACCTTGCCGTATACCGTGCTGCCCTCTGCGACGTAGGAGTTGACGATCTCGGCTTCGGGTGCGATGTAGCTGCTGGGATGTGCATAGTTTCTTGCGTAGATGCGATCATGGTTATCCCGCATATCCAGAACGGGCTCCTCGCCCAGAATATCCATGTTGGCTTGCCAGAGGCTGTCGATTGTACCTACGTCCTTCCAATAGCCGTCAAAATCGTAGGCGAACAGGCGATAGCCGTCCTGCAGAAGCTTGGGGATGATATTTTTGCCGAAGTCGTTGCTGGAGGTGGGGTCGGCGTCGTCCGCGATCAGGTACTGCTTCAGCACGTCCCAGCGGAAAACGTATACGCCCATGGATGCCTTGGTGCTTTTGGGCTTTTTCGGCTTTTCCTCAAATTCGTAGATCCTTCCGTTCTCGTTCGTGTTCATAATACCGAAGCGTGAGGCCTCCTCAAGCGGTACGTTCAGCACGGCGATGGTGCAGTCAGCCTCGTTTTTTACGTGGTCTGCCAGCATCAGAGCGTAGTCCATTTTATAGACGTGGTCGCCCGATAAGATCAGCACGTGCGTGGGGCTGTAGCGGTCGATAAAGGAAATGTTTTGAAAAATGGCGTTGGCAGTGCCCTTGTACCACTCCGAGCTTGCGCTTTTGGAGTAGGGGGAAAGGATATGGATGCCACCGTTGGAGCTGTTGAGACCCCAGGGAGAGCCGTTACCGATGTATTCGTTGAGCTGAAGCGGCTGATATTGCGTCAGGATGCCGACGGTGTCAATGTCGGAATTGACGCAATTGGAAAGAGGAAAGTCGATCAAGCGATACTTTCCGCCAAAGGGAACGGCGGGCTTTGCCGTGCTTTCGGTCAGCACGAAGAGCCTGCTTCCCTGACCGCCTGCCAAGATCATGGCTACACATTCTTTTTTCTTGAATCTCATTGCGTAAGACCTCCCTGAAGTTTTTGTTTTGTGGCGATGCACGGCAAGGTGCAAACAGCCACCGTAAGTGACTTTGCTTGGTTATTGGTTTTGCGCTTTTTTCTTCGACAATAATCAATATAATATTGACATAATTATTATACATCAAAAAAAGTGAAAAGTATAGTCCTTTTTGTCAAATTTCTTAAAATATTTTTAACATTTTTTTCATTTTGCGAAAAAACTTGCCTTTTTTGCCTCATTGCGCTATAATGAATAAAATAACGACTGCTTTTCGCAAGGAGAATATCTATGAAAAGACAAAGCGGAGTATTATTGCCGATCTTCTCGCTCCCCGGGGACTACGGATGCGGTACGTTTGGCGAAAGCGCATACAGATGGATCGACGCAATAGCAGAGGGCGGCTTTTCCTATTGGCAGGTTCTTCCGTTCGGTATGACCGATGCCCATAACTCTCCTTATATGTCTTATTCCTCGTTCGCGGGCAATCCTTTTTTTATCGATCCCGAGGCGTTGTATCGAGCAGGTCTTGTGACTGAGCAGGAGCTGAAGGAGCAAACGGTGGCGGCACCCTATCTTTGCGAATACGGCATTTTACGTGAGAAACGGTATGGCTTTTTGAAAAAGGCGGCAATGCGTGTGAAGGATTGCACGCCCATCGTAAAATTTATGGAAAAGCACCCCCGCATAGAGCAAAGCTGCCGTTTTTTGGCACTCAAGCAGTGCAACGGTGATGCTTGCTGGACAAAGTGGGCGATTCAAACGCCAAACGAGCAGGAGCTTTTTGCATGGCAGTTCATTCAATACGAGTTTCACCGCGAGTGGCAGGAGCTGCACGCATATGCCGCTAAACGGGGCGTGAAAATCATAGGTGACATCCCATTCTACGTGTCCTTCGACAGCTATGACGTGTATGCCTCTCCCGAGCAATTTTTGCTGGATGAGAGAAACGCTCCCACGCAGGTCGCGGGCGTGCCGCCCGATTATTTCAGCGAGGAGGGGCAGCTGTGGGGCAATCCCATCTACCGGTGGGAGAAAATGGAGCAGGACGGCTATTTGTGGTGGCGGGAGCGCCTTGGGTATATGCTGGAGCTGTTTGACGGCGTGCGGATCGACCATTTCCGTGCCATCAGTGCTTATTGGAGCATCCCGCAAAACGCCGTGAGCGCCAAGGAAGGGCATTGGGAACGGGGTGCGGGCGAAAAGCTGATCGACGCATTTGCACCGCTTGCCGAGAACAAGCTGATCCTTGCCGAAAATCTGGGCATGATCGATACGGCGACGCAGGAGCTGCTCGCTTACAGCGGCTACCCGGGTATGGCGGTGCTTCAGTTCGGCTTTGATGGGAATCCCGCCTCGCCGCATCTGCCGCATAATTATAAGGAGGATCTGGTTGTCTATACGGGCACGCACGACAACAATACGCTGCTTGGCTTTTTGTGGGAAATGAAGGACTCCGAGCGTGCACGGCTGATGGAGTATTTCGGGCATCCCGCCGACGCCTTTGACGCCGTGCTGCGCGCGCTCTGGATGAGTACGGCGGGGCTCTTGATTCTTCCCGTGCAGGATCTGCTCGGCTACGGCGCGGATACCCGCATCAACACCCCGGGCAGGGCGGAAGGAAACTGGCGCTACCGTGTGACGCAGGAACAGCTTGACGGCATTGATTTTGCAAAATTTGCCGCGTGGAACCGTCTCTACGCAAGGAACGGAGAGCAAGCGTGAAAAAGAAATTACTGTTGATTCGGTTTTGGCACGAGACGAACTCGTTTTGTCCCGTCCCTGCCGATATGCAAGCATATAAAAACTTTTCCTTTGAGGTGGGAGAGGCTTCCTTCGCCGCGCATCGCGGTGTTGGTACAGAGGTGGGAGCATTTTTGGAGCTGTTCGAGGCGCGCGAGGACGTGGAGCTGATCCCCACGGTCTCTCTTGCCGCCGTACCCAGCGGACCCGTTACCGCCGACGTGTATGATTTTGTCGTCAACGAGGTTTGTGATGCCATCCGCCGCAACTTGCCCCTGGACGGTGTGCTGATCAATTGCCACGGCGCAATGGTTGCTAAGGGACATTGTGACGGCGAGGGGGATCTGTTTGAGGCGATTCGGGCGTTGGTGGGCGAGGAGATCCCGTTGATCGCCTCGCTGGATCTGCACGCCAACGTGACTGCAAAAATGGCAAGGCTCGCCACGGCATTGGTGCCGTACGAGCGCTATCCTCATACCGATATCTATGATACGGGGCGTGTGGTGGCAAGCATGATGGCGGATTGCCTGGACGGCAATCTGACCCCCGTGATGGCGTACCGCCGCATTCCGCACCTGCTGCCGTTCTTCTACACGGATTCCGAGCACATACAGCCGCTGTATCGCTTGGCAAAGCGGCTGGAAAAGCAAAGGGGCGTGCGAAGCGTGCGCTTTGCCCACGGCTTTTTCCCTGCGGATATTGCGGAAATGGGCATGAGCGTAATGGTGGTGACGGACGGCGACCGTGCCTTGGCAGAAAGCATTGCCGACGAGATGAAGCAAGCGATCGAGGCGGCGATCCCAAGCCTTTTGCCCGAATACGTTTCGGTTGACGAGGCGCTGGATAGGGCGCTGTCAGCGGGTGAAGGTCCCGTTGTTCTTGCGGATGCCTCGGATAACCCAGGCGCGGGTGGCATGGGTGACACCACGCATATTTTGCGCCGTATTTTGGAAAGAGGGATCACGGGTGCGGCAGTCGCCACCATTCTTGACCCCGCCTCGGTCGAGGTCTGCGCCAAGGCGGGCGTGGGCGCAACCGTATCCTTAAGGCTTGGCGGCTGGAGTGATCCCGCTTATTCGGGCGGACCCTTAGAGGTGACCGCTTACGTGCGCATGCTGAGCGACGGCAAGTACGTGCTGAAGGGAAAAATGCTGCATGGCACGATCGCAAAGCAAGGGAAAACGGCGGTGGTGGAGATCGCAGGCAATACCGTATTGATCACCTCTATTTCGCGTCAGCCCTTTGATCTTGAGGTGTTCCGCAGCCACGGCATTGCCCCCGAGGAGCAAAGAATTCTCGTCACAAAATCCACGATACACTTCCGAGCCTCCTTTGGCACCGTGGCGAAGGAGATGCTCACGCTTGCCGCGCCCGGATATGCCGTCCCCGTTCCCGATGGGCTTCCTTATAAGAATTGGGAAACGCAGTTGTCCTGAAGCACAGGTATACGAAATAATTACTAACAAAAAAGGGCGAGAGCGTATGCTCTCGCCCTTTTTGTATGGGTAAGTGTTTTAGGGTTATGTGCCATTGTTATAATTTGGAATTATCACTTTGTCAAGTGCCTTTTCATGTTTTCTGTTTTTTATTTTCAACAGCTTTTGATTTAAATGCAAAAGGCACAGCACGAACTGTGCTACGCCAATGCTTGGCGGAGAAGGTGGTCTGCACGTCACGTGCACAACATTTCTCCGCTTTTTGCGCCGGTTTTATTCTATACGCTTTGCAACAAGCTGTCAAGTCTGACTATGAAATCAAAATTTAGCGTTCGCCAAAAATATTGCTTGACTGCAAAAGCACAAGGTGGTATAATAATGATAACGAGTATCATTACTACTAATGTTTTATCCTTTTTGTGAGGTGAAATTATGGCTACGAGCTACAAAAAACTTTGGAAATTGCTGATCGATCGCGATATGAAGAAAAAGGACCTTGCCGAGCTTGCAGGTATCAGCAGCTTTACCATCAGTAAGATGAGCGCAGGGAACAATGTGACTGTTGAGGTGTTGGGCAAGATCTGCGTGGCGCTGAACTGCACCTTGGATGACATTATGGAGTTTATCCCGGATGCCCCCGCAGGAG
>CAZOFQ010000021.1:0-17544 GCA_964579105.1 uncultured Lachnospiraceae bacterium
GTAGGCAAGCTGATGAACCTCGCTTGCAAGGACGGCCGCGCTAACAACGCGAAGCTCCACATCGGCATCTGCGGCGAGCACGGCGGCGACCCCACATCCGTGGAATTCTGCCACAAGCTGGGGCTCGACTACGTTTCCTGCTCTCCCTTCCGCGTTCCGATCGCTCGCCTTGCTGCTGCACAGGCAGCTATCTCCGCCGCAAAGTAATTTTACAAAAGCGAATAAAAAGGGGCTGTCTCAAAGTAAAATTTCGAGATAGAATGATATACCCAAGCAACAAAAAAATCAAGGGCATTGCTTGAATGTCCTTGATTTTTTTGTTGGGCTGCACACGGCGTTCATAATTTGCTAATGCCGTGAGACAGCCCCTTTTGCCTTTCTCGGTCGTTATTAAAAGCGCACACCGTTTAAACGGTGTGCGCTTTTTCCCTCTGCTCCCTCTTAAAAGGGAGCGCCACTTAGGGCTTTGGGACTATTTTCTCGCGAAAAGCGCCCTGCAGTAGCTTCTGAATTTTTTACTGAGCAGCATCGTAGCCAGCAATATAACGGCAGAAAACGCAAGAGATATCGCGCCGTTCACAAGCAGCTCGATCCATTGGCTTTCAAAGGAGCGCATGCAATAGTGCAGGGCAAAAAGGGCGGCGGTGAAAATTGCAATGCATACGTAGTTTTTCAGCCAATGCTTTTTCACCGATGAACCAAATGCATGCTTATACAGCACAAAGGGCTCTACCAAATGGCAGATCGCCAAATTTGTAATAATGGTAGCTACGATCACACCCACAATGCCGAAATCCTCACCAAACCATTTGGTAAACAGCAACACGAACGCAATGGAAAGCACTACGTTGGAAAGACCCTCAAAAAACGGCTTCCATCTGTCGTTATAAAAAGTTCCCGTCGCATTCCTGAACAAGAGAGTCGATTGTCGCATAAATTGGGTGAAATAGTTGATCGTGATCACAAGGGATATGGATTTTGCGACCTCCAGATCGCTGCCGAACAAAATTGTTATCACATTGTCTATCACCGCGTAATAGCCTAAAAAGAACACCACACCGATGATAAAATTCAGCATGAAGAAGAAGTCAAAATACTGCTTTGTTTGCTCGGGATCCGACGCAAACATATGCCCCACGATAGAGGTGAGGGGAGTAAACACCAGCATGATAGTAGATGTCATAGCCGTCATGATCATGGTATAGTTGGAGAATTTACCCAATGCAACCACGCCGATAAAAGCCGAAATAATGATACTGTCAGCCGAATTCACCAGCACGCCGCCAATGCGGTGCATAAACATCGCCTTTACGTTTTGCGCAACGTGCACCTTCGTTTCGGCATCCAAGGTCTGCTTGGAAAAGGAGATGATGTCGTTATGCTGTCTGCGTGCAACAAGCTCAGTGATTACCCACTGCACCAAGATCGCCAAAATGCGACAAGCCAGATACCATGTCATAGAACGCGTAAAGACCAAGACCAGCATTTGTAAAACGTGCTGTAAGATCAATCCGCAGGACGTGATGGTTGTGCTGATATAGTCATCCTTGTATGCATTGATGAGTGATATCTTGGAGCTGAACACATAGGAAAGCACCACGGAGATCAGCATCAGCAAAAATGTAACATACAGATTTACATTTAAGGAGGCGTAATCCCTTGCCAAATACGGTATCGCGGGCATAATGGCAATGCCGACCACCAAGATAATGCCGCCTATGGCAAGATAGGTTTTTTGAAAGAATTGATAAAGTGCGGCAACCTTTTCCTTTTTTCCCTCAATGATCGGCTTGTACATACAAAACGTGATAGCACTTCCGATACCAAGCTCTGCAACCGTCAAAAATCCGATGATGCTTTCATACAACGAATTGAGGCCATTCATTTCATTTCCTATATATATAATAAGAAACCGCCTTACCACAATTCCCAATATCAGCAATACAAATCTGAACGCAATGGATACGCTCACATTAATTAAGCTTTTTCTTTTATCCAATCCACCAACACACTCCTCGCATAAATTCAATCCATCCATGCACACCTTGCGAACAAAAATACGTGCATTTATTTTGAATTGTCCTTTTTATATTGTCTTAAAAGAGCATACAGCAGACGTGCGCTCTTGCGATTCACAAGTATAGCGGCAAGCGTTATTTTCACGCCGTGCTTCCGCTTGCAATTTTTAGCGGCTTGTCTTAGCATTTCGCTACGGCAAAGCTCCTTGATATACGCAATTGCTTGCTTTTTGTCATGAAGAAATATATAGCGCCTCATAAAGTACAGCGCATAATACAGAAATCTGTAATGGATCAAGGGTGCTTGCTCAAGCGTGATGCCGCCCTTTGTAAGCACCATATCCAAGGAGGTTTTATACAGCTGCTCAAAATCGTAAAAATACGTGGGCATAAACCGACCCGAGAGTGACCCGGAGTTTTCAAACACCCGATAGCAATACAAATTTTCGCAGATCAAAACCATAGATTTTGCCTGCCCGAAATACTCCATGTTAAAAAGCATATCCTCACCAAGAGCCATCCCCTGCTTAAAGCGGCTGACTAAAGCACGCTTGAGCAGACGTGCCCAAGGCGGAGCAACCAAGGGAGAAAGATAGTTGTTATTGACAAACTCGGCAATCTCCTTGTCGCCCGAAAGAAACGCATCGTCAAACACGGGACCACTTTTTTCCTCGGTTTGGGTAACCACAACGTGCCCACATATGCAAAGGTCAGCCTGCCTTTCACAAAGAGCCGAGTACATGCGTTCTACAATGGTAGGTCTTATAAAATCATCGGAATCCACGAACATCACGTATTCTCCGTGCGCTTTTTCAAGACCGTCGTTTCGCGCAGCAGAAACACCGCCGTTTTGCTTGTGTATAACAACTATGCGCTCGTCTTTTGCCGCATATGCGTCACACATTTGTGCCGAAGCATCCTTTGAGCCATCATTGATCAATATAATTTCCAAATTTCCATAGGTCTGTGCCATCAAGCTTTCGACACACTGATCCAAGTATTTTTCCGCGTTGTACACCGGAACAATGATACTAATCAATTCGGACATATGCAAGCCTCTCCTTCATTATGTTAAAAAATCAAATCGCACTTATAGCCTCACTTTATTCGCTCGTAATGCTTGCATCCTCTTTTGGATGCGAGAGAGCCGCAACGCTTTCCCTTTTCCATCTTTTATCGATCACACGCACATGGAAAATATTGAACACGCTCATCAGAACGCATGCGAGGATGATCGCAATGGCAGAGTTGATCGTGCCGCCATCCAACAAAATGGCGGAAAACGGCACCGTCATCAACAAAAGGTTCGTCATCGTCGGCTTTTTTGCGTACAGACGGAACAAAAATTCCATCAAGAAAAACACGATGCAAATATTTGCAATTGCACCGAAAAAGCCGAAATTGGCATACCCCTCCGCAAGCAATCCCGGTTGCGCGTAATTGGAGCCATGGTAGCTTGCCACCAAGGACGGCAAGGACACGTATTCAAAGCCCAGCACGGAGGCAAGGCTTTTCACGTAAGTGACACCGTAGAAATAGCCGTGCGCCTGCGCATGATAAATCGCATAGCCGCCGAGCTTGCGCCATATGATAAAGATTCTGTATATTTGATTGTAAAGAAAATCCAGCATGGATTGCGCGCTGCTCAAAACTGCGCCGATGTCATAGCTCCCGCCGTAGTAGACGTTTAGCTTTATCATCTCGGACACTACGCCGTAGATACCCACCGCGGCAACGGCTGCAAGCAAAAGGAGCGTAATTTTAATATAGCTGATCTTTTTGCGTGCAAGCATCAAGAGCACCAAAAAGCCTACGGGCAACACATATTTGAGTAACACGTAACGCTGCAGCAGCAAGCGCGTGTCTACTACCAGTAAAGCCGCAAAGGCAACAAGATAGATCCACCTTGCCTTTTTCTGAGTCAAGATCAAAAACAGCGTTAACGATGCCACGGGAATGATAAACTCAATATTTCTGCCCAAGGCAAAATACACTGCAAGGGAGGCGGCAATACCGAGGCCGAAGCAAAAATTCCCATTGAAGTCCATCTGCAAGCCATCGGCGGTGACTTTTCTTGTTTTGGTGCAATACAAATAAGCAATAAAAATAAGATAGCACGCAAGAGAAACGCCGAAATACAGCAAATACGTATCCTCAATAAGCCCCGCAGACACGTCGGTCCTGTCTAAGATCCGCAGCTGATCCACCGTATAGTAGGCAGGCACAACGGAGTTCACAACGTACACGATAAAAAAGACAAATACGTAGCTGACCGTAATGACGCCTCTTTTTTTCTCAAAAAGAACGGATACACACAAAAACAGAAACAGCAGCAGCAAATTTAAGCAAGCTCTGCCCGGATACCCGCGTGCCGTAAGCAGCACGGAGATCACGCCCGACAGAATAACGGCAAGCCATCTGGATGCCTGATATATATACCGATTCATTTCGCATCCCCGCGCAAGCCGCGGTAAGCCCTTACCACGCTTTCGTATTCCGCCAATATCGTTTTCGTAACAGCCGACCAGCAAAAGCTTTGCTCCACGCTTTGTACGGCGTTTTGAGATTTTTGCGCAAGAGAAGCCTTCTCTGCGATCGCTTGCCTGATCGTTTGCGCGATCGATTCCGCACTCGTTTCCGCGCACCAGCCTGCGCCGTTTTGTGCGATCATCTCGCCAAGGGTCGTTCCTCTTGTCACAAGGCAGGGCAAGCCGTATGCCATCGCCTCCAATATCCCCAAGGGCATCCCCTCGGAGCGAGAGGTCTGAATGAAAATATCGGCGTCAAGCAGAAGCTGCTCCTTTTCCTTTCCCGCAACCTCGTGATGCAGATCCACGATATCCCCCACGCCGTTTTGCGCGATCAGCTCCTCTAAATGCGCGTATCTTCCGTTGAGATCGGGCCCGTAGACGGACAGCGTGACGCGGCTTTTACGCATGTCGTCAGCACACATTCTCACGCCCTGCATCATCAGATCAAGCCCTTTGGTAAACGCATCCAGGCGCCCGATGTACAAAAGCCTCAGCCCGTCGTCGGAAAAGGCACTCTTTTTACGCTCGGGGATCGACACACCGTTGGTGCCGATAAAGCGGCGTCTGCCAAACTTGGTTTGCTCCATCTCCCGCTGCGAGAGGTTTTGCACCGCCTGCGCACCGCGGATAAAGCGGTTAAACAGCAACAGATTTGCCACCTTTTTCTTGAGCCACTTGCTTTTTTGCGCGGTCTTGGTGAGCTCTCCGTGCGGCAGGATCACATAGGGGATCCTGCGCTTGCGCAGCTGCTTGGAGATGGCAAGATATTCTACGCGATATGCCTCGTGAAACACCACAAGATCGGGCGCATCGAAGGGAGAGGGCAATTCCGCAACGCAAAGGGGTGCCTTATAGGGCAGCTGGCACTCCATACCGTCGATCTGCTCACCGCGAATATTGAGAAGCGCGACCTGCTCGGTCCTTTGCTGTGTCTTAACGTGCTGCGGTACCACAACACAAACGCCGTTAAAGGGGTTGTTGGTTATGGATGCAATGTGTAGGATATTCATGAGTTCCTCCCCAAAGCATCTTGCTTTTCGGACTTGAATTTTTCCAGATCCACCATCGTGGTGATCTTATAATTGGCATGCTCACCCGCATACATGCGTACCGTAAGCCCATGAGAAAATGCCAGTTGGCAGGTGCCGCGCACAGCGCAAAGCTCGGCATCCGAAAGGCCCTCGTGGATGGCGTAAAACTTGTTCAGCAAAAAGGCTTCGGGGGTTTGCCCTGCGTACAGTTTATCGCGGTCCAGCAATTGTGTGATCTCGCGCCCGTTCTCACTATAATAGGTCGTGTCGGGAATCGGAATCACGGGGAGTGTGGCGTCCTTGCCATTTAGCATCAGCGCTTCGTCTATCATACGTTCGCTGACGTTGGGGCGCGCCGCATCGTGCACCAGCACCAGATCCTCATCGGCACCCACACCGTCAAGAGCCTTCACAGCCCCCATGCCGTTGAGAACCGAATGCTGCCTGCTCTCCCCCGCAGGGGCAAAGCCCGCAAATTTCTCAATACCATACCGATCCAAGATCTCCAGAATGTAGGCTTCCCACTCGGCATTGGCAACGATCACGATCTTATCTATATCTGCATGCTTTTGGAAGGTTTCCAACGAAAAGGCAAGAATAGGCTTCTCGTTTACCGTCAAATATTGCTTGGGTACGTTTCCGCCAAGACGCGTGCCCGTACCGCCCGCCAATATGATTGCAATGTTCATACTTAAACTTCCTTTTCGTTTCTGTAGTATGCCTCAAACATATGATGCGTTACGCGCTTGTTCTCGGGCGGCAGCTGCATATAGTCGCCGTAGATACTGCTCAAATAGGTGTGATAATCGGCGAGTGCCTTAAATTTGTGCCCCTCGAACTCCAGCTCGGTATAGGTATCGTATATGCTCCGCTTCAAAATCTCCTTTAAGCGGTAGCCGCCGCAAACGGTTGCGGCGTACTCGCTCTTATCAAAGGTATCGGCAGGGTACACCCTTTGGATGGATTTGATCAATCTCCTGCGCGATGCAAAGCGGCTGAGCAAAAAGAAGGCGAAGCGGATCGGCTCATAGTACCACGCGCGTGTCTTGCTTCTGAAAAAGCGCTTCCAGTTTTTTGCCACAAGCAGCTCGCGCTTGAATCTCGTCTTATTGAACAATTCTACGGACGATTCGTAATCATCGGCAAGACCGTCGATGGGGAAAATATCAATGTAGACACCCATATCAATGTTGGTGGGGTTAGAATTCGGCTCGTAAATCACGGTGTTCTTATCCATGGCCTTAGCAAAGAGATAGCCGTATTTCTCATTGAGCTCGTTGCACAGCAACGAAAACGAGGTTTCGTTATTCCTGCAATACTCAATGAGCTTGTTATAATCCGAGCGCGGCATGAAAATATCAATATCATCGTCCCACGGGATGAAGCCACCGTGACGGATCGCACCGAGCAGCGTGCCACCGCACATGGAGTAACGCAGCCCCAGCTTTTCGCAAAGAGCGTCCACCTCGATAAGGGTGTTGAGCTCGATCTTCTTGAGCTCGTCCAAAGTGATCTTTTTATTTTGTTCGTTCATAATATTTTCTCCTCGTCGTTTTGTATTCTGCGATCCTCAGTAAAGCGTAATACCGAAAAGTCCTAAAAGCGAGCCCAGTCCGTAGCTTATATGAAACAGGGGATACAGCCACACGGTCACAAGACCATGTGCGGGCTTTTTGCCGCAGAAGGAAAAGTAGAGATCCAATAGCAGATAGGCAGCGCCCTCCAGTGCAAACAGCCACCAAAAGAAGGGGAACAGGAGCGAGAGCACAGGCATGACCAAAAGGGACACGAGAAATGCAAACGGAATAAAGTGCCGCACGCTCATAGCCTTGGGATTTTCCCGCATGGTGCGAAACAGCGCGTTACCGTTCTGCATTCCCATTTTTAAAATGCCGCTTACGGTGTCTCTGCAATAGTATTGAAAACGGATCTCGTTTGACAACCAAATCCTGCCGCCGCTTGCGCGGATCCTTGCGTTCATGTCGTTATCCTCGCTGCGAAGCAGCTTGGGGTTAAATAAGCCTACGCGCTCAAAGACCTCGCGGCGAAACGCACCGAAGGGCACGGTATCCACGTACTTATCCCCCTCGCCCACGCGGAAGTCGGACCCGCCCACACCAAACTTGGTGGAAAGCATCTGCGAAATAGCGCCGCCCACGAAGCCGCTTGCTTTCGTCTCGGCAACACCGCCCACATTGTCGGCATCGGTGGTGTCAAGGTAATGCACGCATTTTTCAATATAATCGGGGGCAAAGCTTGCGTGCGCATCCATGCGAATGATGTACCTCCCGCTTGCGCGCTCGATCGCCATATTCAGCGCATAGGGCGTTTTTCTTTTTTCGTTGTGCAGCAGCGTGATGGGATTCTCTGCCATGTATCGCTCGATGATCTCCACGGTCTTGTCGGTGGAATTTCCGTCAACCAGGATCCATTCCATATCCGTTACGGGATAGGTTTGCTCCGTTAAGGATAAAATGCATTTTTCGATATATCTTTCCTCGTTATACAGTGGAATGATGACCGATACCGTTACACTCTTACTCATACCGTCGTTTCCTCCGATCGCTCCTGCACCGCGGTGTCGCAGTCGTCCTTATACTCCTTGCCAAGCATGGCAAGGGCGGTCATAAACATCACCTTGATGTCCGAGAAAAAGCTGAATTGTTCAATAGCCTTGAGGTTGTAGCGCATTTTTGCGGGCAACACCTCTTCCACGTAGACCTTATCGGTGTCCTCGGCGGCATCGAGCAGCTCCGCCTCGTCCTTGTAATAGATGCTGGCGATGCTCGTGATGCCTGCGGGCAACAGAAGCGTTGCCATCATTTCGGGGGTATACTGCTCGGTGTACCTCGGCACCTCGGGGCGTGTGCCCACAAAGGTCATCTTGCCGCGCAGCACATCAATGAGCTGGCTGATCTCGTCCAGTCTGCACTTGCGCACCAGCCTACCTACGCGTGTAACGCGCGCGTCTCCGCTGACCGTCACCTGCGAGCCCTTGTCCGCATGCTGCACCATGGAACGGAACTTGAAGATGCGAAATTTTTTGTTGTACTGCGTCACGCGCACCTGTCTGTAAAACACGGGGCCGCGACTGTCAAGCTTAATGGCGATCGCCAAAATCAAAAACACGGGCGAAAGCAACAGCAGCATGCAAAGGGATACCACAATATCAAACATGCGCTTGAGAAAGAGGCTGAAGCGCTTCTTTTTCAGAATGTCGTAATACCTCCGCACCTCGGGCATTTGCAGCTCGGGTGGAAGCTTTTCCCACTTTTTCAGCATCATAGCGGCAAATACTCCTTCAGCACCTCGGTGTAGCAGTCTGTCACATAAGCAACCTGCTCATCCGTAAGGCGCGTATGAAGCGGCAGCGAGATCTCGTTGGCGAAATGCGCGTAGGCATTGGGGTAGTCCGCAATATCAAAGCCGAGATTTTTATACGCGGTGTGCATGGGCAGCGGCTTGTAATGCACGTTGCACGCGACACCCCGTTCCGCCATCTTGATGATGATCTCGTTGCGCTGCTCGGCGGTGATGCCGGGGATACGCGTCAAATACAGATGCCCCGAGGACTCGTATGTATCGGTGTAATGCGAAAGCACCTCGACACCAAGCGGCTTCAATGCCGCATTATAGCGCGCGATGATCTCTTTTCTGCGAGCAAGGATGCCCGCGTAGCGCTTCATCTGCACAAGACCGATGGCTGCCGCCACGTCCGTCATGTTGCACTTGTACCAGGTACCCACAATATCGTATTCCCAAGCGCCGAGCTGGGTTTTGGCGAGCGCGTCCTTGCTCTGCCCGTGCAGGCTGAGCAGCTGCACCTGCTTGTAAATTTCCGCATCGTCGATCCCCTGCAGGCTACGCCAAGTGAGCGCACCGCCCTCTGCGGTGGTAAGGTTTTTCACCGCGTGGAAGGAGAAGGAGGAAAAATCCGCAATATTGCCCGCCATCACGCCCTTGCGCGAAGCGCCGAAGGAGTGCGCGGTATCCGCCATCACGCCCACGCGCCCGAGTGCCTCTTGCACGCGCCCCTTTGCACGGAACAGCTGCTTTTTGCGCTCCACGATCTGAAACAAACGCTCATAGTCGCAGGGGATGCCTGCAAGATCCACGGGGATGATCGCCTTGGTGTTTTCGGTGATCGCGGCTTCCAGCGCGTCATAATCCATTTCAAGGCTGTCCTTTTGTGTATCCACCAGCACGATCCTCGCGCCAACGTGATCGATAATAGAGGCAGACGCCGTGTAGGTATATGCCGAGGTAATGACCTCATCCCCCTCACCCACGCCAAGCACGCGCAACGCCATCTCGGCGCAGGCGGTCTGCGAATTCAGACACACGCACATCTGCGTGCCCACGTATGCGGCGATCTGCTTTTCCAAATTTTTTGTTCTGGGACCCGTGGTGATCCAGCCCGAGCGCAGTGCCTCGGCAACCTCGTTGATCTCCTCCTCGCCCACGTCGGGGGGAGAAAACGGAATATTCATCTTCACATTCATGTCAAGTACCTCTCTTTGATGCGGAATAGCAAATGTGATATTCTACGCAAGGCACAAAGGCATACGATACCTTTATACCATATCATTATAGCATAAACATGTCATTTCGTCAATATAAAGATTATTATATAATATTATATACAGAAGCCGCCGTGCGAAACGCACGGCGGCTCTTGTTTCAAACGATTTACCAAACCGTTTATTTGTTGTTTTATCTATCCTTGATCGCGTCAACAGGCTTGCGCTTTGCGATGTTGTACACAGGCAGGAAGGAGGAAAGCACCGCAACGATTGCACTGATGCCAAGCATCATCAAGACCTGCAGGAAGCCGAACTTGAGCAGCGTGATGTTGATACCCGCTTGGCGCATCACGGAGTTGAGCACCATGATCGCGGCGGTGGAAACACCCGCGGCAAGCAGGAAGTTGATAAAGGCAATGATCGCCGCCTCGCTGAAGAAGATCTTGAACACGTCGGAGGAGCGTGCACCTACGGCGCGCAGAATACCGATCTCACGCTTCTTGTAGGAAATAGAGGTTGCGATAAAGTTCATCAAGAGGAAGGATGCGAACAGCGCAAAGGCAAGTCCCACCCAGATAAAGACCTGAGAAAGCACCTCAATGACGTCGTTGAACTGCCCGAGCATGTAGGTCACGGGGTTCTGCATCGAAAACAGGAGGTCCGTCGTTTCGGGATCGGAGTAGGTGAGCTGCACCAGCTTTTCGATGGCGGCGGTATTGTTTTCACCAAGCGTGGCAATGCAGAAGGCATAGGGACCATCCACGTGCGATGCACGATCCTCGGTGCGACTGTCATCGAAGTCTATATCCGTCATGTTTTCTTCCTTGAATTTCTGCCAATAATCGTACAACTCACCGCTGATCACGACCTCGCGGTTATAATTGCCGCCGTCGAAGGCACCGACGATCTTGTAAGCGGGAGTGTCAACGGTATCGTTGGTCGCACCGTTCTCCAGCTCAAACAGAAGACCGTTCACCTGCTCGACAAGATCCAATCCCGTCACGCTCATATATACCATATAGGACAGGGTGTCGTACTCCGAGGAATCGTATTTGCCCGAATAGTGCTTGATGTACTCCGTCATACGGCTGATGCGTGCGTCGTCGGTCATCTTGGTCGCGTCGTTCCACTCGGAGCGCTTCAGCTGGTAATTGTCGGCAAAGTCGCTGCTAAACATCTCGTCTACCGTAGCGGCGTCCTTCCACAGCTCGTTCTGCACCACATCGGCATAAACCACCAGGTCAAACAGATACGAGGAGTGCGTATATCTGCTTACGGTGCCAAAGGTAGCGCCCTCGGGTGCGCCGCCCTCGTAGCTGTTTTGCAGGAAGCCCAGCAAATTAAAGGCAGTATCGGGCCTGGCAACGGAGGGAACGCTTTCCAGATAATAGCGGTCCTTGATCAGATCGCGAATCGCCTGCAAGCGGAAGGTGCGAGCAAGGATATTGCTCTCGTAGAAATCCTCCTGAGTCACGCCGATGCCCTGCACCGCGGGAACGTAGAAATTCCCTCTATTAATAATCTGTTCAAGCCAATACTCCTTTGCCGTAGTGGCAGTGGTTTGGCTATTGTTATACGCTTCCAGACGGTCCGCCTCTACCTTGGCGGCAACCGCATTGTTCTCCAAAAGCTCGGTCACAAGAGCGATTCTTTCCGCCACGATCAAGCGCTGGTAGATGTTGTCACCGACCGCCGTCTGATCCCAGATCTCCGCACCGTATTGATTCTTCAGCTGAAGAACAAGGGAATCTGCATCGTATTCCAGCATTTCGAGGTTGTCGGGCAGCATCTCCATCAGCTTGGAGAAGGAAATCAGGATCTCGTTCTCGCCAAGCGAGGTCTTTTCGGGATCGAAGAAGCTAACATTCTCCAAGTTTGCGATCACGTCATCGCTTGCCACGCGGTAAAACTGCGTGACCTTGGTGGGATCGTCGCCCTCAACCTCTGCGGGACGGAGAACGAGCAGCTGCAGCTCCGCGCCGTTCTCGCTCATGTACTCACCCATCTGCCCCGAGCTGCTCACACGCTGCAGCAGCGCGTCAATGTCGGACTGCACCATAAAGCCCAGTGCATGGAAGCCGTAATCGCGCTCGTACTGCATCTCTTCGGAGAGGATCATTTCAAGGAAGCCACCATCGCTCTTATCCTCATTATCCTCCTTGGGTAAAAGCGCGTCATAGCGCGTATAGTCAAATTGTGTATCCAACACGCCCACGATCTTGTAGGTGTAGGCCTTGTCGGTAGCGGACCAGCCGATCTGATTGAAGGAGATATGCTTGCCGATAAGGGCGTCCGCGGTCACCTGACCTGCGGCGATCGTTTCGCTCTTGGCGGTGTTGTTAAAGCCGTACTCGTTGAACTGCCTCACCATAAACTCAGTGATAACGATCTCGCCTTCCTTCTGCGGCATCTGTCCTACCAGAGTATACTCTGCAGGCAGCTGTTCCTTGCTCATGCTCACAACGCCCGACAGCTTTGCCGAGTATACGGTATTGCTTTCATATGCGGTCATCATGCTTTGGAGATTGATGCCGCCGCCGTAAGAATATTGAGTGCCCGTGAATACGGGGAAGAATTTGAGACCCGTTTCCTTTTCCAGCGTGGCAAGATCCGTCATATTCAAACCTGCATCGTTATGCCACGTGTTTACGTCACCGTCGTCATAGATCACGGTATAACGCGTGCCCAGCGTTACGGAGGCGTATTTTATCTTGGAGTCAAGCACGGATTCGGTTGCCGCATCGATCTTTTCATAAGAAGCCATCGCACTGGCAAGACCGAACATGGCAAACGCGAGAAAGGACAAAAGAATGGTCATGAACAAGCGGAACTTTTTGTGTTTAAGACCCGATGCACCCATCTTGACCGCGTTTTTCATCGGCAGTCTGGAACGGATAAAGTTCGTCTCGTCCTTGTTATACTTCTTGGTTTTAACGTCCTTTTCCGCGTCCGTTCCCTCAAATACGGTGCTGGCACCGTCCTTGGAGATGCCCACAGCGGAGCGCAGCTCCTCATTGATGCGGTTGTCACCGGAAAGCAGCACGTCACCGTTATTCTGCGCGAGATATGCATTGATCATCTCCAGATCTCTTGCGGTGAGACGGTAGCCGCCCTCAATGCGCAGGATATGGTCGTTGACGCGATGCACGCCGTCGGAGAGGCGCTCTGCCTGCTTTTCGTGCTTGGTCACGTCCTCGATGATGCGGCCGTCGGAAAGCTCGATGATACGGTCTGCGTACTTCTCGGCAAAGTCGCGGTCATGCGAAACGATCAGCACCAGCTTATCCTTGGAGAGCTCCTTGAGTGCATCAAAGATCTGCTTACCCGTATTGGAGTCAAGCGCGCCCGTAGGCTCGTCAGCCATGATGATCTGCGGATCCTTGACCAACGCACGCGCAATGGCAACGCGCTGCTTTTGACCGCCCGACAGCTCGTTGGGCTTACGGTGTGCGTAGCCCACAAGGTCTACCTTGGCGAGGATCTCCTCAATTGCCTCGTTCGTTGCCTTCTTGCCCTGCAGCTCCAGCGCAAGCCCGATGTTGGCACCCACGGTGAAATCATCCAGGACGTTGTACTCCTGGAAAATGAAACCGATAAAGGTGTTGCGGTAGGCGTCAAAATCAGAACCGACAAAGTCCTTTGAGGACTTGCCCATAATGACGAATTCGCCTTCGTCGTAGCTGTCCAGACCGCCCATGACGTTGAGCAACGTGGACTTACCGCTACCCGATTTACCGAGCAGGAATACCATGCCCGATTCGGGGAACTGGATGCTCACGCCGTCCAGAGCGCGGACCTCCTCACCCGTTTTGGAGCGATAAATTTTTGTTATGTCGCGAATCTCTAACACTAAAATTTCCTCCTTGCTTTTAAGCTCTTTCGCGCCTTACGGCGCGCTCTTGCTTTGCTATTTATTATACATGATTTTCCTGCACTTTTCAATATCCTTGCGCCATATTTTTTAAAAAATACGACGGGCGGCAGCCGCAAACGCGGCTGCCGCCCGTGAAAAAATCAAACGATCTCGAATCTGATGGTGTTGGTCGTGCCCGACTCGCTCATGCGCGAGCCGCCGGTAATAATGATCTTATCTCCCTTTGTGAGAGACAGCGTCGCCTCGGCAAGCTTCTTTGCCGTGTAGAACAGCACCTCCTGAGAGGGGTACACCTCGCACATCACGGGGATCACGCCCCAGGAGAGTGCCAGCTGATGGAAGGTCTTTTCGTTCACGGAAAGACCGATAATATCCACGGGGGAACGGAAGCGAGAGACCATGCGTGCGGTCATGCCCGACATGGATGCCACCACGATCGCCCTTGCCGACATATCCATGGACATACCGCACACGGTGTGAGAGATCGCGTCCATATCGTTACGGATGCGGAAATTGGCGGTGCGGAAGCGCTTTTCATAGTCGATGCTCTTCTCCGCCTGCTCTGCGATGCGGGACATGGTCTCCAGCGTCAGCACGGGGTACTTCCCCGCCGCGGTCTCGCCCGAAAGCATGATGGCGCTCGTGCCGTCAAACACGGCATTCGCCACGTCCGAGATCTCCGCGCGCGTGGGGCGGGGATTATGGATCATGGATTCCAGCATTTCCGTGGCGGTGATCACACGCTTTCCGAGCATACGGCACTTGGTGATGAGGGATTTTTGGATCGCGGGCAGCTCCTCAAACGGGATCTCCACGCCCATGTCACCTCGACCGATCATGATACCGTCGCATTCCGCGCAGATCTGTTCGATATTTTCAACGCCCGAACGATTCTCGATCTTGGCGATCAGGCTGATGTTTTTCGCCCCGTTCGCGCTCAAAAACGATTTTACGTCCTTCATATCCTGTGCTGTGGAAACGAAGGAGCAGGCAATGTAGTCCACATCCTGCTCAATGGCAAACAAGAGATCGCTCTTATCCTGCTCGCTCAAATAGACCTGCTTGAGCACCTTGCCGGGGAAGCTCATGCTCTTGCGGTTGGAGATCTCTCCGCCCGCCAGCACGCGGCAATGCACCTCGGTCTCGGTCACCTCCTCCACCTCGAAGATCAGAAGTCCGTTGTTGACAAGCACGCGATCGCCCCTTTGCATTTCGCGGGGCAGATCCTTATAGCTGACCGAAACGCGTGTGCCATCCCCTGCCACGTCCTCGGTGGTAAAGGTAAACGCGTCCCCCGTTTGCAGCATCTCCTTGCCGTTTTCAAACAGCCCGATGCGGTACTCGGGGCCCTTGGTATCCAGCATAATCGCCAAGGGGCGGGAAAGCTCGCGACGCACGGATTTGAGCAGCTCGATCTCCTCGCGGTGCGAATCCTGCGTGCCGTGCGAAAAGTTAAGACGCGCCACGTTCATGCCCGCAAGGCACATCTGCTTGAGGATCTCGCGGTCCGTGCAGGCGGGGCCGATCGTGCAAACGATTTTGGTTTTTCTCATATTTTTCTCCTGGAATGTATGTATAGGAAAATCCCCCGCAATGGGGGGAGTTTTCCTTATTCTTCCGTTGTCTCGGCTGCGGGCAGGGCGGCAAGCTCTTCTCCCTCGGCGGGCAATACTCCCGCTTCCGTCTGCTTCTCTGCCTGCTTCTCCGCCTTTATCCTTTGCTTTTCCGCCTTTTTCGCCTTGCGCTCAGCGCTCGTTGCTTTACGGTTCATTGCCGTGGCATAGCCAAAGATCACCGCAACAACGGTTGCGGCAATGCCGATGATAAACACGAACACCTCGTCCTTCAGCAAGGGAGCGACCAATTGCCATACACCCACGGCACTGATCAAGATATAGCAAAGCAATCGCCACAGCGGAATGCGCTTTTGGGCGTCCGAGGACGCGTTGGAAAGATAGGCGTGTACGGTTTCCACTACACCGCGCAGCCAGAGTGCAAGACCCACCACGGAGCAAACGTCCAGTGCGGAAAGCAACGGAATGCGGATACCGAAATTCATAATGACGTGTGCCACGGCGGTCAACAGCAAGATCAAAACCTCGCCGATGGCAAAGCCCTGCAATGCACCGCGGTAGCGTGCTACCAGCGGAAACAGCGCAAAGATCACGTAAATGGTCAGCGCCACGGCGGCAACGATATGTAAAATATCCTCACCGATATGAAGATCTCCCACCTTGAAGCCGGACAGGAACATCAAGACGGCAAGCACCGCCAGCAAAATGCAGACGATAAGCGTAAAGATCCAGTTTTTCATTAATTTCTGCATAGTGAAACCTCTTTTCAAGTAGTTTTACTTACGTAACATTATACTGCTTCATTAGTTTTTTTTCAAGATATTTCATTAATTATTTTCATTTATCCTCGTCGTACCTTACCAACGCATTCCCTGTTTCGGTTTTGTCAAACAGCAAATGCCACAAGCGCAAAAGCAAGGCAATTACAAGCAACGCTCCCAGCGCAAGCAGCACCGCCGTTCCCAGCGCCGTGACTGCGGTCGCAAAGCCGCGCAACGCATTTAACGCCATGCCCTGCACGCGCGCGTCGAACAGCAGCAAGAGCCCCGTGCATGCCGCTGCAAGCACCGCATAAAGCAAAAAGCCCGAAAATGCGTCAAGCAGCTCCTGCACCGTTACAAACAATCCCATGCAAAGCAGCAGCAGCAGTACGAAGCCGAGGATCTTAAGCCCCACGGCAACAGGGGCGTGCAGCATAGCGGGGATCAGCCCTACGGCACGCTCTGCATAGTCGGCAAATCCGCCTCCCTGCTCCTGTAAAAGGGCGATCTGTGCGAAAAACTCGTGCATGACGTCGCCAAAGCACAGTGAGAATATGGCAAGAACGGCAAGCAAGCCCACAAAAAGCGGTGCCAGCGCGTAAAAGAAATTGCCAAGCAGGGCGATGGGATTGCGGGGATTGTAGGAATGCTCTACGTAGCCCAGCTCTCCGTTCGGGTCATGCAGATTCAAAAAACAAACGTCGGTCACGCGATGCCAAAACAGCATTGCCGCGACTGCGTGCCCCACCTCGCGCAAGGGGGTAGAAAGTGCAAACGCGCCGATCAGGAGCGAACGTCCGTTCCACTCTCCCACGAGCGAAACGAACAAGCGACGGCAAAGCAAGCCGATGAGCCCTAACGCCAGAGGCGGCACACACGTGCAGAACAAAACTTGCATGAAATAGGATAAAAAGTACCCCATTGTGCCCCCCTTTCTCCGCGTGAACGGCTTTATCCTTAAAAAAGTATACCACACTTTATTGCTCCTGTCAATCTTGCGCTCTTGACAGATCGACTAAAAAATGCTACAATAGCGGTATAACTCCGCCAGACGGCCGCGCGGTATGTTGCCGAAAGGTATTACCGTGAGGAAAGTCCGGGCTTCACAGGGCAGGATAACTGATAACATCAGCCGCAGGCGACTGCCGGGAAAGTGCAACAGAAACAAACCGCCCGTAAGGGTAAGGATGGAAAGGCGAGGTAAGAGCTCACCCACTCCTATGGTAACATAG
>CAZOFQ010000022.1:0-16257 GCA_964579105.1 uncultured Lachnospiraceae bacterium
CGGATGATGGCGGGCCAGCCTTCGTAACGCTTGCCGTCACGGACACCGACGCTCTTGAAGTCGGGCACGGCCACAAAGTACTGCCAGACGTGGTTCAGATTGTTCTTATCGAACTCTTCCCGCAGGATGGCATCGGCCTCCCGCAGAGCGTGGAGACGGTCACGGGTGATGGCACCCAGGCAGCGAACGCCCAGACCGGGGCCGGGGAACGGCTGACGGTAGACCATAGCGTGCGGCAGACCCAATGCCTCGCCCACAACGCGAACCTCGTCCTTAAAGAGCAGCTTAATGGGTTCAACCAGCTGGAACTGCATGCTCTCGGGCAAGCCCCCCACGTTGTGGTGGGATTTCACTGCCTTTTTGCCCTCGGCAGCCTTGATGCTTTCGAGAATATCGGGGTAGATGGTGCCCTGTGCGAGGAAGGAAATGCCCTGCAGCTTTGCCGCCTCCTCGTCAAACACCTTGATGAACTCGCCGCCGATGATCTTGCGCTTGCGCTCGGGCTCGGCAACGCCCGCAAGCAGGTCAAGGAAGCGGTCGGTCGCGTCTACGTAAACGAGATTGGCGTCCAGCTCCTTGCCAAACACCTCAATGACCTGCTCGCTCTCGCCCTTACGCATGAGACCGTGGTTGACGTGCACGCAGGTGAGCTGCTTGCCGATCGCCTTGATCAGAAGCGCAGCGACAACGGAGGAGTCAACACCGCCCGATAGGGCAAGCAGGACCTTTTTATCGCCCACCAGGGCGCGGACCTCGGCAATCTGCTCGTCAATAAAAGCCTTTGCCGATTCGGGAGTGGTAATACGTTGCATGGATTCGGGACGTACGTGTTGTGTCATCTTTGCTACCTCCGATTTTATAAGCTTTATGATTTTTTATTATATCATCTTTTTCCGCGCCGCGCAAGGGCTTTTACAAGTTTTTTGGCGTTGCGCATAACATTTTTTCCGAGCAGGGAGGGGCTCTGTTTTTTGCGGTGCGTATTTGCGTAAATTTGTCTTATACAATTGACGCGAAGAGAAAAAAAGTGTATAATGAAAGGAGATATGATAAAAAAGGAGGTGCATCCCGTGAATCCCATCATCACAGAGGCGGAGTATCGCCGCGAGATCGGCAAGACCGCGGGGCGCGCCTATCTTTTTTTCGGCGAGGAGGATTACCTCAAGGCACACGCCGTGCGTATGACGCGCGAGAGTGTGTGTCCCGATGCCGCGTTTGCCGTCTTCAACGATATCACCATTGACGCTATTGATTACAGTCCCGATGCATTGCTCGGCGCTATGACGCCGCCGCCCATGATGGCGGAGGGACGGCTGATCGTGCTGCGCGGATTGGATCTCACCGCCATGAAGGCGGCTGAGCTCGAAGGCCTTCTGGAAACGCTGGCTCTGCTTCCCGAATATGATTTTAATACCGTGATCCTGCAGATTGCCGCAGGGAATCTTGAAGAGGGCTTTTTGCCCAAAAAGCCGTCAACGGTGCTGAAAAAGCTGTCACAGGTTGCCATTCCCGTTCGCTTTGAGGCAGTGAGCGATGCACGACTTGCCGCATGGGCGGGGAAGCATTTTGCACATCTCGGCGTTACGGTGTCCGTCGCGGATTGCGCGTTTTTGGTCTCTTTTGTGGGGCGCAGTATGTTTTTGCTTGCCGCAGAAATAGAAAAGCTTACCTATTTCGTGCTTGCCGCAGGACGCAATACCGTCACTGCCGAGGATATTCGCACGGTGGCAGTGCCGCAGCTCACCTCGGATGCGTTTGCGCTTTCCAATGCCATTCAGGCGGGAAATTACAGGGAGGCGCTGGACGTGCTGTCTGTGATGAAATTTCAGCGCATCGATCCGCTTTTGGTGATGGGAGAGCTTTCCCGCACGCTGTGTGATATGCACGCGGCAAAGCTTTTGCTGGAGGCGGGGCGAACGGCGGCAGAGATCTCCAAGGCGCTCGGCATGCACGAGTATAAAACCAAGCTGGTGATCCGTGCGGTCTCTCGCACGGGTGCTGCGCGACTTGCACGCGCCGTGGAACTTTGTGCCGAGGCGGATCTTACGTTTAAGCGCGATACGGCTGACTATGCCGTGATCGAAAAGCTGATCTGCTCGCTTTGATGTGTGTTTTCCTTGACTTTCCGTCAAATTAGAGTATAATAATAGTGTTATGCGAAGGAGGGTTTACTATGAAAGCCTATAAGATGAACATTGCGGGGTTGGAGCGCGAGCTGCCGTTGTGCCCGCTGAATGATGAGCTTTATATCGGCGCGTTTGTGATCTTCGGAGACCCCGAGCTGACCACAGCCGCCGCCAAGGCATTGCTGGAGCGCGCCCCCGAATATGATTATCTGATCACGGCAGAGGCAAAGGGGATCCCGCTTGCGCACGAAATGGCACGTCTTGCGGGGAATCAAAGGTATTTTCTTGCCCGCAAGGCACCCAAGCTGTATATGTCGGGTGTGATGGAGATCACCGTGCATTCCATCACGACCGAAAAGGTGCAAACACTGTATCTGGATGCAGCGGATGCAGAGCTGATGCGCGGCAAGCGCATCCTTCTCGTGGATGACGTGATCTCCACGGGCGAATCGCTGTATGCGCTGGAGCAGCTCGTGCGGCAGGCGGGCGGCGTGATCTGCGGCCGCATGGCGATCCTCGCGGAGGGCGATGCGCAAAAGCGCAAGGATCTGATCTATCTGGAAAAATTACCGCTGTTCAACGCGGCGGGCGAAGTGATTGAATAAGGAGAAGCTCCATGGCTGAATTTTTGACACAACAGGACAAGCGTACCCATTACTGCGGTGCGCTGAACGAAAGCAACGTAGGCGAGCGCGTTTGCGTAATGGGTTGGGTGCAGCGGTGCCGTGACCTCGGCGCATTGGTATTTATTGATCTGCGTGACCGTACGGGGCTGTTGCAATTGGCGTTTGACGACGATACCGACCGCACGGTCTTTGAAAAGGCGGCTTCCTGTCATGCGGAATACGTGGTTGCCGCGCACGGCGTGGTACGCGCACGCGCAGAGGGGGCGGTCAATCCCAATCTGCCCACGGGTGCCATTGAGATCGGCGTGACCGAGTTAAAGATCCTTTCCGCCGCACAAACACCTCCCTTCGAGGTTTCCGACAGCAAAAAGACCAAGGATGAAACGGCGCTGCGCTACCGCTATCTGGATCTGCGCCGTCCCTCGCTTCAGAAAAATATCAGAATGCGCCATGAGATCGCACGCGTGGCGCGCGAATACTACTACGAGAACGGCTTTATGGAGATCGAAACGCCCATGATGATCAAGCCCACCCCCGAGGGTGCGCGCGATTACATCGTGCCCTCCCGTATCCATAAGGGCAGCTTTTACGCGTTGCCGCAGTCTCCGCAGATCTACAAGCAGCTGCTGATGCTTTCGGGCTTTGACCGCTACATTCAGCTGGCACGCTGCTTCCGCGACGAGGATCTGCGCGCTGACCGTCAGCCCGAATTTACTCAGATCGACCTTGAGATGTCCTTTGCCACGCAGGAGGAGATCATGCAGATGAACGAGGGCTTTATTGCCCGTGCGTTCCGCGAGGTTTTGGGCGTGGAGATCCCGCTTCCCATGCCGCGCATGACCTTTACCGAGGCGATGGAGCGTTACGGCTCGGACAAGCCCGATACCCGCTTCGGGATGGAGATCCAAAACATTTCCGACGCTGTAAAAAGCTCGGAATTCGCGGTGTTCAAGTCCGCGCTGGAGATGGGTGGCAGCGTGCGCGCCATCGTTGCCAAGGGTGCGGCTGCAGCCCTTACCCGTAAGGAGATCGACAAGCTCACCGAGCACGCCAAGGGCATCGGTGCCAAGGGTCTTGCTTATGTGCGTTGGGTGGATGACGCCCCCAATTGCTCCTTTGCCAAGTTCATGACCGAGGACGAGCTTGCCGCCATCTATGCCGCCGCGGGACTTGAGAAGGGTGACGTGCTGCTGATCTGTGCCGACAGGGATAAGGTGGTGCTTCCTACCTTAGGCGCACTGCGCAACCTCCTTGCACGCAAGCTGGAGCTTATCCCCGAGGGCAAGTTCAATTTCCTGTGGATCACCGAATTCCCCTTCTTTGAATTCAACGAGGAAACGGGACATTGGGATGCCATGCATCATCCCTTCACGATGCCGCTTGAGGAGTGCCTGCCTTATCTGGAGAGCGACCCCGGCAAGGTGCGCGCCAAGTGCTACGACATGGTGCTCAACGGCACGGAGCTGCTTTCGGGCTCTATCCGTATTACCGACTGGCAGCTGCAGGAAAAGATGTTCCACGCCCTGGGCCTGACCCCCGAGGAGATCGAGGCGAAGTTCGGCTTCCTTGTGGAGGCATACAAGTACGGCGCACCGCCTCACGGCGGCTCGGGCATGGGTCTTGACCGTCTTGCCATGGTCATGGCGGATGCCGATTCTCTGCGCGACGTGATCGCCTTCCCCAAGGTGCAGAACGCAAGCGAATTGATGTCGGGCTGTCCCACTCCCGCGGATGCGGCGGCGCTTACGGATCTCGGCATTGCCGTGGTTTGTGAAGAATAAAAACAACATCAACGGGCTGTCACAACATGCGACAGCCCGTTTTAGGAGAAAATATGAAGATCAAAATTTTAGCATTGCTATTGGCGTTTTTGATGCTGTCGGCAGCAGCTGTCGGCTGTAAGGAGGATGATACAGATACACCGCCCGACGAAACGCCGATACCTGACAGCACCGAATCCGTGCCGGATTATATTGCGGCGGGTGAGATCGAGGACGGCGCGCTCACCTGGGAGTTCTACGAGGACGGCACGCTGTATATCAAGGGCACGGGCGGCATGACGGATTTCATCCTCGGCTCCGAGCAGGGGGAGGAAAACCAACCGTGGTATGCGTATCTTTCCGATATCAAAAAGGTTGTGGTGGAGGATGGCGTAACACGCCTTGCACAATTTTCCTTCAAGTATTGCGTCAATTTGAAGGAGGTCGTGCTTGGCAAGGGGATCACCGAAATTCCCGAAAAATGCTTTTCCGATTGCTATTACCTGAAAAAGGTAGAAGCGAAAAGCGTAACGGTCTTGCGGGAGCTTGCTTTGGAAAATTGCCTACGCCTGGAGTCCCTTACGCTCTCGGCATCGCTTTCTCTTGTAGAGCAGGGGGCGCTCAGCGGTGCGTGTGAGGAGGGAACGGGGCTTACCGTAAAATTGGCGGGAACGCAAGGCGAGTGGGAAGCCGCCTCGTGCGAGATCGCGGATGCGGAGTATTCCGAAAAAAATCTCGCGGATGCGTTGCAGAGTGCCGCGTTTGTGGAAAAATAAAATCAAGGGACTGAGTCATTGAGCGCCGAACAAAAGCACAAAAAAGAAAACCGAAAAAGAAAGCCGCCCTCTGTGCCGTAACCGTGCACAGAGGGCGGCTTTTTAGGTAGAAATTCTTGCGAATTTCAATTTTAACGTGTGTGTTTTTAGGCGCGCTCTCGGCACTCGGTGTATTTTTATACGTCTATCGTGTACGTCTATCGTGCCGAGATCACACCTTCTGCAGCTAAATGACCCTGCTCCTTTGCAAGTTCCATATATTCCTTTGCCGCACGGCTGCTCTTTTTATAAGCCATGACGGGCTTGCTGACGTCCTGTGACCACTCCACTGCGCCGTCCACGCGGATGATGGTGTCAAACAAGCGCACGTTTTCCAAGGCGGAAAGTGTTTCCACGGTCTGCTTGACGTTCTCCTTGCCCTTGCAGTTAGTTTGCAGTGCCGAGGTTGGGGCACTTCTTGCAGCCGGGATGCTTGCCGGGCAGCCCCATCTTCTTGCGGAGGTCCATCAGCTTCTCCAGCTGGTCGAAGGGGATCTCGTCGATGCGAGCCGCGGCGCCCATGACGATCTGACGGGCGTAAAGATTGATCTTCGCGTTGAACTCCACCTCTTCCATGGTGAAGCAAGCGCGCATCAGGGTGTTGCCAACGGTCAGCGCGCCGTGATTCTTGAGCAGGAATGCATCGTGCTGCTGAATGTAGGGCATGAGAGAATCCGGGATCTCCATGGTGGAGGGCGTGCCGTAATCGCAGGTGGGGACGTTACCGATGGTCAGGATCGCCTCGGGAAGGATGTACTGATCCATCTCCACGCCTGCAATGGTGAAGGCGGTAGCCACGGGGGGATGTGCATGCACCACGGCGTTGACGTCGGGGCGCTCCTTGTAGACTCTCATGTGCATCTTGATCTCGGAGGAGGGGTTGAGAGTGCCCTCGAGCTTGTTGCCGTCGGCGTCGATCTTGATGATCATATCAGGGGTCATGTAGCCCTTGGAAACGCCCGTGGGAGTGCAGTAGAATTCGTTAGGGCCGACCTTTACGGAGATGTTGCCGTCGTTTGCGGCGACGAAGCCGAGATCGTAGATCTTTTTGCCGACCTCGCAGATCTCTTGCTTGATTTCGTAAGGAGATTTCGTAGTCATTTCTTTGATTTCCTTTCAAAAAATTTTATTTCGTTTTTTGCAAGCTCATTTCATTCGGGCGACGGTCGTATCCACCATCCGAAAAAAAGGTTTACTTCCGGGGTTATTATAACAAAACCCGCGTGAAATTGCAATAGGCGAGAGGGCAAAGATGAAAAAACCACACAAATCACAACAACGTACCGCACAAATACGGATGCGCTGCAAAAATGCAAAAAATTTGCAAAGGGTGATGCGGTTTTAAAAATATAAAATATTTTCTGAAAAAGGCTTGACACCTGCCAAAAAAGATGCTAACATGAGGGCAAAACCACGTGTCTTGCGCGGAAATTTTACAATGTTGAGCGGAGAATTACTTATGAAGCTTGCAACAACCACCTCTGATTTCGGGCGTTATGCGGTCAGCACCAAGGAGTGTATCCGCCTGATCCACGACGCGGGCTTTCGCTATATTGATATTTGTCTTGGTGGCAGTCTTTTCAAGGACGAGCATTGGCGGGAGCTTGCGGGGGAGCTGCGCGAGTATGCCGAAGGACTCGATATGAAATTCGTGCAGGCACATTCCCCCAATTCCACCTGTATGTACGAGGGGCGGTGGGAGAAAGAGGTGTTTTACGGCAATCGCTCGCTGGAGCTTTGCAAAATCCTTGGTGTGCCGCAGGTCGTGGTGCATGCGGGGTATAGCAGGGAGCCCGTTTCCAAGGAGGAATGGTACCGCGTCAACACCGCGTTTTATCGCGAGCTTGTGCCCATGATGGAGCAAACGGGGGTTGCGGTCCTGACGGAAAATACCACCCACGCCAACCTGCCCGCCGGCAAGTTTTATATGTACACGGGTGCGGATATGGTGGAGTTTATCGAGCAATTTGACCATCCGCTGCTGCAGGCGGTCTGGGATACGGGGCACGGCACCACCGAGGGCTCGCAGTACGATAATATCGTGGCGCTGGGCAAGCATTTGTACGGACTGCACGTGCACGACAATAACGGCAAGGCTGACGAGCATACCATGCTTTATACGGGTGTGCTGAATCTGGACCAGGTCATGAACGCGCTGCTGGACATCGGCTATAACGGATACTTCACCTTTGAGGTGATCAACGCCCTGCGTCGTGGCAAGGACGGTCACCGGCCGCGCCAGATCTTCGAGCGCGATACGCGGCTGTGGGATCCCACGCTGGAAATGCAGATCGATATGGAGAGATTGCTCTATCACATCGGCAAGCACACACTGCAATCCTATAACTGCTTCGAGGATTGATCTTGATGTATCGGAACAGAGAAGAATTTATGGGGGCACTCGGCGTTGAGGAAATGCCCGAGCTGTTTGGCTCTGATTTCGAGCAAACCATGAACGCCTATGAAAAGGAAGGCGTTTGGTTTTTGCAGGACGCCTTTGTGGCGCAGCTGCAAGGGGAGCACGGCATCTTTCGTGTCAAGTACGATTTTGTGAAAAAAGCCCTGAAACGGGTACGGGAAAACGACCTTCTTGCACGCTATTCTCTGCTGCTTTACGACATGCAAAGGGCGGCGCATGCAAGCCTTGAGGAGATCTATCTCAAGCAGCTTCCGCACGGCACGCCCGAGAGCCATGCCGACTATGAGATGGCATTCCTTTTCTCACAGCTGGCAAGCGCCCCCGACATCGTGGCGTATCACCGCGCGCACGGCGTTCCCGAGGATGTCATCAAGGATACCTTGAACGATTGCTTTGAGTGTGGTATTCTTGTGTGCAACGATTGCTTTGACCGTGACGGCTGCCATCCGCGCTGCTTCGGCTGGAATCAGCTTTATTCCAATTACAAGATCATTCGCGTCGGCGTGCTCAACTTTGAGCTGCGCCATCGCTTCACAAGTGCCGTAACGGTATTCGGGAACGGCAAGGGCGAGTATGTCATTCTCGCCAACGGCCGCGACATCGCACCGAACGGACAGATGGCGGGAAGTGCGGGCTGTGAGGAGGTGGCATATCACGCCGCCATCACCGAATCCGACGGGTATTACGAGGGACACGCCGCAGACCCCGTTTGCGCAATTTACAGCAAAGAAAGGGTGCGGCTTGACAAAAAGGAGTGGCACGTGGTGCTGTCGGAAAACGACTCTATCCTCAACGTGCACATTCCAAGCTCCGTGAGCATCACGCCGGAAAACACCGAGGCTTCCTACCGCCGCGCAGCAGAGGTGGTTGCCGCCTGCTTCCCGGAATTTCGCCCCAAGGCGTTCGCCTGCTTTTCCTGGCTGCTTGATCCGCAGATGCGCGGTATGCTAAAGCCCACCTCGAACGTGCTTGCCTTCCAGTCGCGCTATCAGCGCTTTGCTGTGAAGTGCGGTGGGCAGGCGGTGCATTCCTTCCTCTTCCGCAAGCCCGTTACACGCATTGAGGATTGGGTAGAAGATACCTCGCTGCAGCGCATTGTTAAGCAGCATTATCTCAACGGCGGCTATATCTACGCGCAGGGCGGCGTGTTTTTTGACTATATTTTTAAGGAACAAGAATGAGTGTTGAATTTTTAAAGGAAGCCCCCATCTTTTTCTCCCGTCTTGGAGTAGCATGGCGTCCGCCGCTGTTCGATCCGAGCGGCAAGCCCTACTATGGGTATACGAAGGAGGAGATCCCCGAGCTTCAACGCTATCACCATGACTTCGCGGCGCAGGGTGTACATACGCATTCCATTATTTTAGATTCCGGTTGGCACGGGGAGGAGTTGTATGACTATCGCGTAACGGATCTGCAGCTACAGCAGCTTTTCGAGGCAGATCCCGACGGCTATATCCTGCCGCGCATCAAGCTGGATGTACCGCTTGACTGGTGTCGCAACCATCCCGAGGAGGTCTTTGTTTACGCCAATGGCAAAGGGCTTTGCGCCTCGGAGATCGCCGCGCTTGTGGGGACGCCCTCGCAAGCCTTTTGGCAGTATAAAGTGCCGAAATGGTATGAGAAATACGAGGATTTTAAAAAAGGTGCGCCGTTGAAGATAGACGCACAGAGCCTTTCCTCCGCGCGCTGGCTCACGGATGCAGCCAAGGCACTTCGCCACCTTATCGCGCATCTGGAGAACGGTCCGTATGCAGACCGTATCGCAGGCTATCACCTCGCCTTTGGACATTGCGGTGAGTGCATGCAATGGCGCGAGGAAAGCCTGCTCAATCACGGAGACTACGGCATCGGACATTTGCAGCGTTTTTTTGATTACGGGCTTAAAAAATACGGCACGCACGAGGCGCTTGCCGCCGCATGGCAGCAACCGCATCTTACAAGAGATGCGGTTGCGCTCCCGCTTCCCCAAGCGCGTTATGGCGTCAGCAATACGCTTTACAGTTATTTTCGCGGCAGAAAAGAGGACGTTATTGCACGCGATTTCGATGCGTTTTTGTCGCAAAATGTAGCAGACGCCATTTTGCATTTTGCGAAAGCCGCGAAAACGTATAGCAAAAAGCCCGTTGGCTTTTTCTACGGATATTTTCTGTTTGCGGCGGATATTCAATATGAAGGACATTTACAGCTTGACCGCGTGTTAAGCTGTCCCGATATCGACTTTCTGGCATCCCCCACCGCATACCATTACCGTGCAGGCGGCAGCCCATCTATGGAAATGACCGTCACGCAATCGGTGAACCGCAACAAGGTATATATGGAGGAAATCGACACACGCACCTATATCGTTCCGCTTGAAAGGGCAGGAGTAAAGCCGCGCGATTGTGCGAAAAGCTTTGACGAAACACGCTTTGTGCTATGGCGCTCGCTTTGCAAAAATATTGCACACGGCTCCGGCTTTTGGTGGATGGACCTCGGCAGAGGATGGTTTGATGCCCCGGATATCCTTGCGGAAATCTCGCTTTTAACCAAAGCGCACGAAAGCCTAAAGAAGGGCACGCACCGTTCAGTTGCCGACGTGCTGGTGGTGATGGACGAAGGCGGTCTTGTAAGTACGCAGTACAATCGGATGTTCACGCACAGCTTTGTGCGAGATTTCGTGCTTACAACACGCTCTGCGGGTGTACTTTGTGACATGTACCGCACATCGGATCTCTCGCAGATCGATCTTTCTCGCTACCGTCTGGTTGTCTTTGGTACCAACTACACGCTGAGCAAGGAACAGCTTGCTGCATGGAGCTTCCGCCCTGATGCCACCCTGATGTTCTACAACTGCACGGGTATTTTGCAAAACGGCATCCCAGATCTTTCAAGCGTGGAGGCACTCACGGGCTTTTCGCTTTTCGAGGGGGTCGATGATGTGCTGCAATGCCCCGTGCTTCGCATTGCGGAGGGGGAAAATTCGCAGCTTGCACGCAAAAAAGTAAACGGCAGACAGCACGTGCTATGCACGGATCCGCGCCTCACCCCTGCCACGTTCCGCGAGATTGCGCGGCACGCGGGTTGCCACGTGTATACCGACGAAGATACGATCCTTTTCGGCGATGAAAGCTTTCTTTCCGTGTTCGCCAAGCGCGAAACGCATACCGTTCTGCATCTAAAGGGTAAAAAGCTCGGCAAGGAGCTGCTTACGGGAAAGAGCTTTGAGGCAGCAGAGCGCGTGCTTGACTTAAAAGAAAACGAATTTTTAATTTTACAATATGCTACCGAGCAGTAAGGAGGAAATTGTGATGCTTTGGGAGAATCTTAGAGAAGAAGAATTTGACGCAGCGATTGAAAAATCAAACAAGGTCTGTGTCGTGCCGATCGGGTGCCTTGAGAAGCACGGTCAGCACCTGCCCGTTGGCACGGATACCCAAACTGCCTACTACATTGCAAAAGAGGCAACGAAGCTGGAGGATGTGGTGGTATTTCCGCCCGTTTACTTCGGTGACGTGTTGGGGCTTTATATGTGGAAGGGCACCATTGCATTTTCCTCCGAGCTGCTTCAGCAGATGCTCACCGAGCTGTGTGCCGAGATCGCGCGCAACGGCTTCAAAAAGATCCTGATTCTTAACGGTCACGGCGGCATTATGGAGACCGCCATTCTCAACGTGATCAACCCCGATTCCGTGGATATGTCCCGCTGCAACGCAGACGACGGCACCGGCCGCGGCCACACCAAATACCTCTCCCAAAAGGGAATTGGCATTAGTCTTTCCGGCGCCTTTTGGCTGACCGACTACCCGAACTCCCTTGACGGCGAAAAATTCGAGCGCGCCAACGCGCGCATCGGTCAGGCGATCCTGCGCAAGCGCATTGCGCTGTAGGCAGAGGCTGTGCGTCTGTTGAAGCAGGACGACCGCGTGCCGGAATGGAACGAGGAGCATAACGAAAAATTTTGACACGGCATTATAAAGGAGTGTACAAATGAGAGAAAAATTGCTGAGATATATTGACACAAACAAGGAAGTGCTGTTTGAGCTTCTTTGTGATATGATCTCCATCCCTACCGAAAATGACGGAAAGAGTGGTAGTGAAGCGCCGCTTGCCGCGTATATGCAGCGGGCGTATACGGCGCTGGGTGTGCCGTGCGAGGTCTATTCCCCCGACGATGTGGAGGGCTTGCCGCAGCATCCCGAATATCTTGCAGGAAGGAAGCTTGCAAATCGCCCCAACGTCACCGCGACCTTGCGCGGCAGCGCGCCCCAAAAGGCGCTGATGCTGGCAGGGCATTTGGACACGATGCCCGTGGGGGACGAGTCGCTTTGGACGGTACCGCCTATAAAGGGGACGGTCAAGGACGGTTGGATCTTTGGGCGCGGAGCGAACGACGATAAGTTTGCGCTTGCCGTAGAGCTGTTTTTGGCTCGCGCGTTTCGGGAGCTTGGCATCACGCTGCAAAACGACGTTTATCTCGGCGGGTACGTGGACGAGGAGTTTGGCGGCGGCAACGGCGCGCTTGCGCTTTGCGTGAAGTACCCTTGTGATTTCACCGTCAACATGGACAGCGATTATATGGATATCATCCATTGCGGCGTCGGCGGTCAGCGCCTGGCGATCGTTTTGCGCCATCCCGAGCCGCAGGATAACTGCGGCGCCGTGATGGAGGGGCTGTATCTTGCAAAGGCGGAAATTGATCGCTTTGGTGCGCGCCGCCGTGCGGAAATGGCGAAAAATCCGTATTTCAAGGATACCGACGTTCCGCAAAAGGCGTTGCGCTATATGAATATTATAAGCGGCACGCAGACCAATGACCGCCACCTCGGCACGCTGGATTTTGCCTTTTACACCGACCGCGACAGCGAGACGATCCAAAAAGAACTGGAGGCGCTCATCGAGGATATTCGCGCGGCGGTCGCCCCGCTTGGGCTTTTGGTGGACGAGGTGATCTATCGCAGCAGGCTCTTCCGCTATGCGGCAGCAGACAAAACCCACGCGGAGATCCTGCGGCTCCAAAAGCACATCACGCAGGTCACGGGGAAGGAGCCTCTCGTTTGCGGCATGTGCCTTTCCGATCTGAATATTTTCATCAACAATACGGGCGGCAATGCCGTCAGCTGCGGTGTTTGCCGCGGCTTTGCCGACGAGGGCGGCGCACATCAGCCCGATGAGCGTGTGAGCTGCGACGAGCTTGTCGCCTTTACAAAATCAATCGCAAGCTACATATTGGAGTGGGATAAGTCATGATAAAACGGTATCAAAACGAGCTCGGGGTGCGCGAGATCCCCGACGTATTTGGAGAGCTTCTTGCAAAAACACAAGCGGAATTTTTTGAAAACGGCGCCTTTTTCCTGGAGGAGGCGTATCTTGCTCGCGTGCAGGAGAAGTGCAACGCCTTCCCGCGCACCTTTTCCCGCCTGCTGCAGGAGGCAGAGCTGCTGCGTGCCAAGCCGCACGCCGCCGAATATGCGCTGTTTGTTTGCCGCGCGATGGAGGACCGCGCGCTCTTTATGGAGCATTTGCGGCAGTTTGATTTCCCCGAGCAGGAAAAATTTCTCGCCTTTTTCTGTCTCGTGCCGAGCATTGAAAAAACCTTTGACTACCTCACCGCAAAAGGGGTGCCCGAGGATGTGCGCGCGGCGACTGTGGGACAGTATGAGGAGTGCTTGTTCGTCTATGAGGAGCGCTTCCACGCTCTTGGCATGAACAAACGGTATTTTGACCACCTGCAGGGATACGTGGATAACAAGTTCTTGAACGTGGGGCGCTTGCGCTACGAGATCATCGAAAATGAGGAGCTTACCGTGCTGGAAAACAAAAACACCCATGAATGGGTGCTGTTTTTGCAGGATGCGGACATGAACGCAGCGGGGCTGTATCGGGATACGCCGCCCGTTCTTGATGAGCAGGGCTTCCATGCCTTTTTCCGCGAGGAGAAGGATGCTTACACGGGCACGCCGATCCTGCCGAACGGCAGATGCTCCCCCGCGCCCGTTTCCCTTAAAAAAAGCGAGTACGAGCTTTTGCTCGCACCGCACGACGGCTGTATCAGCGTACATATCCCCGGCAACGGCGCGTTGACGAGAGAAAATTGTGAGGAAAGCTATCGCCGCGCGCTGGAGATCCTTTCGCGCTGCTATCCCGAGGTGGAAAAAAAGGCGTTCCATTGCCATTCCTGGATGATGGCGCCCGAGCTTGCCGAGGTGTTGAAGTCGGGAGCGAATCTTTTGATGTTCCAGCAGCCGTATCGCAAGTATCCCGTCCCCACCAAGGGCGAGGACGTGCTCAATTTCGTCTTTAAGCTGAACTTTAGCTGCTACGAGGACCTTCCCGAGCAGACGTCCTTGCAGCGCGCGCTCAAAAAGCGCTATCTTGCAGGAGAATTTTTGTATGAATACGGTGGAATTATTCCCTTGAACGGAGGCTTTGTATGGAAAGAAAATTGAAGATTTTGATGATCGGCGCGCATCCCGATGACGTGGACGGCTGTGGTGGCGGAACGGCACTGAAATACGTAAGGAGGGGACACGAGGTCCGCTTTTTGTCTGTGAGCGACGGACGCGGCGGGCATCACGAGATGAGTCCCGACGCTGTTGTGGCGCGCCGCCGTAAGGAGGCGGATGCCGTGGCAAGGATCGGCGGCGTGCAATACGACGTATGGGATATTCCCGACGGCGAGGTGGAGGCAACGCTTTCGAACCGTCGGCGTATGATCTGCTACATCAGAGAGTTTGCGCCCGACGTGATCTTTACGCACCGCAATAACGACTACCATGCCGACCACCGCAACGTGGCGCTCCTGGTGCAGGATGCTTCCTACCTTTTGCAGGTGCCTAATCTTTACCCCGAAGCACCCGCCATGCGCGGCATGCCTGTGATCGTGTTTTATTCCGACCGCTTTAAGCAGCCGCCCTTCCGTGCGGACGTTGTTGTTCCCACGGATGATGTGATCGACCAAAAGTATGAGCTGCTCAACTGCCACGTGTCGCAGTATTATGAGTGGCTGCCCTTTGTGGCGAATAAGCTCGCACAAGTGCCGAGCGACCCCGCAGAGCGCCTTGCCTGGTTCCGCGCGCCGCTTTTGCCGCGCGGGCGCGTGCTGGTGAAGGAGGATCTGGACGCCGTTTCCGTACACGGTCACAGCGAGTATCGTGAGGGAAAGTACGCCATTCTCGGCAGAGAAAAGCTGCGCGAGTATTACGGCGAGGCGGCGGATCATATTCTGTTTGCTGAGGCATTTGAAATTTCCGAATACGGCAGACAGCCGAAAAAAGAGGAGCTCGCGGAGCTGTTCCCGCTGTAATGCCGACTCAACTAAGACAAAAGCCACGCGTTGCGCCCAAACGGGCGCAACGCGTGGCTTTTCTTATTCGGTATAGGTGAAGCCTTCAAAGGGGATAGCGACCTGCTTTTTCTCGCTTAGGATCTCATCAATGTGCAACAGCAGGGGGAAGTCCTCTGCGTGAAGCGTGCCCTTTTGTACGTTGAGCCTGATGGCTCTTGCCACGCGCTCGGCGACCACCGGGGATTCCGGCGTAAAGCCCTTGAGCCCCTTGCCAAGCAGGATGCCAACAAGCCTGGTCCTGCCGCCGTAAACGGTCACGTATAAGTCACCCAAGCCCACGCAGAGATTGTTCAGGCTCAGCGCGTTCTGGAATTGCAAAAGCTTGTACATTTCGCGAATAGCCTGTCCGAAGACCGCCGCCTGCGAGTTGAAATGCAGGGTGTCATTACCAAACACCTTTTGATTGACGCCGATCGTCAGCGCAACGCCAAGCGCATAGCCGTTTTTGAGAGCGACCGCGCTTTCCGCACCCGTGACGTCGGTGGAAATGCTGACGTGATAATAGTCGGTCTGCATGATCTCCTGCAGGTATTGCAGGATCTTCGGATCGTCACCGCAAAAGGTGACCTCGGTTTGGTCGTGTGCCACCAATTCATAGCTGATGCAAGGACCGCCGACCGCGTTCAGCGAAAGCGTTTTGCGTATGGAGCGCAATTTCTCCCCCACAGCTCGGGGTAGGTCAAAAGCCTTCCGTCGGGGGTGTCCATCAGCCCCTTGGTCACGGTCAAAACCGCCGCGCCCTCGGGGATCACGGGCAAGACCTTCTCGGCAAACCACTCTACGCCGAAGCTGCTGACACCGCCGATCACGACGTTCACGCCGTCAAGGGCGCGCTAATTCCTCGATCTGATAAAATGTGAACCCTTTCGGAAAGTCTCTTTCAAATTTTGGGTGACGGTTGCTTTTTTGGCACTCCGCTATAATTTCTCCGTCAAGATGCGTGCCAACGATCCTGACCTCGTGCCCGTTTTCCCGTGCGGGGAAAGCGAGCGCGCTCGCTTGCTCACAAAATGCGAACCCACGCGCACCCCTTTGACGATAAAAGCACGTAGCGTCCCCCGTTTTCGGTGCGTCGGGTTCTTGCGCGGGAGCGCACCAAAACAAAAAAGGCACACAGCGTGTGCCTTTTTTGTTTTGGTGACCCCGTTGATGTTAAAGACGAACTATTTACTTCATCAAAACTCACG
>CAZOFQ010000023.1:0-16166 GCA_964579105.1 uncultured Lachnospiraceae bacterium
ATTGCCGCCATCCTGACCGTCCTTTGCGTTCCACGTGTGGGGCAGGCAAACGCTCTCGCCTTCACGCACGGTAACGTCCGCAGTGTTTTTGACAAACAGCCAGCCTTCATTCAAATTTACAATGCTTCTCAAGGTAATTCCTCCTCTTTTTTATATCGCACCCATTATACGGGAAAAATGTGATAACGGTGTGAAGAAGCGTCTTAAAAATGCAGTGCCCGACCGCAAGGTTCGGACACTGCATGGCATTATTGCTCGCGATCGGCAGCAACGCTCGCCCTTCAAAGCTTTTCCCCCGTGGTGCAAAGAGCGCTCCTTCTCATCGACAGCGATCTTTCGGCAGATCTTTCCCCCGCAAGACTGGCAAGCATCCAAGGCATCAGCCTTGGCTATTTCTCCACGGTCTTCAAAAAGGAAACGGAAAAAACGTGACCGCGTATATCCGCGATCAGCGCATGGAATACGCCGCCACCCTGCTTGGCACTACCAATTTGCAGATACGGACCGTTGCGCTGCATTGCGGAATTTCGGACGCACAATACTTCTCAAAGCTATTCAAAAAAAACGATGGGAGAAGCTCCGCACGAGTACAGAAAAAAACTAAGGGCAAAGCCCCCGATTGAGCGTGCCCTCCGTGGCGCCAAAAAGCCGCATTTCCAAACGGAAATGCGGCTTTTTGGCGTGATCAATCAAACGCCGTAAAGAATTCCTCGGTGGCACGCTCGTACGCCTCGGGATCCACAAAATAACTCATCGCGTGGCGCGCCCCCGGCACGATCAGCAAGCGCTTCGGCGCCGCACACGCCTGATAGTTTTCATACGTCATTTCCACGGGCACAAAGCGATCCGCCGCACCGTGAATAAAGAGCACGGGAGTCTCGCTGTTGGCAAGGGCGTTCAGCGTGGAAAGCCCGTTGATGCCCACCTTGAATTTTTTCAGATAGACGCGGTTGATGAGCCTGCCGCGTATCCCGTAGAACAAATGCATCCTGTTATTGAGCACGTGCCGCCAGATGGCGTGCGGTGAGGTAAAGCCGCAATCCGCAATGATGCCGTGCACGTTCTCGGGCAAATGCAGCTCGGATGCCATCAGCACGGTGCTCGCCCCCATGGAGATCCCACTCAAATAGATGGGCAGGGCTCCCCCTGTGATCTCATTTACAAAGCGGATCCAATCAAGGCAATCATACCGTTCCATAAGCCCAAAGGTCATATATTCGCCCGTGCTGTTGTTCTGTGCGCGCTGCTCTACGTAAAGCACACCGCAACCGCTATTGTGCCAAAATTCCGAAACGCCGCCGAAATCCTTCGACCACGAGGAGCGCCAGCCGTGCATGGCGATGATCACACGCCTCGCGTTCTCACAGGGAACCCAATGCCCGATGAGCGTTTCGCCGTCGTGGCTTAAAATTTCTATCGTTTCGCTGACGTTTTCCTCCAGCTCCTTCGCTTTTTTCCGTTGCAGAGTTGTTTTTTCAATCGCCTTGGGAGAAGTCTCCCATTTTTTCTTCATGCGCGTCATCGCCCTTGGCTCGCTTCGATGCAGCGCTACTCTGATCAAGGTCTTCGTAATGCCGTGAGAGATCGCGGCAGCACCCGCAAAGCTCGCAACTGCGACACCTGCTCCGATCCAGAGTCTTTTGACATTCATCTCGCACGCCCCCTTCCGCGTCCTTTCGGTTTATTGTAGCATATTTTCGGCAGTTTATTCCCTTTTCTTTTACACACAAGGTCAAAACTAAACATTTTAGAAATTTTGTTTATTTTCAATTTTAACCTCTCGTGTTATAATTATAACATAAATATCGGAATACGAGGTGACAATACGATGAAAATTTTCGCACTTTATAACCCACATGCAGGAAACGGCGGCGGGCTGGCTGAAGCACAAAGACTTGCTTCCGTGCTTTACCACAGCGATGCCATATTGCAGGACATAACAAAAATACAGGATTATAAAGCCTTTCTTTCCCCTCTCACGAGTGAAGACAAGCTGCTGATCTGCGGCGGTGACGGCACGCTCAACCGCTTTGTAAACGATACCGAGGGACTTCAGCTGCCCTGCGAGATCCTCTATCGAGCCGTGGGCACGGGCAACGATTTTCTGCATGACATCGGCAGCACCGATACGGACGCGCCCATTGCCATCAATCAATATCTTTGCAACCTACCCGTTGTGGAGGTAAAGGGCAAAAAATACCGCTATCTCAACGGCATTGGCTTTGGTATAGACGGCTATTGCTGCGAGGTTGGCGATCAGCTCAAGGCAAAGTCCGACAAGCCCGTCAATTACACCGCCATCGCCATCAAGGGGCTGCTGTTCCATTACAAGCCAACCACTGCAACCATTACGGTTGACGGCAAAAGCTACACCTACAAAAAGGTGTGGATCGCCGCCACGATGAACGGTCGCTTCTACGGCGGCGGCATGATGACCGCCCCCGAGCAGGATCGTCTGAACGAGAAGGGCAAGGTCACGCTGGTCGTGATGCATGGCTCGGGCAAACTCAAAACGCTGATGGTGTTCCCCAAGATCTTCAAGGGCGAGCACGTCAAGCACGAGAAGATGGTTGCCGTACATACGGGGCACGACATTGAGGTGACCTTTGACCGTCCCAACGCCCTGCAGGTCGACGGGGAAACGGTACTGGGTGTCACAAGCTACCGTGTGACCTCTCAAAGGAAAGCCCCCGTTCCCGCTGCAGTTTAAAAAAATCCGACGGATGCACGTGCATCCGTCGGATTTTTTATCCAAACACCTCGGATATGCCGTTACCGATCAGCGTATCACGCCGACGGTTACGGTGATTGCTGTATACCGTGAAGACTTCCCCCTCTCCCTCGGGCACAACGAAATATGCCGTGTGCACATCCAGGAAAAGCGAGGAGGCGTCGGCGCGCGCAAGGCGCGGCGTCTCGCCGTTGTCGCTGATATAAAGCTCTGTGCCAACGTAATAATAAAACGCATCGTCAGACGTCACACACAGCGTATTTTGATTGATCTGGTCTGCAAGACGTGTGGGCACCTCGCCCCTTCGCATCGTGAGCAGTGCGCCCTGCTGATCCGTATACATCACGCGGCTGCCATCCGTATTGACGCAGAATTCCAGCACATCCTGATACAACAGCTCCGACTCTGTCTTGCCGATCTCACAGTAACGCAAATGCATGAGCGTTTCCACGTCCGAGCGTGTCTGCACTGCAAGAAAATATACGCCCTTATCCGTGACAACGGGCTTGCCGACGTCCTCTCTCACGTAATGCACCAGCGTAAGGTCGCCCTTGCTGCCCAGATACATCAGCATCGTGCCGTCCTCGGCATTGCCACTTTTCAAGTAATAGCCCTTTTCAAAGGTTTTGACCAGATATTGGTACGCCGTGGGCAGCACGCGCGTTTCGGCGCGCTTGTTTGCAAGAAATTCCAAATTCTCGCCTGCCTTGAGTGCGGGGATCACGGTCTGCTTGCCGTTTTGGTAAAGCTGCGTGCCGCCCGCGGTATAAAGCAGAAGCTCGCTGAAATCGCGATTGAATGCCAGCGTATAGGGGTCCTCACCCTTATAGCAAATGATGGGGGCGTCGGCACCGTTTTTATAGTAATAAAGCGTGCCGTCGTTGGCATCGGCATAATAGACGAAGGCGCAGTTGTTTGCCACAGCCACGGGGATATAATCCGTTACCCTTGCAAATTGCGGCTTGTTGTTGGTGGTGGAGTACAGTTCAATGCGCGTGTGCTCCTCGCGCACGTAAGTATAGAACAGCTCTTTTCCGTTAGGGGAGAGGCAGTAGCGAGGATCGCGCGTGTCGCTTGACATCAGCGAGGTCGTGATCTCACGCCCCAGCGTGCAATAGTAAAGCTTATTTTCCGCCGTGCGGTACGCCAGTGCCTTTCCGTTTTGGGAGATCACAAAATCCGCGACCTCGGAGCAAAGGGCGGTCACGTCGCGGCCGTCGATCAGATAAAGCGTGCCGCCGATCAGCGCGGCGGAGGTATCGCCCGTGTTATCGTAAGCGTGTGCGGTGCATTTGCCCGCGTAGCTCTCTCCCACCTGCGCGCCGTTTACGGTAATGACGGTAGAATCGCTTTCCGCGCGGTAGAAAAACTGCACGGAATTGGTACGCTCGGCATAGGCGGTGGGGCGATACAAAAAGATCAGGATAGATGCCAGCAGCACGGCACCGATCACAAAAAACATCAAAAACATACCGAAGAAATTGCGGCGCTCCCGCACGAGCTCGGGAAATTTGACGGGAGGCACTGCGGTTTTCACAGCGCCGCCGTGCCCCCCCGCGGAGGGAAGATTGGAGGCGGGCGCCTCCAGCAGGGGCGTGCCCTTTACGGCGTCCTCCTGCACGAAAGCATCGGGCTGCTGTGCGAAGCTCTCCTGCACGGGGGCGGCGGGCGTCTCGCTTGGCGTTGTCTGCGCCGCTTGCTCCTCGGCTTGCTCCTTTTCCTTTTTTGCGGCAGCGCGCGCGGTCGTGCTTTTGCTTGTGCCTGCCGTGCTTTTCTTGGCGGCGGTGCTTTTCTTGGCGGCGGTGCTTTTCTTGGCGGCGGTGCTTTTTTTAGCGCCTGCCGTCGTACTCTTTTTGGTGCTTGACGCCGTGCCTTTTTTAGCAGCACTTTTGGCTTTGCCTGCTTGATCGGCTTCGGAAGATCTTTTCGTCGCACTCGTTGTGGCGGACTTTTTCGCTGTATTCGTTGCCTTTTCGGGCGCCGTTTCCTGACCTTGAGGAGTCGCTTTCTCGCCGACTTTCTCCTCTTGCGACTTATTCTTGGACACGGTGGGTTCCTCCTTTTTGGAAAACTCACCCCGTATGCGGGGATTTCAACTCACTATTCTCTTTTATTTTACACAATATAAGAAGAAAAGTCAAGAGTTATATCAATATCTCCTCGCTCAAAGCTCTGCAAGCGCTCTCTTCACGATCTCCGCTTCGCAAAACGGCAAGCGCACACCGCCCACCAATTGAAAGGCGTCCGCACCCTTTCCCGCAAGCAGCAGCACGTCGCCCTGTCGCATTTCACGTATGGCACGCGCAATAGCGCGATGGCGGTCGGGTAAAATACAGGCACGCTCCTTTTCCTCCATGCCCGCAAGCATTTCCTCACAAATAACCCGCGGATCCTCTGTATCGGGATCATCGGCGGTGAGATACACATAATCGGCATATTTGCACGCCACGTACCCCAAGGGAGCACGGCGCTCTCGCGCGCGTCCGCCAACCGACCCCAGCAGCACGCAAAGACGATGCTCGGTGATACCGCACAGATATTGTAACGAGCGCTTCAGCGCTTGCGGTGTATAGGCGGAATCTATGTAAACCATGCGTCCGTCGCGTGCCGCCACGCATTCCATACGTCCAAACGTACGAACATGGGATAAGCCTTCGGCGATATCGGGCAGCGTCATCCCCACAGCACGTGCCAGTGCCGCGGCGCAAAGTGCGTTTTCTGTGGCGCATGCACCTGCAAGCGGCAAAGCAACCGAGACAGCCTCCCCGTTCTCACACAGCAAAAAGCGTGTGCCGACACCAACGCCCACGGCATAAAAGGACTGCTCCTGTACGGCGTAAAAATCACCGCCCTGTCCAAAACGGAGCACTCGCTCTGCACCCGTATCAAGCTCGCACCGAGCAGGAAGCACCGTGACCGCGGCGGACATCGCCAGCAGCCGTTGCTTTGCCACGCGCGCTCCTTCAAAGGCGGCACGCTCCGCAGGCGTTTCCCCTTCGGGGAACAGATCGGTCAGTAAAATCGCGGTAAAATCGATTCCGTTTGCCGCAAAATGGCGCAGCTGATACGCGGAAAGCTCCAGGATCGCCACCTCCGTTCCCGCGTCTGCCATTTCTCGCAATATCCCTTGGATCTGTGCGGCATCGGGAACCTTAGCACCGTGCGGAGAAAAGCGTTTTTCAATCGAGAGCCCGTCCGTGGTAAGCGTCGCCGCCGCAATTCCCACGCGGCGCAGGAGCTGTGCAAGCATGATGGCGACCGAGCTCTTGCCCGCACTGCCCGTAATGCCGATCACGGTCAGTTCTCTTGCGGGGTATCCGTACAAGCGCGCGGCAAGCTCGCCAAGAATCCGTTCGGGCTCATCCAAGAGCAGCACCGTAGCATCCTTTGCCGCAAAATCGGCGTTGCGACATACAAACACGCGGCATCCGTTGGCGTAAGCCGCACGCATGCCGCGCGAGGTATCCTCTATTCCCGTTCTTACGGCAACGTAAACCGTATTTTTCGCCTCGGGCTCGGGCGAGGTGATCACACGCTCCAACACGCGCCCTGAGACGTCCTGCTCGCTGTTTTCGGCGTGACGGAAGGAGACATCCTCAAAGAGCTGTTCAAAATTCATACGTATTCCTCCCCCAAAAGCTCCTCGGCGCGGCGCAAAATAAACCGCGGCTCCAGCACGGCACGATTCCGTTCCACAAAATCCGCATATTTGCTGTCGCACACGATCAACAGCGGCACGCGCGCACCGCCCGAGAGCTCCACGTCGTGCAAAATGGTCAGCAGCAACTCATCCGAAAGCGTGGGCGGGGCGTCAACAAGTGTTACCGTGGGCAAAAACCGCAGGGTGATCGCGCGTTTGCCCGTAAGCACCGTGCTGCTCACACGGTATTGCTTTTGCATTTGTCGCACACAGGCGTGACATAGCGTATTTGATCCCAGCATAACGGGAAACAGGCAATCGTGCAACAGCTGCTCCATAATGACCCTCCGACATAAGATGCTTTTATTATACCTCGCATAGGGCGAAAAAACAAGCGAATTTTGTACTCTTGTAAAATTTCTCTTGCACCGACAAGAGAAATACAGTATAATATTCTCATCTCACCTCGGAGGCAATTATGAAAAAGGAAACTCTGCTGCAAATCTTCTCCCACATCCCCGAACTGGAAACCAATCGACTGACCTTGCGCGCTATGCACGTGAAGGACGCCGCCGATATGTATGACTACGCAAAGGATCCCGAGGTGACCAAATATCTTTTGTGGCGGCCCCATCCCAATGTGGATTACACAAAAAAATATCTGGAATATCTTGCGGGGCGCTACCGCATCGGCGCGCACTACGAGTGGGCAATGATAGATAAGGCTACGGGACATATGATCGGCACGTGCGGCTTCGCAAGCATCGATTGCCACAACAACCGCGCGGAGCTTGGCTACGTGCTCCACCCCGACCACCGCGGCAAGGGGCTTGTCACAGAAGCGGCAAGGCGGGTGCTGCGCTTCGGCTTTTCGGTGCTGAATCTCAACCGTATCGAGGCGCGCTACATGATAGAAAATACCGCCTCCCGCCGCGTGATGGAAAAGCTGGGCATGCGGTTTGAGGGTGTGACGCGTGACGCCATGCTTGTAAAAGGGCTCTACCGCGACATTGGCACCTATGCGATCTTGGCAAAAGAATTCCGTGCCGAATAGACAGGTGTTTTTTGGCAATACTCCTTCTTGAACTCAAATGCAAGGAGGAGTTTTTATGGCAAGTTATGTGAAGCAGGGTGTGGACCCCGAGGCACTCAAGGGTACGAGGACCGCACAAAATCTACACACGGCACTGAGTGGCGAATCGCAAGCCTATCTGCGCTACAAGTGGTTTGAAAAGAAAGCCAAGGCTGACGGGTTTGTAGACGTGGCAAAGCTGTTTGAGACTACGGCGGGCAATGAGATGGAGCACGCTGAGATCTGGTTTCGCTATCTCGGCGGCTACAGCGCGACCGAGCGCAATCTGGAGGCGGCGGCAGGGGGCGAGCATTTTGAATGGGAAACGATGTACGCCCAATTTGCCAAGGAGGCAAGAGAGGAAGGCTTTGACGCCCTCGGAGACCTGTTTGAAAAGGTAGCCGCCATTGAGAAGCAGCACGAGCAAAATTATCTGAACGCGATGAACGAGCTCAAAAACGGCACCGTGTTCCGCGCCGAGGATCCGCAGACCAAGTGGATCTGCCTCAATTGCGGACACGTGGTAACGGGCACAGAGCCGCCCGCGATCTGCCCTGTTTGCTCGCATCCGCAGGGGTATTTCACAAGACAGCAAAGCAATTAAAAAGAGCCGCAGGCATCGATATCGATGCCTGCGGCTCTTTCTGCACAAAAGAATAGTGACTGCATCATTTTGCGCTTTTTGTTCTGCGCAAAAGACAACGCTCAAAAGCGAGGCTTGCCGCCGTGACAGATCGCCGCCGCCAAAAGCCCCAGGCACAGCGCCGCCGCCGTGCCTCCTGCCGCCGCGGTGAGACTCCCCGTAAACGCACCAAGCAGGCCTTGCGCGTCCACCGCCTCGCGTACGCCCTTGGCGATCAGATACCCAAAGCCCGAGAGGGGCGTTGTTGCTCCCGCACCCGCAAGCTCTGCAAACGGGCGGTAAAGCCCCAGCGCTCCCAAAAGCACACCCGCCACCACGTATCCCACAAGGATGCGTGCGGGGGTCAGCTTGGTTTTATCTATCAGGAGCTGCGCGATCACACAAAGTAATCCACCGAACAAAAAAGCCCATAAAAGCTTCAGGAAAATTGCCATGCCCCTTCCTCCTTTGAAGTAATGCACACAAGATGTGCGATAGCGGGGATATATTGCCCCTGCTGTACCGATTGCGGACTCATCATCGCACCTGTACCCAGAAACAGCACGCGGTGCAGCTCTCCTCTTGCGATCTTGGGCATGAGATAGGAGGCGAGCACCACGGCAGAGCATCCGCAGCCCGAGCCGCCTGCGTGCGTGTCCTGTACCTCGCGATTGTAGATCATCATACCGCAATCGTTGAACACAGGCGCGATATCCATGCCCTCCATGTGCATCAGCTCACACAAAATGCTACCACCCTCAAACCCAAGATCTCCCGTAACGATCAGGTCAAAATCCGTGGGGACGGTATGCGTATCCGCAAAAAAGCGCAACAGCGTATCCGCCGCAGCGGGAGCCATTGCCGCACCCATGTTGGCGGCATCGCGTACGCCCTTTTCCACTACCATTCCCGGGGATACGCCGCGTATGAGGACCTGTGACTCCTCGGGCGGTGCTACCACAAAGGCGCCCGCGCCCGTCACCGTCCATTGCGCGGTCGGCGCACGCTGACCGCCGTATTCAATGGGCGAGCGATACTGCCGCTCCGCGGTACAATTGTGCGACGACGCCACGGCGGCGGCACGGCGCAACGCTCCGCCCGACACAAGCAGGGCAGAAAGCGAAAGCCCCTCGGATGCCGTAGAGCATGCACCGTACAATCCGAAATAGGGCACGGAAAAATCCTTCAGACCATACGCCGCACCCACACATTGATTGAGCAGATCCCCCGCAAAGATCGCGTCGATCTCCTTCTCACACAGCTCTCCCTTTGCGAGCGCCGTGTTCAGGGCAAGGCGTTGCATTTCAGATTCTGCCTTCTCCCACGTTTTTTGTGCAAAGCGATCATCCTCGCTATGAAGATCAAAGCAATTTCCGATCGGTCCCTCTTTTTCCAAGCGCCCCACGACAGAGCCTGCCGAGCGAATACCGCAACGGGTAGGAATCCATGTTTTTCTCATACCGTTCCCCTCTCTTTCAAACTTAGTCTTCCATCGCCTTCCCGTTTTATGCAAATTTGGAAAAAGAAAAGCTCTCCTCGCCAAAAGGCGAGGAGAACAAGCGTTATTTGTGTAAGAAGCGAAACCGCTGCTGCCATTTTGTAAGGTACAGGGTAATCAGTCTTGTGAGTGCCACGTCATACAGCACGAACACCACACTAAGCAGCGGGATCAGTGCGTAATACCAAGCAGCGGGCACGGTAAAGGTCAAAAACACCTTCAGCATCAGGAGCAGCGATAACGCTAGTCCTGCATTAAAGATCAAAATCTTCACTACCCAACACCAAAACCGAGGGAGATGGCGCTCCAGCACCGCCTTGAGAATGGGATAATATCCCGCAAAGCACAAATAGACCATTGCCGCAGATTTGGAGGGCACCAGCAGCACGGAAAGCACGGCTGTGACCGCATAGATCAAATACGGATATTTACCGCCAAGCTCGATCACGGCAAAAATCACGAGAATCGAGGCAAGCACTGCCATGGTCAGATCCAAGACCTGCACGAGCGAGCCGAGCGCAAGCAATATCACGCCCAGCGCCGAAAGCACTGCCGAAACTGCGAGCGCGCGGGTGCTTTTGAGATTTCTTTGCATATCAGCAGCAGGAGATCAGGTCTCCACCCATGCACTCACAGCAGCAGTCTGCACAGATCAACGAGGAACAGATGTCGCAATCACAGCAATTGCCGCGCGTGCGTCCCGTTTGATAGCCGCCACCGAACTGCCCCGAGCGCTGATGCATTTGCTCCTTGGCGCGGAAATACTCGTTATTGGTGGGCTCCATGCGGTATGCCGTATCAAATGCGCGCTGTGCATCCACGTAAAAGCCCTTGCGCAGCAGTACACAGCCCGTGAGAAAGTGCCATTCCGCACCGCGGTCATTGGTGCTGATCTCCTGCAGCAAGCGCTCCGCTTCGGTGATGTTACCTGCATTGATGCAGTTGCGGATAAGCACGAATTTGTTCTGTGCATCGTAGGAATAGTTGCTGCGGTTATAATTACCGTTGCCTGCACTGCCGTAATTTTGTTGCGTATTACCCTGATTGGCACCGCCCGCACGCTGACGCTGGATCTCCTCGTACGCGGCGTTGATCTCCTTCATTTTTTCGCTTGCAAGATCGGAAAGATCGCTGTCACTGTAACGGTCGGGATGATACTTGCGTGCCAATTCATGATACGCCTGCTTGATCTCCTCATCGGTAGCGTCCTTAGAAACGCCCAACACCTTATAGGGGTTGTTGCTCATGGTTGTAGTCCTCCTTGTTGCACCTGCTACCGCAGAGCACGCGCGTGAGCGTTTGCGGCATACCAAGATACAGAATGTTATTCAAAATTTCACGCCTTGTGGGATCCTCCGCACGCGGCATCAGATCAAACGCGCTTTCCAAATCGAAAAGACATGCGATCAATGCATCCTTCACGCTTCGCTTGGCTTCCTCGTCAAGCGGTCCGCCGTACAGCAGCAGGAAGGGGTTAAAGCGCTTCCTTTTCACGTCCTCCTCCAAGTCGTCTACGGCATCCAATATGTAGATAAAACGACCCGTTTCAAAGCCGATCTTTCGGGCAAGGCGCTTTGCCTCTCCCTCAAGACCGTGAGCGCTGACGTCTGCCAGCAGATCGCCGAAGATCGCCGCAACGGTATCCACCGAAGGGCTCGCCTCGCGCTCAGCGGCGGCAAGCCTCTCCAAATGTGCTCTCACGCATTGTGCAAGCTGCGGCAGCCGCCTTCTTGCACGCCGATATGCACCGCGCAAAAGCAAGCACTGCAGTCGAGCCTTGAGGCGTGAAAATCCGTGCTCGTCCGCAACGTTGTCACGGCATTTTTCATAAGCAAGGATCGCAGAAGCCGCCGCACAGTAATCCAATTGCTCGTTTTGCTCCATCATATTGCGCCGCCGCAACGGATGCGCGAGGCATCGCCTTTTTCGAAAGGCAGGCGTTACCTCACACAGCTCCATGCGCACGCTCGCAAGAAAGGCAAAATCATAGCTGAGAAGCATACGCGAGCATTGCCCCGTGCATTTGCCCATGGAGCGACAAAGCCCACAATAAGAGGCACGGTAATATTCGTACTCGCGGATGCGCAGCTCGCTACGCTGTGTTTTAACATACCCGAACATACCGTACTTCCTTTTCGTAAGCTGATATTATACTACCTTATTTTGGTGAAGATTATAAGTGCGTCGTGTGAATTATTGATTTTGCATGTCGGGAAGACCCACGGCATTTTCTACAGGCAAGGTAAACGCAATGCCCTGCCCCGGGGTCGCAAGCCCTACCTTTTGGTAGATGGCGTGCAGGATATCGTCTTTGATCTTGGCAGGCACTAAGATCAGCACGACCTCCTTCTCGGGCTGAATGGTGATTTTGAAAAAGGTCTCTGCCTCCTGATTTGCCGTACCGCGCGCACCAAGCACAGTGCCGCCCTTTGCGCCGAATTCACGTGCGGCACTCATCACGGCATCGCTAAAGCCGCTATTGACGATACAAACGATCATTTCGTATGCATATGCCATGTCAGTTTTCCTCCCTCAAGCGACGGTTATTACAAAAGAATTGATAAAGCGAAACGCCGATCATGCCACTCATGGGCACGGTATAGGCGATGCCCTTGCCCCCCTTGATGGTGGCAAAGCGCGTTGCAAGCATCTCCAATGCGGGCTTGACGCGATCCTCGCGGATCACGCTAAAGATCACCATCTTTTCGCTTTCGGCAAGACCCATCATTTGCAGAATGTCCGAGCCTGCCGTACCGCGCGCCACGCTGCAGAACTGCATATTGACCTCAAAATTCTGCAGCAGGTCCATATAAAAATCCGCTTTTTCGCGATTGACGATGGTAATGAGCAGCTTTAGCCCTTGCGGGGCTTGCATGGAAGCGTTTTGTTTTTTTCTTGCCATATCGCCCCTCCTCACATAAAGCGAATGATCTGTTCGTCATCCGCATCCAGAATATTCTTCAGCATGATCTTTTCGCGCACCTTAGCGGCAAGCACGGCGCGGAAGCCCATCACCTGAATGGTGATAAGCGGCGTCATGGCAACCATAGCAACGATACCGAACGCATTCTCCAGTACGGAGGAGACGCCGCTTACACCCACGCATGCACCGATCGCCAAGGGCAGGATAAAGCTGGAGGTCAGCGGTCCGCTGGCTACACCGCCCGAGTCGAACGCGATGGCAGTATACATTTTTGGCACGAAAAAGGAAAGTCCGAGAGAAATAAAATAACCGGGGATCAGATAGTACAGGATACTGAATCCAAGAATGATACGCAGCATGGAAAGCCCGATAGAAACCCCCACGCCAACAGAAAGTGCTATCACCATAGAACGGCGGCTGACCGTACCGTTGGTGATATTCTCCACCTGACGGTTGAGCACGTGAACGGCGGGCTCGGCAAGCACCACCACAAATCCAATGATAAAGCCGAACACAACGAGCAACCACTGATTCGCAGAGAGCTGCAAGCCGATCTTATAGCCAATGGGCATAAAGCCCACGGTAACCGAGGAAAGGAACACAACAAGCCCCACAAAGGTATACGCCAAGCCCACACCGATGCGTGCAAGGATCGCGCGGGGCAAATGCAGGCAGGTGAATTGCAGCACGGCAAAAAACGCCACGATCAGCAAAAGTGCCAGCGCAACCTCCCAGGCGATGGTGCCCACCGTGGAAAGCAACGATAAGCCGAGATTTGCCTCAACGCTGTATACGGGAAGCGCATAGGTCAGGTCGCCTTTCGCAAAAACGCCAAGCAGCATTACTGCAAGAATGGGGCCGACGGAGCAGAGCGCCACAAGACCGAAGCTGTTTTCCTTTGTGTTTTTACCGCCCAAAACGCCCGCAATACCCGTACCGAGTGCCATAATAAAGGGCACGGTAATAGGTCCCGTGGTCACACCGCCCGAATCAAACGCAAGCGGCAAAAGCGACTGATTCCCGTTTAAAAACACCAACGAGCACAGCGCAAACAACAGCATATAGAAGAACAACAGCATGGAGGACAGCGAGGTTTTTGTCAGGATCTTCAACACCGCGAGCAGCAAAAACAGCCCCACGCCCACGCCCACGAACAAAATAAGACGTGTAGGCGGAATCACATCGCTCACTTGCGTGGCAAGCACGGAAAGGTCAGGCTCTGCCACGGTAATGAGCACGCCAAGCACAAAGCAGGTGCCAAGCAAAAGCCCCACACGGCGGGATCTGGAAAGCCCCGCACCGACCTGCACGCCCATAGGCGTCATTGCCATATCCGCGCCCAAATTAAACAGCCCTATGCCCAGCACGAGTAAAAGCGAACATATCGCAAATGCAATTACCTCAGTAACGGTGAGAGAAAGCAGAGGTGTAGCTGCCAACACAAACACGATAGCCGAGATAGGAATAACCGAAATCAGCGCTTCTTTGATCTTATCCATAAGAACCTTTAGCATTGCTCCCTCTCCTCTCCTTAAGGCTTGATTATAAGCCGATATCAAACAAACAAATACTAATTTATATTATACAGGATGAGCGCTTGTTTGTCAAGGACATTCCCCTCTTTTCAAAACACAAAAGTGCTCTGCTTTCGGCACTTTATGCGCAAACGCAGCATAGAATAACAATAGAGGAGGTGCAAATCATGTCTATTCCCTATCAAGAGCTTTGCATTGCCGCGATCGGCACAACGACCATGGCAATCAAGGCACAGCATATCCTATTGAGGGAGGGCATCGTCAGCGAAGTACAGGCACTTTCGGCACACGAAACACGTCGCGGATGCGCTTTTGGCATTTCCTTCCCTTGTTCGATGCGCCCCTCGGTACAGCGCGCACTTGCACAGGCGCGTATTCCCGTTTCACAATTTTTCAAAAGGACGATACCGTCGTGATCTATTTAGACAACGCCGCCACCACCTTCCCCAAGCCCCATCGTGTATACAAAGAGGTGGAGCAATGCTTAAAGCACGATTGCGGCAATCCCGGGCGAGGTGCCCATACGCTGGCTCTGGCTGCCGCAGAAAGGATCTATGCGTGCCGCGAGAGCTTGGCTGATTTTTTGGGGCTTAACGCGCCCGAGCGCATTGTTTTCACCCACAATACCACCCACGCGCTCAATCTGGCTTTAAAGGGCTTTTTACAGCAAGGAGATCACGTGCTGATCTCGGAGCTGGAGCACAACGCCGTGCGACGTCCGCTTTGCCGCTTACGTGAGGAACGCGGCGTATCGTTTGATACGTTCCCCGTGATCGGAAAAAGCACACAAGAGCTTCTTGACGGCATCGCACGGCGCATACGCCCCAACACCGTTGCCGTTGTTTGCGTACACGCCTCCAATATTTGCTCCGTCTCTTTGCCCTTGGGTGAGATCGGGCTGCTTTGCCGAGCGAGGGGTCTTTCTTTTGTGGTGGACGCGGCGCAATCCGCAGGGCATCTGCCCATTAACATGCGGGAGATGAAGATCGATGCGCTCGCCGCCCCCGCCCATAAAGCGCTCTATGGAATACAGGGTGCCGGCATTCTTGCGCTCGGAGAAGGCTTTGACCCCCTTCCCTTGTTGGAGGGAGGTAGCGGAGTGGACTCCCTTTCCGACAAGATGCCGCAGGAAGCACCCGAGCGCTACGAGGCGGGAACACCGTCAACACCCGCCATTGCAGGTCTGCTTGCGGGGGTAAAAGCGGTGCGTGAGTACGGCTTGGAGCACATTATGAAGCACGATGCGATGCTGTTCTGCGCCGCACGGGAGCGCTTGGAAGCACTTCCCCGCTATCGCGTGTTTCTTGGCGAATATCCCGGCGCCGTTCTGCTCTTTTCGCATGAGAGGCTGCCCGCCACGGAAATTGCAAGCCGCCTTTGTGCCAAGGGCATCTGCGTGCGTGCGGGATACCATTGCGCGCCGCTGGCACACGAGGCACTCGGCACACCGCAGGGCGGTGCGGTGCGCCTGAGCTTCGGCATATTCAACACCTTGCGTGACACGGACGCGCTCTGGCGCGCTTTAAAGGAATAAAAAAACTCCCGACAGCGGTCGGGAGTTTTTTGCTATTAGTCTTCGATCAGCTTGATGAGTGCCATCTCGGCTGCGTCACCGCGACGGGGACCCATCTTGAAGATCTGCGTATAGCCGCCGTTGCGGGACTCATACTTGGGAGCGATCTCGTTGAACAGCTTGGACACGACATCCTCCTTGGTGATATAAGCCAGTGCGGCACGGCGAGTGGCAAGCGTGTTCTTCTTGCCAAGCGTAATCATCTTTTCTGCCATGGAACGAACTTCCTTAGCTCTCGCGAGCGTGGTTTCCACGGAACCGTTCTCAAGCAGGTAAGTTACAAGACCGCGAAGCATTGCATTGCGATGCGCCGTAGGTCTGCCAAGTTTTCCGGGCATTGTATTTCCCTCCTAATTGATTCTTTACTTCTCTCGCTTATTCCTCTTCCTTTTTCAGGCCGAGTCCAAGCGAGTGCAATTTCTGGATAACTTCTTCCAGCGATTTCTTACCGAGATTGCGGACCTTGATCATGTCCTCCTCGGTGCGGTTGGTCAGATCTTCAACCGTATCAATGCCCGCGCGCTTCAAGCAGTTGAAGCTACGTACAGACATGTCAAGTTCCTCAATGGTCA